>JAZNOR010000094.1:0-46152 GCA_045589235.1 Eubacteriales bacterium | reverse complement strand
GCGGCGGCATTTTTGCGCCGTGCAGGAGCAGACACTGTGGCAGTGAAGAGACTTTTACAAAACGATTTGGATTCCTATGTGCGCCGCGCACAAATTGTAAAAGGTGCAGAAATTTACAAAAATTGCATCGCCATTGCGGCGTATAACGGAGCATCTGATCGCGTTACTGCGGCGCAGGCGGCAGATGAACTGCTCAGTATTACAAAGGTTCAGGCATCTTTTGTGCTCTACGAGGCATCGGGTTGTGTTTACATTTCAGCACGTTCGCTTGGAAATATAAATGTTCAGATAATTCTGGAAAAACTCGGCGGTGGCGGGCATCTTGCCACTGCGGGTGCCCAGATTCGCGATAAAAACATGAAAGATGTTTTAGCGGAGCTTATGATTGCAATCGATTCGGTTGTAGACGATGAATAGACGGAGGTAATTTATTATGAAAGTAATTTTACAGGCAGATGTTAAAGGTCAGGGTAAGAAGGGGCAGCTTATAAACGTATCAGACGGCTATGCAAGAAATTTCTTGTTTCCGAAGAAGCTTGCGGTTGAAGCGAGCGCAGACAATATGAATGTAATGAAGCAGAAACAGGCGGCAGAAGAGGCTCGCGTTGCTCGCGAGCGCGCGGCAGCACAGGAGCTTTCAGAAAAGCTTAAGAGCTGTATGGTAATAATTTCCGCAAAGGCCGGCTCGGGTGGACGCCTTTTCGGTTCGGTAACAACTTCAGATGTTTCGGATGCGTTAAAAGCGCAGTTTAATATCGAAATTGACCGCCACAAAATTGTTATAAATGAAAATATCAAGGCATTTGGTACTTATGAACTTCGCGCAAAGCTTTATAATGATATTTCCGGTACTATTTTTGTAACGGTGAAAGAGGCATAATATGGACGAACTGTTAAGCCGCCAGCTTCCACATAGTATTGAGGCGGAGCAAGCTGTGCTCGGCGCAATGCTTATAGATTCACGTTGTATATCCGATGTAATTGAAATTTTGCGTCCTGAAGATTTCTTTATGACGCAGAATCGCCATATATTTGAGACGATTTACTCAATGTCGACTCTTAATCAGACGATTGATGCGGTTACCGTACTCAATCAACTTGACGTGCGCGGACTTGCCGATGCAGCAGGAGGAAGAAAATACTTCTTCGAGCTTATGGAGATTACGCCTACTGCAGCCAACGTTAAAAACTATATAAAAATAGTTAAAGACAAGGCGCTTCTTCGTTCACTCGGCGAGGCGACGAATGAAATATCGGATATGGTAATAAGCGGCGAGGGTGAGGCTGAGGAGCTTGTTGAGCTTGCAGAACAGAAGATTTACGCCGTTAGAAATTCAAAAGAACATAAGGGTTTAGCAAGTATTTCAAGTGTTCTTATGGATGTGTATGACAAATTAGGTGAGCTTGCTCAGAATCAGGGTAAAATTCCGGGAATGCCGAGTGGATTTTTCGGAATCGACAACGCTTTAAACGGCTTTAAGAATTCAGATCTTGTTCTGCTTGCGGCGCGCCCGGGTATGGGAAAAACATCTGCGGCGCTTAACTTTGCGGTCAATGCAGCGCGCAACAAAGAAAAAGCAGTTGTTATCTTCTCTCTTGAAATGTCAAATGAGCAGCTTGCGATGCGTCTGATTTCAAGCGAATCGTTTGTCGATTCAAAGAAATTGCAAACGGGTCTTTTAAACGAAGATGAATGGGTATCAATTGCACACGCATCAAGTGAGCTTTCAGGTATGAAAATTTATCTTGACGACACATCAGGTATAACCGTGCCTGAAATGAAGGCAAAGTGCCGTCGTTTAGGCGATGAGCTGGGTATGGTAGTTATAGACTATCTTCAGCTTATGTCAACAGGAAGACGTTCGGATAACCGTGTTCAGGAGGTTTCTGAAATTTCGCGTTCACTTAAAATTATGGCAAAAGAGCTTAATGTTCCGGTTCTTTGTCTTTCACAGTTATCGCGCGGTCCTGAGCAGAGAGGTGATGGGGATCGCCGACCGCGTCTTGCTGACCTTCGTGAATCCGGTGCAATTGAGCAGGATGCAGACGTTGTTTTGTTTATTTATCGCGATGATTATTACACAAAGGAAGAGAGTGCAGAGCCGGGTGTTGCTGAGTTTATTATTGCAAAGAACAGACACGGTGAAGTTACAACAGCTAAGCTTCATTGGGACGGTGCACATACTAAATTCACGGATTTTGACCGCACTCACGTTTAAACTATGATTGATTCGGTTTTAAAAACAATTTGTGATTATAATATGCTGGCGTGTGGAGAACGCGTTGTCTGCGCGGTTTCGGGCGGTGCAGACTCTGTTGGTATGCTCTGCGCGCTTTGTCTTTTAAGTGAAAAACTTAAAATTTCGCTTTTTGCTTGTCATTTAAACCACTCACTACGTGGTGAGGAATCGGACCGCGATCAGAAATTTGTTGAGGATTTGTGTGAAAAGTTTGGCGTTCCGCTTTATTGTGAAAAAATTGAAATACCAAAGAACAGCGGGATTGAGGAAAGGGCACGAAAAGTACGATATGATTTTTTTGACCGCGCACTGAACCACTTTAAGGCTGATAAAATCGCAACTGCGCACAATGCTGAGGACAATCTGGAAACGCTTATTTTTCATCTGTCAAGAGGATGCGGATTAAAAGGGTTATGCGGAATTCCGCCCGTGCGAGACAATGTTATAAGACCGCTTCTTTTTATATCAAAAAAAGAAATAATTAAGTTTTTAAATACTCAAAAGCAAGCTTGGGTTGAAGATTCAAGTAATGCAGGGGATGAGTACACAAGAAATGTTATTCGCCACAAAATACTGCCCGTGTTAAATGAATTGAATTCAGATGCGGTAGGAAATGCTACGCGCTGTATAAAGCTTATTTCAAAAGATGAAGAAAGCTTAACAAAGATCGCAAAAGAAATTGTATCCTGCTATCCTGAATATCTGCCTGTAGCTCTTGCGCAGGAAAATGATGCAATTCTCTCACGCGTTATAAAAATTAAATGTGAAGAAATCGTTAAAAATGAAAAACAGGTATTGGATTTTTTTCACATATGCGATATAATAGAGCTAATGCGAAGCGAAAAAAGCACGGGAAAGCTTGTTATAAACAAAGCTTTGCAGGTGTATCGCGCAAATGAGCGTGTTTACTTTTTGAATAGTGTAGAAAAGCTTAGCACGGTTTTGGTAAAGTGCGGTGAAAGTGCTTATGTTGCAGGTTATAAAATCACCTGTAATACGGGCGAAATCATTGTGCGCGCGCGACAAGACGGTGATAAAATAAAGCTTTGTGGAAGAAAAACCCGTCTTGTTAAGAAAATTTTATGCGATGCAAAAATTCCGTCCTTTATGCGCGAGCAAATTCCAATTATAGAAAAAGATGGGGAAGTTATTGCTCTCTGCGGCTTCGGTTTTGCAGAGGGGAAAGACGATGGGGGGATTACAATTGAAGTCAATGCATGATGATGTTGAAAAAGTATTGGTAAGCGAAGAAGAAATAGCAAAAATTGTTAAATCTTTGGGTAAGACATTAACAGAGGAATATGCAGATAAGAATCCGCTTATATTATGTATATTGAAAGGTGCAGCTCCGTTTGCAACCGATTTGTTCCGCGCTATGGAATGTCCGGTTGAGATGGAGTTTGTTCAGATTTCGTCATACGGTAACGGCACGGTTTCGAGTGGCTTTAAGCTGAAACGCGATGTCGAGTTTGACATTACAAATCGTCATATAATTATAGTTGATGATATTTTAGATACAGGAAATACATTAAGTCATTTCCGTTCATACTTACAGTCGAGAAATCCGGCGTCCGTGTCGCTCTGTGTTATGTTCGACAAGAAAGAACGCCGCACGGCGAATATCGAGGCTGATTATGTTGGTATGGTCGTGCCGGATGAATTCCTTGTGGGTTACGGTCTTGATTATGCTGAAAAATATAGAAACTTACCTTACGCGGGTATACTGAAACGCGAAGTTTACGAATAATAAACGAGAGGACGATGTTTTTTGAAGAAAAAATCCGTGCGCGATATATTGGTTTTTCTTGTTATAGTCGTGGCACTAATCACACTTGCGACAACGCTCTTGAGTGCGCAACAGCCGGATCCTCCGACTTATGCTGATGTTGTTCGAGCATTGAAAGCTGAGCAAGTTGAAAAAATTGTAAATAATGGCGGCGAGCTTATAATGTGGCTCAGAGACGGCAGTGTTATGACCTATGATTTGAGCGACCCGCAAATCAGAGCTGATTTCAGAGTAGACACTTCTGCACTTATAAACGAGCAGGTGTTGAATGGAACAATTGAAGAGTATGATCAGATTCCAACTCAGGATTCGACATGGTGGATGATGCTTCTGCCGTATGTTTTTGTCATTGGCGGAATTCTGCTTTTGTGGTTCTTTGTATTCAGCAAGGCAGATGGCGGTGCAGGCAAGGCGACACGCTTTGGTAAGGCACGCACAAAGCTTGGAAGCGATGAAAAGAAAAAAATTACATTTGCAGACGTTGCAGGTGCAGATGAAGAAAAAGAAGAGCTCTCTGAGATTGTTGATTTCCTAAAAAATCCTGCAAAATTCGTTGAAATCGGTGCTCGTATTCCAAAGGGTGTTCTTCTTGTAGGCCCTCCGGGAACGGGTAAAACATATATCGCAAAGGCGGTTGCAGGTGAGGCAGGCGTTCCATTTCTTTCAATTTCAGGTTCTGACTTCGTTGAGTTATATGTCGGTGTCGGCGCATCCCGTGTGCGTGATTTGTTCGAGCAGGCTAAGAAAGGTGCACCGGCAATAATATTTATTGATGAAATTGATGCTGTTGGTCGTCATCGCGGTGCCGGCTACGGTGGCGGTCACGATGAGCGTGAACAGACTTTAAATCAGCTCCTTGTTGAGATGGACGGCTTCGGCAACAACGAAGGTGTTATCATTATAGCGGCAACTAACCGCCCTGATATCTTAGACCCTGCGCTTATGCGCCCGGGCCGTTTTGATCGTCAGGTTTATGTCGGTCTTCCGGATATCCGTGGCCGTGAGGCTGTGCTTGAAATTCATGCAAAGAACAAGAAGCTTGCAAGCGATGTTTCACTTTCAACGGTTGCTAAGTCTACAAGTGGCTTTAGCCCTGCAGATTTGGAGAATTTGCTTAATGAAGCAGCTCTTCTTGCAGCTAGAAATGAACGAAAAGAAATCACAATGCGCGATATTGAAGACTCTATGATTAAAGTTATCGCGGGGCCGGAAAAGAAAGCGCGTGTCCGTTCCGAAAAAGAAAATCGCCTTACAGCATATCACGAGGCGGGCCACGCAATCGCAATGAAGTTTTTGGAAACTCAGGACCCGGTTCATCAGATTACAATCGTTCCACGCGGTCGCGCACTCGGTATGACGATTTCACTCCCGCGTGAAGATGTTTATACCCGTACGCGTACAGATATGGTTGAAGAAATCGTATCGTTACTTGGAGGCAATGTTGCAGAACGAATTATTTTCTCTGACGTAACAACCGGAGCGTCGAATGATATTCAACGAGCATCACGTATTGCCCGGGATATGGTAACTAAATATGGTATGAGTGAGAAGCTTGGAACAATCAACTTTGCATCTGAAAATGATGAGGTGTTCTTAGGACGCGATTTTGCATCAAGACATAATTTTTCAGAAAGCGTTGCAGGTGTTATTGATGGCGAAGTTAAGAGTATTATAGACGGTGCATATGAGAAGTGCACTGAGATTTTAACCGAGCATATTGACAAGCTGCACGAGGTTGCGAACTATCTCTTGGAGAATGAAGTTATGGACGATAAGACGTTCTATGCACTTTTTGGCGAAGAGGTACCGCAGAACGAGTCTAAAGAAATGGCTCCTGAGCAGACAGAAGAATAGTTTAAGAGGTGTCATAAGACACCTCTTTTTTCTCCAATTATTTCATAAAAATATGTCTAATTTTCTGCTGACAAATTGTTTTAGATGTGTTATAATAAAAATAATTAAAAGGGGGTAGGGCATAGCCCTGCCTTTTTTAGTAAGGAGTGGGATTGTTGAAACTTTTAAAATACATAGTGCCTTTTATCTTAATTTTTGCATTTGCTTTTGCAGCAAGTGCATCGGAAATGCCGGTGGAGATGCCGTTGCGTGGAGTTTGGGTTGCCACAGTTTATCAGATAGATTATCCGGCGGAATACTCAACATCATCGGAAAAATTAAAAGAATGGGCGAACGAAATCCTTGATAACGCAGAGAATATGGGATTTAACACTGTTTTTTTACAAGTGAGACCTACGGCGGATGCGTTTTATAAGTCAAGTTATTTCCCTTGGAGTAAATATATTTCGGGCAGCCAAGGTGTTGCACCGGATGACGGATTCGACCCACTTGAATATTGGGTATCCGAAGCGCACAAACGAAATATTGATCTGCATGCATGGATAAATCCATATCGTGTTGCGGTCAGTGAGAGCGATTTTAATTCGCTTTCGGATATGCATCCGGCTAAAATTAATCCAAAATGGGTAGTGCAGCACACAAATGGACAGTATTACTTCAACCCCGGCATTCCCGAGGTGCGTGAACTTATCAAAAACGGTGTGCGCGAAATTGTAGAAAAGTACAATATAGATGGCGTTCATTTAGATGATTATTTTTATCCGTCTCAAGAATTTGCAGATGCAGATGCTTTCAAAAAATATGGTGCGAATTTTGATAATATAGACGATTGGCGTCGTGATAATATCGACGTGCTGATTTCTGACTTGCATATGATTGCAATGTCAAGCGGCAAGAAATTTGGCGTTAGTCCCGCAGGTATCTGGGCTAATAAGGCAAGTAATCCAAACGGGTCGGACACGGCAGGAAATCAAACTTATTTCAATTCATATGCAGATACTCGCAAATGGGTGAAAAAAGAGTGGATTGATTACATAGTTCCGCAGATTTATTGGAATATAGGCTACGATATTGCCGATTATGAGGTTCTGGTTAAATGGTGGGCAGATGTTGTGCAGGATACCAATGTTGAACTATATATCGGTATGGCTGATTATCGTGCAGAGCTTGAAGATGCAACAAGCGTTTGGTATGGAAATGACGAGTTGCGCCGTCAGCTGGAGTTAAACCGCGAGATTCCTCAAATTACAGGTGAAGTGCATTACAACTATAGCAGTATTGCGGAAAATCCGAATCTTTGCAAATTATATTCCGAGGTTTATGCTGGAAAAGAGCCTGAGCAAGAGTCTGCAAAATGGCTTATACACGATGCATATCTTACCGGAAGTTCAGATAAATTTATGCCCGATGGTGAACTTACCCGCGCACAGGCAGCAACACTTTTTGCGAGAATTACAAGTAAATTAGGCTATGAAGCTTTTAATGAAAACAAAGAATATAAAACGGAGTTTTCAGATATAGATGAGAGTGAATGGTATGCAAACGCAGTTGGCTTTGTTCAAAAGCTGGGCATTGTTTCCGGCTACCCTGACGGTTCATTTAAACCTGAAAAAACGATAACACGTGCGGAATTTGCAACGATAATTTCGCGCGTTGGTGAGATGAAGGAAAGTGCAAAAACCTTCCCTGATGTACCGGCTGAGCATTGGGCGTGCAAATATGTTCAAAATGCTTATGCGAAAGGCCTTATATCCGGCTATCCTGATGGCAGTTTTGCACCGAATAAAACGATAACGCGTGCGGAAACAACAAAAATTATAAATCGCCTACTCGACAGAGTGCCGCATAAGCTTGCAATTGATACGCATTCGGAGTTTAACATTTTCACTGATGTTTCGAGCTCACACTGGGCATACTATGAAATAGTTGAGGCATCTGCAAAGCACGAGTATATGCAACTTGGTGACGCTGAATATTGGAATACGGGCGATAATGAAATAATCGGTGAAAATGGATTTATCTATGCATCAGATAAATTTAAATTTGAAGTTCCAGAACTCAGAAAAACTGCGGAATTAACTCCGCTTAATTTAAGTAAGGTCGACTCGATTGCACTGCATCATATGGAGCATCCGACTGCAACGTTCCGCGATATAGAGCGTTGGCATATTGAGGGTAATGAGTGGCGCGCAATTGGCTATAACTTCTGGGTAGGCTTTGACGGAAAAATATATGTTGGACGTGGGCTTAATGTAGGTGCCGGAGTAGCAAATAACAATAGCCACATAATAAGTATAGGATTTCAAGGTGCATACCACAAAACAGGAAATAAAATGCCGCAGGCGCAGTATAACGCAGGTCTTCAGATTATCGAGTGGTTAAAGCTTCGCGTCAATACAATAACAACAATCGGAGGGCATGGCTCTTGGAACGCAACTGATTGCCCGGGGGACAGCTTTCCGCTTACGGAAATGGCAACAGCATCAGGCCTTAAGTTCTTGCCGTTACTTAATTAGGAGGTAAATATGATTTACAACAATTTGTCAGATTTGGTTGGGAATACACCGTTATTTAAGCTCGAAAGATTAACTGAAGCACTTGGCTTGAATGCTGAAATTTACGCAAAGCTTGAGGGGTTTAATCCTGCCGGCAGTATTAAAGATCGCGCGGCAAAGTATATGATTGACGATGCTGAGAAAAGGGGAATATTGAAACCGGGTGCAACGATAATCGAGCCGACAAGTGGCAACACAGGAATAGGTCTTGCCGCCCTTGGCGGTGCACGAGGATATAAGGTTATTTTAACAATGCCGGATACAATGAGTGTTGAGCGCAGGAAGCTGCTTGCGGCATATGGCGCTGAACTTGTGCTTACCGACGGAAAGTTTGGTATGGCGGGCGCAATTGCCAAAGCTGAAGAACTTCAAAGTAAAACACCGGGAAGTATAATTGCAGGGCAATTTATAAATCCTGCCAATGCAAGAGCGCATTTTGAAACTACAGGACCCGAAATATGGGAAGACATGAAAGGTGATATCGATGCATTTGTAGCAGGTGTTGGCACGGGAGGAACGCTCACGGGATGCGCGAACTTTTTGAAAAGTAAAAATAAAAACATAACGGTTTGCGCAGTTGAGCCTGACACATCTGCAGTTATCTCGGGAGAGAGTGCCGGAGCTCACAAACTGCAGGGAATAGGTGCAGGTTTTATTCCTGAAATTTTAGATATGAAAATAATTGATAAGGTGATTACAGCAAGCGGTGAAAACGCAAAAGAAACGGTAAAAGTTGCATCGCAGTATGAAAGTATGCTGATTGGAATTTCGGCGGGAGCGGCACTTTTTGGGGCAATTAGACTTGCGAGAGAAGGGAAATTTAAGAAAATAGTTACTGTTTTTCCTGATTTGGGCGATAGATACTTATCGACTTATTTATACGAATAATAAAAAAATTCATCATTTTCCAAAATTTTTATTTACATTTTTGCTTTTATCGGGTATACTATAATCGGAGAAATTTGTTGAGTATCTAAGGAGCGTGTCAGGAAAATGGGAAAAGGAACGTTAAAAGTAGCAGTCATTGGTGCAGGTTTTGTCGGTGCGGCGTCAGCTTATGCCCTTGCACTACGTCAGATTTGTACTGAACTTGTTTTAATAGATGTAGATGCAGATAAGGCGGCAGGTGAGGCTGATGATATTAAGCACGGTCTTCCGTTTATCGGGCCGATGATGGTTTATTCCGGCGGTTATGAGTGTGTTCGTGATTGCGATGTTATTGTTGTAACTGCAGGTGCGAACAGAAAGCCGGGCGAAACCCGTCTTGATCTTGCTAAAAAGAATGCGAAAATTGGTAAGAGTATAGCAGATTCAATTATGCAGCACTACAATGGTGGTGTTATCTTGGTTGTAGCAAACCCGGTTGATATTTTAACCTATCTTTTTACTAAGTGGACAGGGCTTCCAAAGGGCAGAGTTTTAGGAAGTGGTACTTCACTTGATACAATTCGTCTTCGTTCATCTCTTGCAGCGCGCACTGGTGTTGATATTTCAAATATTCACGGTTATATCATCGGTGAGCACGGCGATTCACAGGTTCCTGCATGGAGTAACACTCACATTGCGGGTATTCAGGTTGATGATTTCTGTAAGATGACAGGTGTTCCGCTTGATGACAAAATTAAAGAGGAATTAAGACAGGATGTTATTTCTGCAGGTGCTGAGATAATCAAGCGTAAGGGCGCAACTTATTACGGTGTTGCAGCTTGTGTTTCGGTTCTTGTAGAATCAATTCTCCGTGATTCGGACACAATTCGTACAGTAAGTACTGTTATGGACGGCGAATTTGGTGTAGAGGATGTTGCGGTGTCGCTTCCGGCAGTTATCGGTGATACAGGCGCAAAGCAGGTAGTTGTTCCGAAGCTTACGGAGAAGGAGATTGAACTTTTCCGCGCATCTGCTGAAGCTTGTAAGAAAGTCTTGGCAGAATGTATTGATGTTTAATATTAAAAGCGACTTTTAAAAGTCGCTTTTTTTATTGTCCCTTTTTCAAGATAAGTGTTGCTGAATAAAGCTTCGTCAGTTTCACTAAGCGTTGATGAAAACAGAAGAATATGATATAATGAACCAAAAGTCAAATAAGAATTTGCGGAGATAGATAAACTTTAATTAAAGGAGTGCTTTAATGAAGAGGTTCATAACTTTAATAACCACTATGATGCTTTCGACATCAATCGGACTGTGCGGTTGTGCAGATGATTGCAGAAAAACGATTACCTCAATTGAAACGATGACACTTACTTTGCAAGGAATGAGATTCTGTAGTGTGTATGAAATCACAAACAAAGACGGGAAAACAGAACTCAGGCGTTTCAAAAAAGTATATTCAAATGGAGTAGATACGCTTGAGCTTGAGGCAAGTGCTGTTTGTGACATTACAGATTTTATTGAACTTATGAATACCTGCGGTGTAATCTGCTGGGATGGATTTCACGGCAAGCACCCGAAAAATGTGAAGGACGGGATAATGTTTGACTTCAGGGCTACCGTAAATGACGGACAGGAAATACACGCCATTGGCTCTGAAAATTTTCCCAAAGGTTACCATGATTTTGTGCGTGAGCTCAATAAAATACTTACAGAGCATGAAGATGACTGATTGATAAATCCCAATTTGAAAATCTCTTAAACGGACTCCGCCTGAAAAGAGCGTGGTCCGTTTTCTATCATTTCGACGAAGAGGGGATGGATTTATACCTTAGCAACAAATAACTTAAAAGGGAGGTTTTATTTACAAAACAGCTTGTGTGAAAGTTGATTTTGTGATAAAATATATTCATATTTAAAGTGGGAGGAGATTTTACTTGATTACAATCAGAAATGAAGGTACATATTATTTTGAAGGCAAGCTTTTAAATGCGGCGGAAGCAAGTGCGGTAGGCCTTGCTGCTCCGGAGGAAGCTAAGAAGAAAACAATTGCATACTCAATTTTAGAAGAGCACAACACTTCGGATGATATGTCGAATCTTAAAATTAAAATGGATGCTATGGCATCACACGATATTACTTATGTTGGCATTATCCAAACAGCACGTGCATCGGGTCTTAAGAAGTTCCCACTTCCGTATGTTCTCACAAACTGCCACAACAGTCTTTGTGCAGTCGGTGGCACAATAAATGAAGATGATCACGTTTTTGGTCTTTCAGCTGCAAAGAAATACGGCGGCGAATTCGTGCCTGCACATCAAGCGGTCATCCATCAGTATATGCGTGAAATGTACGCTGGATGCGGTAAGATGATTTTAGCGTCTGACTCACACACTCGTTACGGTGCACTCGGCGCAATTTCAATCGGTGAGGGTGGCCCGGAGCTCGTTAAACAGCTCCTTTCAAAGACTTATGATATCAAGTATCCACGTGTTGTAGGTATCTATTTAAAGAATGCACCGCATGCCGGAGTCGGTCCGCAGGACGTTGCACTTGCGATAATCGGTGCTACTTTCAAGGAAGGTATCGTTAAGAATTCAATTATGGAATTCTTTGGCCCGGGCATTAAAAACCTTGGTATGGACTTCCGTAACGGTATTGACGTTATGACAACTGAAACATCTTGCCTATCTTCAATCTGGGAAACTGATGAAGTTGTATCACGATTCCTAACAAATCACGGCAGAGCAGGCGAATATAAGAAACTCGCACCGCAGGACGGCGCATATTATGACGATGTAATTGAAGTTGATTTAGCAAAGGTTGTTCCTATGATTGCGCTTCCATTCCATCCGTCAAATACATACACAATTGCTGAACTCAAAGAAAATCTCGAGGATATTTTACACAAAGTCGATGCTGAAATTTACGAACAGCTTGACAATAAGAAGGTTGCAATTCCGCTTACCAGCAAGATTCGTGACGGAAAACTTCACGTTGACCAGGGCTTTATCGGTGGATGCTCAGGCGGTCTTTATCAGAATATTTGCCGTGCAGCTGAAATACTTGACGGATGCTCAATCGGAAGCGATAACTTCTGGCTCTCAGTTTATCCTGCAAGCCAGCCGATGATGATGGCACTTGCTCAGAACGGTGTGCTCAATAAGCTCATGGCAAGCGGTGCTTCTATTCGTTCTGCATTCTGTGGACCGTGCTTCGGCGCAGGCGATGTTCCGGCAAACGGCGCATTGTCAATCCGCCACGCAACACGTAACTTCCCGAACCGTGAAGGTAGTAAGCCGGGTGACGGTCAGATTTCATACGTTGCACTTATGGATGCACGTTCGATCGCGGCAACTGCGAAAAACGGTGGTGTACTCACTGCAGCAACTGAACTTGACAGAGTTCCGGTAGAGCCGATTAGCGATGATTATCGCTTTGATGTAAGTCCGTACAAGAGCAGAATTTACCGTGGCGTAGGCAAGCCAGAAGCTGGTGCTGAACTCAAATTTGGTCCAAATATCGCAGATTGGCCGAAGATGATTGGTATGACCGATGACCTTGTAATCTCGGTTGCAAGTGCTATTTACGACCCAGTAACAACCACAGATGAGCTTATCCCGTCAGGTGAAACCTCATCATACCGTTCAAATCCGATGAAGCTTGCATCATTTGCGCTTTCTCGAAAGGACCCGCAGTATGTTTCACGTGCTAAAGACGTTCAGGCAAAAGAGCTTTCTCGTGAGGCAGGAAAAGATATTTCCGTTGCAGGCATTGGTGATATTGATTGGTCAAAAACCTCTTACGGTTCAGCAGTATTTGCACTCAAACCGGGTGACGGCTCAGCTCGTGAGCAGGCAGCATCGTGCCAGAGAGTGCTCGGTGGCGTTGCTAACATTGCGGCAGAATATGCAACAAAGCGTTATCGTTCAAACGTTGTAAACTGGGGTATGCTCCCATTCATTTTAGACGATGCAGAAAGCTTTGGAATCAAAGCTGACGATGTAATTTATATCAAAGGTATCCGCGCGGTTCTTGAGAGCGATGTGGAAGAAGTTCCGGCAACACTCTACCAGAACGGAACTGCAAAAGAAATAACACTCAAACTTCCGGGCCTTACCCGCGAAGAACGCGATATAATTTTAAAAGGTTGCCTTATAAATTACTACGCAGGTTAAAAATAAAAGGTCTTATGGAATTTCCATAAGACCTTTTTTGCAAAAAGAAAAAGCTCCGAATATTCGGAGCTTAAACTTTCTAAAACTTAGACGGCACGCTCTACCTTACCGGAACGGAGGCATCTCGTACAGACATAAATGTGACGCGGTGAACCATCAACGATAGCCTTAACACGTTTAACATTCGGCTTCCAAGTTCTGTTTGAGCGTCTGTGTGAGTGGGATACCTTGATACCAAAAGCAACGCCCTTGTTACAAATTTCGCACTTAGCCATTTTGCTGCACCTCCTTTTGTGCTATTGATAAGCACAACGAAACATACGTCGTGCCGACGATACTATATATATTACCACAAAGAAAAACAAAATGCAAGAGGAAATTTTAAAAACTATTCTTTTTTCTTTAATTTGTTGCAATTCATTTGTGTTTCGTATATAATAGGCTATGTATGAAAATAATACAAAAGGAGGAAATTTGAATTATGGATGAGATTGTTAATACCTACTCCATCAAGCTTTCCGAAATTGAGAAGGAATTTAATTTACACGTTATGTATGCGCCTGAAAATTATGGCGATACCGAAATTAAATGCACCGATTTAAATCGTCCGGGGCTTCAACTTGCGGGTTTTTTTGATTATTTTGACAATACACGCATTGAAATAATGGGTAAGGTGGAAATGACATATTTAAATACCCTCCAGCCTGACGAGCGTGCAAAACGTTTTGAAAGACTTTTGAAGGCTAAAATTCCGGTAATAATTGTAACTCGTGGTATGTATTTACCGGAGCGCTTTTTAGAGCTTGCAGAAGAATACAAGATTCCGATTTTATACACTCCGGAGGAAACTTCTGCATTCATGGCGGCGCTTATTGCGTACTTAAATCTCCAGCTAGCACCGCGCATTACACGCCACGGCGTACTCGTTGAGGTTTATGGTGAAGGAATGCTACTGCTTGGAGAAAGTGGCGTCGGTAAGAGCGAAACCGCAATTGAGCTTGTAAAGCGAGGTCACCGCCTTATAGCAGACGATGCGGTTGAACTCAAGCGTGTTTCAGCTAAAACGATAGTTGGCAATGCGCCTGAAATTATTCGCCATTTTATTGAGCTTCGAGGTATTGGTGTTGTTGACGTGCGCCGTATTTTCGGTATGGGTTCGATTAAGCCGACGGAAAAGGTAGACATTGTAATAAATCTTGAAAACTGGCAGGAAAATAAGCATTATGACCGCTTGGGAATTGAGAGTGAATACACAACAATTTTAGGCGTTACAATTCCGTCGCTTACAGTTCCGGTAAAGCCAGGCCGTAATCTTGCGGTTATTTTAGAGGTTGCAGCTATGAATAACCGTCATAAAAAGATGGGCTATAATGCGGCGCAAGAGCTTACAGACCGTATAAATGCCCATTTTGAAAACAACACTCCGGCATTGTAAAGGAAGAAAAAATATGAAAATTGGCATAGATTTAGGTGGAATGAGCATCAAGGCAGGTCTTGTTAATGACAAGCTTGAAATCGTTTATAAGGAAACGGTACCCACTGATGTGAACAATGCTAAAAAACTTTTTGATGATATAATATCGCTTATTTTGAGAGTTGCACAAAAAACAGATGAAAAAATTGAATCTGTCGGCATAGGTATTCCTGGCGATGTTGATAAAATTACGGGTAAGGTAATTTATTGCAATAACATTCCGCTTGAGAATTTAGATTTGCGCTCTGAAATTGAGGAAAGAACAAAGATTAAAACTTTTATCGGAAACGATGCAAATGTTGCAGCACTTGGCGAAGTGCTTGCAGGTGCTGCAAAAGAATATTCCGATGCGGTACTCGTAACTATCGGAACGGGAATCGGATGCGGAATTGTTATGAGAAATGAGCTTTATCTCGGATGCAACGGCGCGGCAGGAGAGCTCGGTCATCATATAATTGAAGCAGATGGACTTTTGTGCAACTGTGGCAGACGTGGCTGTTTTGAGCTTTATGCATCTGCAACTGCGCTCATTCGCATGACTCGCGAGGCGATGCAGGAAGATAGAACTTCAAAAATGTGGGAAATTGCAGGAGATTTAGAAGGAGCTAACGGAAAAACTGCATTTGACGCATATCGAGCAGGGGATGAAAGTGGCATAAAAGTAGTTAATAAGTTTATAAAATACTTATCGGCAGGACTTGTTAATGTTGTAAATATCTTTCAGCCCGAAGCTCTTATAATAGGTGGTGGAATTTCAAAAGAGGGCGAGTTTTTACTCAATTTGGTTTCACCTATTATTGAGCGCGAGAGATACTCACGCGGTGAAATACAAACAAAGCTTTTGATTGCAAAGCTCGGAAACGATGCGGGCATTATCGGTGCATCGCAATTATCATAGAATTTTGGTGGGAAAATGCTTTTAAATAAAACTAAAGAAGAATTTATTAATTTAAGACGAGCACGAATTGCTTTGCTTTATCAGAATTTAAATGAAATGCAGAGAAAAGCGGTTATGACAACCGAGGGGCCGCTTTTGGTTTTGGCAGGTGCCGGCAGCGGTAAGACAACTGTACTTATTAATCGTATTGCGAATTTAATTCGATTTGGCTCGGGTGCAGATTCGAGAGAGGTGCCCGAATACATAACAGATGAAGATTGTGAATTAGTTGAGAAATACATCAAAGCACCATCTCTTGATATTGAAGATAGAGTTGACCAAATTTGCGCATTAAAACCGGTTGCGCCGTATTCGATTATTGCCATCACCTTTACCAATAAGGCGGCAGGAGAATTAAAAGAACGTCTTTCCCGTGCGATAGGAGAAGCTGCAAACGATGTCTGGGCGGCTACATTCCATTCCGCGTGTGTTAGAATTTTGCGCCGTGATATAGATAAACTAGGCTTTGATAAATCATTTACTATTTACGATACGGATGACAGTAGCCGTGTTATGAAAGAAATCATCCGCGAAGAAGGTCTTGACGATAAGATGTTCCCGCCGAAAGCCGTGCTCGGTATGATTGGGCGCGATGCTAAGGATAAAATGATTTCACCTCGTGAATATGAAAGTATGGTGGGTGCGGATTTCTACCGTAGTAAAGTTGCAAAGCTTTATTCAAAATATCAGGCACGACTTAAGGCTGCAAATGCACTTGATTTTGACGATATTATTATGCATACCGTCACTCTTTTACAGGAGTTTCCTGAAGTGTGCGAGTATTATCAAAGAAAGTTTAAGCACGTTCTTATTGACGAATACCAGGATACAAACCACGCGCAGTATTTGCTTGCATCACTTCTTGCAGGCGGATATAAAAACATCTGTGTTGTCGGTGATGATGACCAGAGTATCTATCGTTTCCGCGGTGCTACAATAGGAAATATTCTGGATTTTGAGGAGCAGTATGAAGGTGCACGCGTTATTCGTCTGGAGCAGAATTATCGCTCAACAAAGCGCATTTTGGATATTGCAAATGCAGGAATAAAAAACAATATGCGCCGCAAATCCAAAACACTTTATACCAACAACGAAGATGGCGAGCTACCAACCGTTATAAAGCTTCAGAATGAAACGGGAGAGGCGAATTTTATAGTTCGTAAAATGGTAGAGGCGCGCGCAGCTGGTGCGAAATGGTCGGATTTTGCAGTGCTTTACCGCACAAATGCGCAGTCTAACCGAATTGAGCAAATGTTCCTCAGCAACAACATCCCATATCGCGTTATTGGCGGGCATAAGTTCTTCGACCGTGCGGAAGTTAAGGATATGCTTGCATATATGTGGGTAATTCACAATACATCAGATGCCGTGCGCCTTAAGAGAATTATAAATACACCAACGCGAAAAATTGGCGATAAGTTAATTGAAACACTGGAAACAGTTGCGAGCAAAAACAATTTGTCGCTATATGATGTGATGAAGTCTGCCGAGAGTTTTTCGGAATTATCAAAGAGTCTTGGCGTTATTTCAAACTTTGTTAATATCATTGAATCGCTTCGAGATAAAGTTGGTACTATGCCACTATCTGAATTTTACGATTGCGTATGTGTTGAAACGGGCTATGCCGATGCACTCATTGCAAAGGGTGATGAGCAGAGTAAAACCCGTTTGGAGAACATAAACGAATTAAAATCAACTATTTTAGCCTATGAGAATGAAAACGAAAATCCATCACTTAACGGATTTTTGGATGAGGTTGCACTTTACACGGATTTGGACCAATACAGCGAAGAAGATGAAAAGGCAACACTTATGACGATCCATTCGGCAAAAGGTCTTGAATTTGATACCGTATTTTTAACCGGTGTTGAGGAAGGGCTTTTTCCCGGTGAGCGATCAATCGGAAACGATGATGAAATAGAAGAAGAACGCCGCCTTTTCTATGTTGCGGTAACTCGTGCAAAAGTAAATTTATATATTTCTTACGTTCACGAGCGAATGATTTACGGTCAGACGATGTATAAAAGAAAATCTCGTTTTATAGACGAAATTCCAAAGGGAATTTATGATGAAAAGAGCGAAGTTAAAGAAATTACAGCAAGTTTTGAACCGCGCGTAGCTCGTGCACAAAGCCCAAAGATGCCGACGTATGCACCGAAAGTGGCGACACCTTCTGCAAGTTTTGCATCAGGTGATCGAATAAATCACAAGGCATTTGGTGACGGAGTGATTGTGTCGGTTGCGCCGATGGGTGGCGATGCACTGCTTGAAATTAAATTTGACAATGTAGGAACGAAACGACTTATGCAGAAAACTGCAGGTCAGTTTATTAAAAAGCTTTAATCAGAGGTGTTAATTATGGGAGCTGAATTTGAGAAATATGGTCTGACACCAAAGAACGGGAAACTAACGGCAGAGCAAATTACAAAGGTTAAAGGTCTTGGTTTCTTGCGCGATAAGCGCTTTGACGATGTTTTCAATGTGCGCGTTATAACACGTAACGGCAAAATAACAAGTGACGAAGTGCGCACAATTGCAGAAGCGGCTGATAAATTCGGCTCGTCCGAGGTTGCAATGACAACACGAATGACGGTTGAAATTCAGGGCATAAAATATGATAATATTCCAAGTCTTATCGCGTTTTTAAATGAGCGAGGGCTTGATGTTGGCGGTACGGGGCCACGAGTACGTCCCGTTGTTTCCTGCAAGGGAACAACTTGTGTTTTCGGTTTAATTGATACATTTGGCTTAAGTCGAAAAATACATGAAAAGTTTTATCTCGGATATCATGAGGTAAAACTTCCGCATAAGTTTAAAATTGCAGTCGGTGGATGCCCGAATAATTGCGCAAAGCCTGATCTTAACGATATAGGTATAATCGGTCAGCGTATTTTTGAGCCGGACGCAGACAAATGTCGCGGTTGCAAGAAATGTACAGTTGTTGAAGGGTGCCCGATGAAGGCGGCGCAAGTGAAAGACGGTAAGATTTCAATTGACCGCAGTATATGTAACGGCTGTGGCAGATGTCACAAAAAATGTCCATTTGGGGTGCTTGAAGAGGCAACTGCCGGATATAAAGTATATCTCGGCGGTCGTTGGGGAAAGAAATGTGCAAGAGGAAGAGCAATCTCGAAAATACTCACATCCGAAGATGAGGTGCTCGGTGTAATCGAGCGTGCAATTATTTTATTTAAGGAAGAAGGCATTGCGGGTGAGCGCTTTGCAGATACGATTGAAAGGTTAGGTTTTGATTATGTTGAAAAGAAGCTTGGCAGCAATTAGTGTTATTTGTTTGCTTTGCTCTCTGTTTGCGTGCACTGCTGAAAAAACGCAGCCAGTTACAGAAGAGCCGAAGCCGAAAATGTTATCTTTTTACGATGCACTTGACCGCGAGGTGAAGATTCAAAAGGGAACAACGCGTGCTGCAACACTGCTTGGAAGCTTTGCGGATATCTGGCAGCTTGCGGGCGGTGAAGTGTGTGCTACCTGTGATGATGCATGGGAGGATTTTGAACTTGATTTACCTGATGCGGTTAATTTAGGTAAATTAAATGAACCGAATGTTGAAAAGCTTCTGGAGTCAGAACCGGAGATTGTGTTTGCAAGTGCAACACTTGCATCTAACTTAGAACTTCGCGAAACACTTGAAGCAGCAGACGTTACCGTTGCATATTTTAATGCAAATTCATTTATGGAATATCTTAATATGCTCGCAATTTGCACGAAAATTACCGGAAGAGAAGAATTATATAAAATAAACGGAATGCAAGTTAAACAAGAAGTGGATAAATTAAAAGAAACCTTTAAAGGCAAATACTTTGAATACGAACGAAGAACTTATTTGATTTTGCGTGCATCGGGTGGGTATATCCGTGCAAAGGGCAGCGATGATACAGTGCTTGGTTCTATGCTTTCTGATTTGGAATTTGCAAATATTGCAGACGGTGACAAAGAAATTCTTGAAGAGTTAAATATGGAGAGTATTTTAGAAAGCAATCCATATCGCATTTTTATAGTTCAGACTGGTGACGATGAAAAAGCAACAAAGAGAAATGTTTCAAATATGATGAATAGTAATCCTGCTTGGTATGAGCTCTCTGCCGTTGCAGAAGGAAGAGTTCATTATATGGACAAGAATTTGTTCCATTTAAAACCAAATGAGCGTTGGAGTGAAGCTTATGAGGTTCTGTGTAAAATCCTTGAAAACTAAAATCAGCAGATTATATATAATAGCCACCACACTTGTTTTTGTTGCGGTGGCTATTAGCCTAATGTCAGGAAGCGCAAATATAGGATCTTCAGATATAATTAATTTAATTAAAAGCGGCATGAGTAGTACTAAGGATAAAATTTTTGTTTATGTGCGTATGCCGCGAATTTTTGGTGCACTTTTTACAGGTGCTGCACTCTCGGTAAGCGGTGCGGTAATTCAGAATGTTTTATCCAATAAGCTTGCATCGCCGAGTATTATCGGTGTTAATTCGGGCGCCGGTCTTGCAGTAACATTAAGTGCGGCATTTGGCATATATGGTGGATGGCAAATGTCGTTTTTTGCTTTTGTCGGTGCGCTTTGCGCTGTAATGTTGGTTAGCTTTGGTGCGAGAAAATGGGGCGCATCGAGATCAACTGTGATTTTAATTGGAGTTGCGGTAAATGCGCTCCTCAACGCGTTTTCTGATATAATAATCACGCTGGACTCAAATATCGGACTTTTAAGTAATGACTTTAAAATTGGCGATTTTTCCTCTGTTACATATTCAAATCTTATTCCGGCAATGGTAATTGTAATAACAACCGTATTTGTTTTGATTACAATGTCAAATGAGCTGGACGTATTGACGCTTGGTGATGAAAATGCAACGGGCTTGGGTGTTAATGTTAAAAGTTTACGCGTGCTTTTTCTAACAATGGCGGCACTACTTGCAGGTGTGGCAGTAAGTGTTGCCGGTCTGTTGTCATTTGTCGGTCTCATTGTGCCACACGCCGTGCGATCAGGTGGTGTAGGAAGAACAAGAGATTTATTGCCACTTTGTGCACTTTTTGGCGGAAGTTTTACCGTGATTTGTGATACTTTAGCGAGAAATCTTTTTTTACCGTATGAAATACCGGTTGGTATAATTATGTCGATTTTAGGAGCACCTTTCTTTGTTTTTATTTTAATTCGAGGAAAGGGAGGTCACGGCAATGCTTGAATTTTTAAATGCTTCTGCGGGATATGGTGCAAAAGTGGTTATTTCAGATATATCCGTGAAGTTTAAAGAGGGCGAAATAACGAGTATAGTCGGACCTAACGGCTGCGGAAAAAGCACTCTTATGAAAACTGCGCTGTCACTTGTTAAAAGCCATGGTGAAATTTTAATTGACGGAGAGAAAATTTTAAATAAAAAGGAGATAGCAAAAAGGGTTTCGTATCTTTCGCAGGGCAGACATATTCCGGATATGACGGTAGGTCAACTTGTGCTTCACGGCAGATTTCCGCACCTTTCTTATCCGCGCAGATACAGTGTACGTGATAAAGAAATTGCGAAGCAGGCAATTTGTAAAATGGGCATATCTGAGTTTAAGGACACACCATTAAATCAGTTATCCGGCGGAATCCGACAGAGCGCATATATCGCAATGGCGCTTGCGCAGAATACGGACTATATTTTGCTCGACGAGCCTACAACGTATCTTGATATCAAAAACAGAATCCGCCTTATGGATATACTAAGAAATCTTGCAAATGACGGAAAGGGAATCGTATGTGTGTTACACGAAATTCCGTTTGCACTTGAGTATTCAGATAGTGTTGTTGTAATGGATAACGGAAAAATTTTAAAACACGGCACACCGGATAATATCTATACAAGCAAGATAATAGAAGAAGTTTTTGAAGTAAAGATAAAAAAATATGAAAATTCATATTTTTATACCAAATAAATGTAGGGGAGCGCATCACACTCCCGCAAACGGGCGAGAACTGCTCGCCCCTACAAAGACATTGGAATAATAAATACCCCCCGTTATACGGGGGGTATTTATTATACGCGCGGCATTTTGCGGAATTTAATAGGAGAAACGCCGCATATCATTTTAAAACGTTTTGAAAAATAAAACTGGTCTGAAAAACCTAATTGCTCGCTTATTTCTGCAATGCTTGCACTTGTTTGCGTAAGCATAAGCTTGGCTTTTGAAATAATCATATCAGAAATATAGCTCATAACAGAAATTGATAGCTCGCTCTGGAACTTTTTTGATAATGTGCTTTTTGAAACATAGGTGTGCGCAACAACATCATCAACCGTGAGCTTTGCGGATAAATTTGCTCGAATGTACTCAATTGCACTTGCAACACAAGGAGATAGCTTTTTTTGATGCATATCTATATTATATTTCTCAAACATCAAAGAGAGTATGCAATGTGCATTTTGATGAATTTTCATCCCAACAACAGCATCGGTAGTTTCTATATTGTCTGCCAAGAGTGCAGTATCTTCAAGTGGAGAGGAGATAACAGAAACGCAGGAAAAACGGTTTAATATATCTGTTTCATAGTTATCGTGTAGTCTGAGATGATAGTAAATATGCTCGGCATATTCCGGGCAGGAGTATTTAAAAGAATGTCCGGCAGGAACTAAATACCAGTTACCTTTTGTTAATGTGGTTTTATGCCCGTTTATCGTTATACATGATGCGCCGTTCATAATGTAATAAAGGCGTGAAAACTCAGGATTTAATATTTCTCCGTTCCACTCACTGCCGAAGGTTGCGTAGCCGAAGCAGATTATATCTAGATGAAGACGGTTTGTAATTTTACATAATTTCGTATTGCACAGATGATTCATTTTACTCAAAGCTCCATATTTTATGCTTGAAATTACATTTGATTTTTTGCTAAATATGCTAATATATAAGCAAGAGTATTATATTATGCCACTGCACAAAAGTCAATATTAAAGGGACGGAACAAAATTTCCATCCCTAAAAGTTTATTTTTTAATTAT
Source organism: Eubacteriales bacterium (assembly GCA_045589235.1). GTDB lineage: Bacteria > Bacillota > Clostridia > Oscillospirales > JAAYXM01 > RGIG7332. The sequence goes on along the minus strand of JAZNOR010000094.1, from coordinate 23,275 downwards.
ATGCTCTCGCGTTTTCCAGTTTCCGAAGAAATAATAAATGATTCCGATAAAGAAAGGCGTGAATCCTGCGAGCGCATCGCCAAGCCAAAAACCCAAGTATCCATAACCCAGCCATAAACCGAAGAGGACAGATAGCCCGATTCGTAGAACCATACCGTCAAATATCGCAGTTGCAAAGTTAACTTTATAATTTCCGCATCCGTTAATCATTGCATTCATCGGCGTGCGGAACGCACTGCCATAGAACATCAAAACGGCTATTGGGATGTATTCGCGAGCCGCTAAGAGCACATCGGTATCGCTTGAGAAGAATCCGAAAATCGTATCCGGGAATAAAACGATGGCAACAGAGAGTAAGGTTGAAACGATAAAGGTGATTATAAACGAAGTTATCATAATTTTTGGAACGCGCTCATATTTTTCTGCACCAATATTCTGACCGACCATTGAAGCACCTGCGGCATTTACAGAGTTTGAAATTAAGTTTGAAACAGAAGCGAGCTTGTTGGCAATTCCTGCAAGAGCAGAAATAACAACACCATAGGAATTGATCCAAGAATTTACAAAGAGCTTTGAAAAATGAATTGCAGCACTCTTAATTGCCATAGGAATGCCAAGCTTTGTAAGGCTTGCGAGAAGAGGAAAATCCCAGTTTATAAAATCACGCGCAACAATTTTAAAACCGAAACGGTCATTTGAATGCCAAAGGAAAACTGCGCAGGAGATAAAGCTTATACCTTGACTGATTACAGTTGCAAGAGCGGCTCCTGCGGCCCCCATATTGCAACCGATTACAAAAACAATGTCTAAAATTACATTCAATATTGCGGCAATTGAAATAAAAATAAAAGGGTGCTTTGAATCACCAAGCCCGCGCAATACCGCACTTAAAATGTTATAGCCGTAAATGAAAACCATACCGGCAATGCAAATGGTTGCATAGCCTAATGCGGAATCCCATGCTTCAAGCGGCGTATTCATAAGCTTTAAAATAGGTGCACGGAAGATGAGACAAACTGTTCCCAAAATCGCCGCACAAGCAATTAAAAACGAAAACATCGTGCCGATAAAACGGCCGAGCTTTTCGCGTTGGTCTGCACCAATCAGTTGCGAAATGATAACCTGACCGGCGGAGCAAAATCCCATTGCAACGAAGGTTAAGAAGTTTGAAACGTCACCACCTACGGAAACTGCCGCGATCCCTGTTTTACCTGCGACCTGACCGACGATTACCATATCAACTATATTATATACAACCTGAAGAAGATTAGATAGGAAAAGCGGTGCGGAGAAGCGAATAAGTTGTTTCGAAACACTGCCTTTCGTGAAATCATTTATTAGTGTTTTTTGCAAAATAAACAGTCCCTTGAAATAAAATTATATTTATATTATACTATTTCAAAAAAAGTATTTCAACAAGTAGGAGAGATGTTTTTTATGAGCAGATACGAAAGCGCGAAGAAAATTTATGGCAAGTTCGGAGTAGATTGTGAAAAAGCAATTGAAACACTCAAAAACGTGCCGATATCCATTCATTGCTGGCAAGGCGATGACGTTACAGGCTTCGACTGCAAAGAGTCTTTAAGCGGTGGAATTCAGACAACAGGAAACTATCCGGGTAAAGCACGTAATGAAGAGGAGCTTCTGGCAGATATCGACAAGGCTTTTTCTTTAATGCCGGGAAAAAAGAAGCTTAACATCCATGCGTGCTATCCGATAACTGATAAAAAGGTCGAGCGCGATGCACTTGAGCCCGAACATTTTAGCGCTTGGGTTGAGTTTGCAAAGGCGCGAGGAATGGGCATTGACTTTAATCCTACCTTCTTCTCACATCCAATGGTAAAAGACAATCTTACTTTATCATCACCTGATGAAGAGGTGAGAAGCTATTGGGTACGACACGGACAGTGCTGCATTAAAATTGCAGAACATTTTGCAAACGAAACAGGTATTCCGTGTGTTATGAATATCTGGATTCCTGACGGGTATAAGGATATACCGGCGGACAGATTATCACCGCGTCTTCGTTTTAAAAAGTCGCTTGATGAAATTTTAGATATTCCGTATGACAAAGAAAAGGTTTATGTAACACTTGAATCCAAGGTTTTTGGCATTGGTTTGGAGGCATATACCGTGGGTTCTGCGGAATTTTGCTTAAGTTATGCAAATTATAAGGGAATTACTCCACTTATGGATAATGGCCATTATCATCCGACAGAGCTTGTTTCAGATAAGATTTCAGCCCTTCTGGCGTTTAATGAAAAAATTGCATTACACATAACTCGTCCGATGCGCTGGGACAGTGATCATGTTGTGTTATTCGACGATGAAACACGCGAGATTGCAAAGGAAATCGTGCGCAATGATGCTCTTGACAGAGTTTTTATTGCAACAGACTATTTTGATGCATCAATAAACAGAATTTCTGCGTGGATTACAGGTGTCAGAAATGTTCAGAAGGCTTTGCTTTTTGCACTTTTACAGCCAAACGATTATCTCAAAAAGCTTCAGGAGGAAAGTAACTTTACCGAGCTTATATTCCTTCAGGAAGAACTCAAGTGCGCTCCATTCGGCGATGTATGGGAAGAATTTTTGGCTCAGAGTGGGCTTGATAATGCCTATCTGAACGAAGTTAAAAAGCACGAAAAAGAAATTCTTTTAAAAAGACAGTAAATTTGTATTTTAGGTTTACTTTTTTATATTGTTATGCTAAAATTAACCTGTGTTTTAAAAGAGATTTAAGGAGAGTGAAGCGCTATGCCAAAGTATTTTGACAAGGCAGAAATATTTGCATGGATGCCGCTTACGGGCTTTGATAAAGATTTACCCGACAAGGGCGTTGAAAAGCTTATGCAGCGTGTAGGTTATGACCTTCACGGCGTAAACCTTTTTGTATTCCATCCGGACATTGTTCATCATCACAACGGAATGAACGAAGTACGTGTCCTTCCACCGGATAACTGCTCATATTATGCAAATCCATACAATGAAGAGAGAAAACGCCAGGAGTGGACAAATCATGATCTCCGCGATTTAGCAACCATTCTTCACGAGCGCGGTGTTGAGTGTTTCATAAGCATTATGGGTGTTACGCTGGATAGCTATTTCCACGATGAATGGGTTTACGAGCATCCGGAGCTTATGAGTGTATTCCGCGGTGCACCGTGGACACTCAATGTGTTAAAGAGATTTAAAGATGGTACATATTATGAGGATTTCTTTGTTGAAAAGCTTTGTGAGGTAATGGTAGACTACGGATTTACCGGTCTCCACGTAGCAGATAACTTCTGTCCTCCGGGCGGTTGCGTTTGTGAGGGTGACTTCTCTTATGATATGCTAGACCAGTTTGTTACTCGCACAGGCATTTCTGTTCCGCAGGAGCTTCTCACTCGCGAAGAGGATAATACGGAAAACGTAGACCTCCGCAAGAATTGGATTTGGGCGAATTGCCGTGCTGAATGGATTGAGTTTCGCGCGCTCCGTTGGCAGGAATTTTTCCAGAAGGTGTGCGACAGGCTTCATGCAATAGGTAAGAAGATTTTCGTTTTGGGTATGTATTGCACAGACCCGTTTACAACTCTTTATACAAAGGGCGTTGACCTCAGAAAAATCGTAAATGCAGGCGTTGACTACCTGATGCCGAACCAGCATGCGAATACATCACTTATTGCACGCAGGCGTCCGTGGCGATTCTATGAATGGGCTAATATGATGTGCCTTACCGATGTTTTTGCGCCGAATGCAAGAAAGCTTAATATGTTAAGTGTTAAAGATGCGGCAGAGCAGTGGGATATGCTTCACCACGCGCCGATGCTTCTTGATCGTGATATAACTTTCTTGCCGTCATACGTGAGATATACAAAAGACGGAAAGCGCCGTTGCCTTGATGGATACAATATCTGCTTGGCAGACGGTATCTACGAGGAGGAGTGGAAGTGGCTTCGTGAGCGCTTTGATGTTGCATTTGATGAAATTCCAGAGAAGATGTTAACGCCAACGCTTGTTTGGTCAGATACCGCATTTGACAACACTCTTCGTCCGTATATTGAAACTCGCCGCTGGTCACTTCATAAGTTTATCTACGAGGTAAACAAAGCGGGCGCTCATTGTGGCACAATAGTCAGAACTGAAGATATTACCGACAAGTGCGGCGATCTTTTTGTTCCGAACTTTGATTTATTATCAGAAGATGAGAAAAAGAGAATTGCAGAATACAAGGGCGGTGCCGTAATCGCAACGGCATTAGCTGAAAACTTCAATAAGGATGACTATGACTGCACACTCTATTTTGAAGATAAAAATTCACCGCTTCCGGTATGCGTTTTTGTTCTCAATATGGAAATTACAAATAAGGATGAGATTTTAAGCATCGCTTCAGAGGACGACGGAACTCAGCAAATCATTACCGATGTAAATGCAGTTGTCGAGGTAACCAATACATTAAACCACTTTATGCCGTATCAGAAGGTTTCAAGCGGAATTGTTAAGGCGATTGCAGAGCTCTTAAAGCTTCCGTTTGAGGACATTATAAAGGCAACCTGCCCGATAATTCCAATGGTAATGCGTGACGGCAGAATAAGACTTTATGCAATGAACGATGACCTTTTGCATTATGAAGAGGCAAACATAACCGTTAACGCAGAGATTGAAAAAGTTGCAAACGTAAGCCGATTCCCGCTTCTGCCGGTTAAGTTCTCCGATGAGCTCAACTTCAGCTATAAGGCAACGGATTATCCGAATGGAAACCGCACATTCAGACTTCTTATTGCACAGGGTGGACTTTCAATCGTCGATATTTATTTAGCTTAATAAAAAGCCTGACTTTTTAAGTCAGGCTTTATGAATATGGCAAAAAATAATACTTTTTAGCTTGACACATTGTTGAGCGTAGATTAGAATATAATTGTGTTTTTATTTGAAAATGCAGAAAAAATAAAGGGGAGAAAACATAATGGCAAAATATTTTGATAAAGCTGAAATTTTTGCGTGGATGCCACTTATTGGTTTCGATAAAGATAAACGAGATAAAGGTGTTAAACAGCTTTTAAAAAGAATGAAATTTACACCGCACGCGGTTTCTGTTTTTGCGTTCCATCCGGATGTCGTTCATCATCACGACGGAATTGATAAAGTAAGAGTTCTTCCACCGGATAACTGCGGCTATTATGCAAATCCGTATAACGAAGAGCGCCGCCGCCAGGATTGGACAAATAAAGATTTGAAAATCCTTGCTGACAATCTCAGAAAGCATGGAATTGAGTCATACCTTGGCATTATGGGTGTTGATTTGTGCGATGCGTACCATAAGGAATGGCTCGGCGAGCACCCTGAAATCAGAACACATCTTAGAACAGATAAGTGGGCGCTTAACGTTTTAAAGCGTTTTAATGACGGTACATATTATGAGGACTTTTTTGCAGATAAAGTTTGCGCAGCGCTTTCTGATTACGGCTTTGACGGTCTTCATGTTACCGATAACTTCTGCCCGAATGGCGGAACTCGTGCAAGTGGTGACTTCTCGCGCGATATGCTTGAACAGTTCACTCAGTATTCGGGTATGAAAGTACCGGATGAAATTATGAATCTTGAAGAAGAAACGCTTGAGAATATAAATCTTCGCGGTGACTGGATTTGGACTAATGTCAGAAACGAATGGCTTGAGTTCTATGGCTGGCGTTGGGAAAAGTTCTGGAAGAAAATTTGCGACAGACTTCATGCTATTGGCAAAAAAGTTTTCGTTATTGGAACTTATTGCACAGACCCATTTGCAACACTTTATGCAAAAGGTGTTGATTTGAGACGTATTGTCAATGCAGGTGTTGATTACTTAATGCCGAATGCTGCAGCCAACGCATCTTGCATGCGTCATGCAGGTCGCCCGTGGGTATATTACGAGCATGCAACAATGTGTGCACTCACTGATGCTTTTACTGATAAAGGTAAGAAGTTACATATGCTTGGTGTTAAAGATGCGAGTGAAGAGTGGGATATGCTCCACCATTCACCCAATATGCTTGAACGCGATATTTATTATATGTCTTCGTTCCATAGACAGAAAGATAACGGATTAAAACGTTGTCTTAACGGCTTTATCGTTTGCCTTGCTGACGGTATTTATGAAGATGAGTGGAAGTGGTTAAAAGAGCGCTATGACGTAGGCTTTGGCTTAAATCCAAAGAGATACATAACACCAAGCCTCGTTTGGTCAGACCATTCTCACTATGCGCTTTTCCCGGAATATATTCAGACACGCCGCTATACTCCGCATAAGTTTATGGTGGAGCTTGACTGGGCGGGTGCGAATATTGGCTCAGTTGTTCGTATTGAAGATGTAAACGATAATAGTGGCGACTTATTTGTGCCAAACTTTGACTTGCTCTCTGAAGATGAAAAGAAACAACTTGCTGAATATAAGGGCGGTTCAGTTATTGCAACAGCTTCAGCTATGGGAGATTTCAAGCCTGAAAGCTACGGAATCAAACCCGATATTTACTTTGAAGACCATGATACCCCATTTGTAAATATGGCATTTGCTTATAACATCGAAATTGCTGATAAAGATGCAATTATGGAAATTTTAGCAGAAAACGATGATACTCCAATACTTGATGATCCGTTTAATGCAAATGATATTATAAATACAATCTATCAGCAAATTCCGTTCCAGAAGACATCTTCGGGATTTAGAAAAGCCCTTGCGAAGCTTGTTCTTGCAAGCAATGACAAGCTTTTTGAGGCAAGCCATCCGGTTGTTTCTATGGAAATGCCTGACGGGGCAATCCGTATGTATGTAATTAATGACAACAGATTGGTTTATGCATCTGCAACTATTGAGATTAAAAATCACGATATTGATAAGGTTAATGTTGTAAGTAAGTTCCCGCTTTTACCGGTTAAGTTCTCCGATGCCAAGCGATTTAGCTTTGGTACGCAGGATTATCCGGGCGACCAGCACACCTTCCGCGTGCTCGTCCCGCAGGGTGGCGTTTCAATTGTTGATGTATATCTTAAATAATGTTAAAAAGCTGTACTTATGTACAGCTTTTTTATTGACATAAAAAGGTATAAATGTTAGACTAATGATAAGTTTGAGAAAGGGGAATTTTATATGAATTATTACGATAAGGCGGAGATATTTGCCTGGACTCCGCTGCTTGGATTTGATAAGGATGCACCTGATAAGGGTGTTTCAAATTTTATCGAAAGAACTCAGTTTAATCTTCACGGGGTGTCGCTTTTCGTTTTCGCGGCAGATATAGTTCACCAGCATACCGGAATGGATAAGGTAAGAATTTTACCACCTGATAACTGCGCTTATCACGCTTGCCCCTACAACGAGGAGAGAAAACGCCAGGAGTGGACAAATCACGACTTGCGTGACTTGTTAACAGAATTCCGCAAAAAAGGAATCCAATCATATATGAGTATTATGGGTACCGATGGCGGTAACAAGTTCCACAATGACTGGCTTGAGGAGCATCCGGAGCTTAAAAACGATGCATTTGACTGGTCATGGTCACTTTTTGTATTAAAGCGCTTTAAAGATGGTACATATTACGAGGATTTCTTTGCTGACAAGGTTTGCGAGACAATGCTTGACTACGGCTTTGACGGTCTGCACGTTTCAGATAACTTCTGCCCGCAGGCGAGAAGTCTTTATATGTCAGATTATACTGCTGATATGGCGGGTCAGTTTATGGATCATACGGGAATTAAACTCCCTGATGAAATCGGAATCGACGGTGAGGATACACCTGAGAAAAAGATAGCGCGCCGTGACTGGATATGGAAGAACCATAAGCTTGAGTGGATTAATTTCTACTCCTGGCGTTGGGAGAGCTTTTGGAAGAAGATTGCTGACCGCTTACACGCAATCGGCAAAAAGATTTTCGTTCTTGGTATGTACTGTACAGATCCGTTTGAAACACTCTTTGTTAAGGGTATTGACCTTAGAAAGATTGTAAAATCAGGTGTTGACTACCTGATGCCCAATATGGCGGCTAACGGCTCATCAATTGCGCGAATCCGCCCGTGGAGATACTTCGAGTGGCTTACTATGATTCCGCTTACAGACGCATTCTGTGAAACATCGAGAAACTTAAATATGCTCGGCGTTAAGGATGCAGCGGAGGAATGGGATTTACTCCATTATGCACCGTCATTTTTAGAACGTGACTTGTATTACTTGCCGGCATTCTTCAGATTCTTACCAGATGGTACGCTTAAACGTAGTCTTGACGGCTTTAACGTATGTCTTGCTGATGGCATCTATAAAGATGAGTGGAAGTGGTTAAAAGACCGTTTTGACATCGGCTTTGATCAGACTCCGAACGGCTTTATCAATCCGACCTTCGTTTGGTCAGACAATATGATTTATAATCTCTTACCTGAATACTGCGAAAATCGCCGTTGGCCGGCTCACAAGTTTATGTATGAAATAAACGAGCTTGGTGCGCACACGGGTGCAATGGTAAGGGCTGAGCATATAACTGATGCCTGCGGTAATTTATTTGTTCCGGACTTTGATGTACTATCAGCTGAGGAGCAGAAGAAGATATTGGAATACAAGGGCGGCGCAGTAATTGGTACAATTTCTGCCAATAAAAAGAACCTTTTAGACGGTGTTAAGTGCGACATTTACTTTGAAGACCACGACACTCCGTTTGTCAATGCAGCGTTTGCATTCAATATGCAGATTGAAAATAAGGATGCAATTTTAGATCTTCTTCCTGAGGATGATGATACGGAGATTATTGACCCTGAAACTGTTGAAGACAGCAACAATCCATATCGCGGAAAGCCAATTCCATATCAGAAGGTATCAATCGGATTTAAGAAGGCTCTTGCGGCACTTGTTAAGGCAAGTTATATGGATAATTTCACAAGTGAGTATCCGTTCTTTGGTATGAAGATGAAAGATGGTGCAATCAGACTTTATGTTATAAATAACGACCGCTTGCACTATTCAGATGCGATTATCACATCAAAGAGATATATTAAGGAAGTTAAAAATGTCAGCAAGTTCCCACTTCTCCCTGTTAAGTTCTCAGAAACCGGAACTTTCGGTTTCCAGGCTCAGGATTATCCTGGAGATTTACGCACCTTCCGCGTACCTGTTACGCAGGGCAGTATTTCAATAGTTGATGTATATTTAAAGTAAAATAAAAACTGTGAAGAGACAAGTCTCTTCACAGTTTTTTTACACAATATGTTTGATGAAGGGGATCTTTTTAACAATCCAAGTACCACAAAAACATAGAATATAAATCAAAATTGGCAGTATGAAACGAGTTATATATGAAGTGAAATCAAGTGAGAAAATTTTCATTAGAATCTTTATAGCCAATGAGTGGGTAAGCCACACACCCATGTTGCATGATGCGAGGGTTTTGAAAAACTCCTGTACTCTTTGTGGGCACTTTTCTAAGTTCAGATGACGAAAAAATACAAATATTGAGGCTCCGCAAAGTGCGGACGGAAAAAAAGAGTATGAAATGAGATACTGATTTGTCTGACCTGCAGATGCAGAGGTAATAATTGTATATGTAATAACAAAAATTTCACTTAAAAATGTAGTTGTATAGAGTAAATGCCTATGTGATTTTTTCCAGGGCTTTGTTGCAACTAGGTAACCGAAAATCGAATAAGTTATAAAACCACCGGTGAGTGGAAATTTCAGATAATTGTTGTATTTGATCCCAATAATATGCAAAACAGGTGGAAGTAAAAAAAGAGTTATAAATGAGAGGGTTGCCATATACCACAAAGCTTTTCTGTTTTTTGATAGAAGCGAGAGAATTGGTATTGCTGCGTAAATTGCAAAAAGCGGGAAGAAAAACCAGTATCTCTCCTGAAATTCCGAATTTAAAAGTGCGGTGATAAAAGCTTGCGGTGTAGTATAAGTGAAATCTTTTGTTAAAATTAAAAATGCAATGTAGACCACATTCCAAAATAAGAACGGAATTCCTGTACGGATAAGACGTCGATTTACGTATTCTTTAGTTGACAAGCGCTCGCGATAGCCGATTAGATTAGCGCCTGTAAGCATAAAAAATATCGGAACAGCGCTGAATACAATGCAACGCTCAATGACAGATATTTTAAAGCTTATTGTGTCTGAATACTCGTAAAATATCATATTACAGTGAAAAAACACAACCATAAGTGCGGCTAGTGTGTTTAAAACATCCATATAAGTGTTGCGCTTGTTTGATTCCATAAAATCACATCCTTATTACAATTATACTATAAAATAATTTGTGTGTAAACAACATCTCTTCACAGTTTTTTTACATTTGGTTTTGTTGACATAAGCGTGCAAATATGGTAAAATATGTAGCGTGCTACAGATTGAAGGAGACGAGCGAATGGCAAGGCATTTAGGAAGGCTCATTAAGAATATAAATGATAAAATAAAAGTGAGGGCTGATGCTGATTTAAAGCAACATGGCCTAACGCTTGCACAGAGCCGAGTGCTCAGATTTTTACATCGCGCCGGCGGTGCTTCTACTCAGAAGGAAATTGAACGCTTTCTCGACACCTCACACCCGACTGTTGTTGGTATAATTTCGCGTATGGTGCGCGGAGGATATATCGTTTGCAGCAAAGATGAAAGTGACAAGCGCAATAAAATTGTGTCTCTTACCGAAAAGGCAAGAATGCTTAACAAAAAAATATGCGCGCAGATTGAAAAAAACGAAAAAGAGATGACGAGAGGGCTTACCGATGATGATATTGAGAATTTTGAGAAAATTCTCGGCATAATATATAAAAATCTTGAGTGTTCGTCGGAAGGAGAGAAAAATGATTAAAAGATTACTTAAATATGTTAAAGAATATAAAAAAGACACTCTGTTAACCTTCTTGTTTATCGGCGGTGAAGCGGTTATAGAGTGTTTAATTCCGTTTATAACGGCGGATCTGGTAAATAAACTAAAACTAGGCATCGGTATGAAGTCGCTGCTTATTACGGGGATTTCACTCGTTGTTATGGCGCTCGTATCACTTGCCTGCGGTGCAGTTGCAGGATACACAAGTGCGCGTGCATCAGCAGGATTTGCAAAAAATATCCGCTATGCACTGTTTGATAAAATTCAGAACTATTCTTTTGAGAATATTGATAAATTCTCATCTTCATCGCTCGTAACCCGTCTTACAAGCGACGTTACGCATGTGCAGATGTCGTATCTTATGATTATAAGAACAGCGGTGCGCTCTCCGCTCATGTTCCTTTTTTCAGTAATTATGGCATCTGTAATGGGTGGCGCTCTGGCTACGGTGTTTGTAGTTGTAATTCCGTTTCTGGCAGGCGGATTATTTATGGTTGCGCGGTTTGCAATGCCTGCATTCCGCAGGGTATTCAAGAAGTATGATAAATTAAATCAGTCAATTGAGGAAAATGTTCGCGCAGTGCGTGTTGTAAAAGGTTTTTCACGTGAGGAATATGAAAAAGAGAAACTTGCAACTGCGGCAGATGAAATCCGCATTAACTTCACAAAAGCAGACCGTATCGTTTCGCTTAACACGCCAATTATGCAGATTTGCATGTATTTTGTTATGCTTTTTGTACTCACTGTAGGCTCGTATTTTGTAATTACAAGCATGGGACTGGACCTTGATGTGGGTCATATTTCGGCAATGCTTACCTATGGTATGCAGATTATGATGTCACTCATGATGCTCTCAATGGTTTATGTTATGATTACCATTTCTTTTGAGGCGATGAAGCGAATTGATGAAGTGCTATGCGAGGAGGAAACACTAAAGAATCCTGAAAATCCGATAATACAGGTTCCGGACGGCTCGATTGATTTCAATGGCGTCAGCTTTAAATATTCGAAAAAGTCAAAAAAGGCGGCGCTATCGGATATTGACCTGCATATAAAATCAGGTATGACGGTCGGAATTATAGGAGGTACGGGCTCAAGTAAAACGACACTCGTTCAGTTAATTCCGCGTCTTTACGATGTATGCGAGGGTAGCGTCTCGGTCGGTGGAATTGATGTTAGAAACTATGATTTGAAAGTTCTGCGCGACAACGTTGCAATGGTATTGCAGAAGAATCAGCTATTCTCCGGTACAATTTACGACAATCTCCGCTGGGGCAATGAAAATGCAACCGAGGAGGAAATCCGCGAGGTATGCAAACTCGCGCAGGCAGATGAGTTTATATCAACTTTTCCCGACGGCTACAATACCTATATAGAGCAGGGAGGCACCAATGTTTCAGGTGGTCAGAAGCAACGTTTATGTATAGCACGCGCACTTCTAAAAAAGCCGAAAATTTTGATTCTGGATGACTCAACAAGTGCGGTTGATACCAAGACTGATGCGCTTATAAGGCATGCGTTCCGCGAATATATTCCTGAGACAACAAAGCTTATTATAGCGCAGAGAATCTCATCCGTGCAGGATGCAGATTTGATTTTGATTATGGAAAACGGTATGCTCTCAGACTCAGGAACACACGAAGAGTTGTTAGAACGAAATGAAGGTTATCGTGAAACTTACGAGCAGCAGACCTGCGGAAAGGAGGATAATGATGAGGCATAAACCGGGTGCTCCGATTCCCGTTAAGGATAAAAAGGGCAAGATTTTCAGAATTTTAAAGTTGTTTGCCAAGTCATATCCGCGACTTTTTCCTACAGTATGTGTTTGCATTGTGTTTGCGGCGATAACTGCAACTATGCCGGCGATTTTTCAGCAGCAGATACTTGCAGATATCGGTGAGTGGTACAGCTCAGGTGACTGGGCAGGTGCGGCTAAGGTGATTTTACCGAAAATCGCAATACTTGCTTCTCTTTATATCGTTTCACTTGCGGGAATTGTTACTCAGACACAGCTTATGGCGTATATGACGCAAGACTTTTTAAACAAACTCAGATGCAAAATGTTTGAAAAGATGCAGAATCTTCCGATAAAATATTTTGATACGCACAAGCACGGCGATATAATGAGCCATTATACTAATGATATTGACTCACTACGTCAGCTTGTATCGCAGTCACTTCCTGCAATTCTGCAGGCGTCAATTGTAATCACAAGTGTTTTCTTTATTATGATTTACTACAGCGTGTGGCTTGCAATTGTTGTTTTGCTTGGTGTTTTTGCAATTAGCCAGGTGAGCAAAATAGTCGGCAAAGGCTCAGCGAAGTACTTTATCCGCCAGCAAAAGGCGATAGGAAAAGAAGAAGGCTATGTTCAGGAAATGATGAGCGGCCAGCGAGTTGTAAAGGTGTTTAACCACGAAGACAAGTGCCGCGCGGAATTTAAAAAATTAAACGACGAGCTTTTCGAAGACAGCTTCAAAGCGCATGCGCATGCAAATGTGCTCGGCCCGATAATTCAGAATATCGGTAACATTTTATATGTTCTGATTGCAACGGTTGGAGGTGCATTGCTTGTTGCAAAAATTCCGAACATCAGCTTGTCGGCAGCCTTTACAGGCTCGATTGGCATTTTAACAATTGACATTGTAATTCCGTTTCTCAATATGGCAAAGCAGTTTACGGGTAACGTAAACCAGGTAACTCAGCAGATCAACTCGATCACAATGGCGCTTGCAGGTGCATCGAGAATTTTTGAGCTGATTGATGAAGAACCTGAAAGTGATGAAGGTTATGTAACACTTGTCAATGCAGAAATTGATGCAGACGGTAACATTACCGAAAGTGAAAAAAGAACGGGTAAATGGGCTTGGAAGCATCCGCATACTGACGGAACGCTTACTTACACGCGTCTTGCGGGTGAGGTGACGCTCACTGAAGTCGATTTTGGTTATACTGAAGATAAAACCGTACTCCACAATATCAGTGTGTATGCAAAACCGGGTCAGAAAGTCGCTTTTGTTGGTGCAACGGGTGCCGGAAAGACGACAATTACAAATTTGGTAAACAGGTTTTATGATATTGAAGATGGCAAAATTCGCTATGACGGAATAAATATCAATAAAATTAAAAAAGCAGATTTGCGCCGATCTCTCGGATTGGTGTTGCAGGAGACCAACTTGTTTACCGGCAGTGTTATGGAAAATATTCGCTACGGAAACTTGGACGCTACAGACGAAGAATGTATCGAGGCGGCACGTCTTGCAGGAGCTGACGATTTCATCACACGTCTGCCCGACGGATATGATACCGAGCTTACAAACAACGGCGAGAACTTATCACAGGGGCAGCGGCAGTTAATTGCAATTGCACGTGCTGCAGTTGCAGATCCGCCGGTTATGATTTTAGATGAGGCGACATCTTCGATTGATACCCGAACTGAAATTTTAGTTCAGCGCGGTATGGATAAGCTTATGGAGGGAAGAACTGTATTTGTCATTGCGCATAGACTGTCAACCGTTAAGAATTCCGATGTAATTATGGTGCTCGACCACGGTGAAATTATTGAGCGTGGAACGCACGACGAGCTTATCGCAAAGCACGGAACATATTATCAGTTATATACAGGTGCATTTGAACTTGAATAAAAACATAGGGGTGTGCATCGCTCGTCAAATAATGAAAACGGAGTAGAAAATCTACTCCGTTTTTATTATTTTACTCCTTCAGAAAAAAGCTTGGTTGCTAATGAAAAACCATATTCAAAAGAAGCTTCACTAAGTGCAGAATAATATTCTGATGCAAGTGTGTCAAACTTTTCAAACTCTGATAAAGAAGATGAACCTAACGTTTCTAAAAGTTTTTTCCTGCTTTCGTTAAGTAAACAATTAAGATTATCTAATTTGGGGTTGTTTTCCATACAGTCAGTACATGGATATAACTCGCCATGCCATAAATCAGAGATTGTATCTTTCATATTATCACCTCATAAACACTTTTAACCTGTTTTAGGTTAAAAGTCAATAACCTGGTTCAGGTTGAGTTAAAATAACGGCGAGGTGATAATATGTATATTAGACTTCGTGATTTGAGAGAAGATAGAGACTTAACTCAAAAACAGATTGCAGAACTTTTGGGAATGTCACAAACAGGCTACTCGAAATATGAAACAGGTGAAAATGACATACCAACACAAGTGTTGATAAAGTTAGCGGATTTTTACAATACATCTGTTGATTATATTTTAGGTAGAACTAATAATAAATAAAAAACTGCCCGACTATTGTCGAGCAGTTTTTGTTTTTCTTAGTCGATGATATCGACGGACACCTTGATGTCCTTGCGAATTGCGGCAGATTTCATAATCGCGCGAATTTCTTTCGCAATACGACCATTCTTGCCGATAACCTTACCCATATCACTTGGTGCAACGCGGAGCTCATAAACGAATTCCCCGTCTTCACGCTGGACTTCGGTAACATTTACCTCATCCGGATTGTCAACAAGGTTTTTCGCAATGTAGGTAAGAAGATCTACCATTTTTTCGTACCTCATTTCAATTAGAGAGCGCCTGCGCGTTTGAGAAGTGTCTTAACAGTATCTGTCGGCTGAGCACCGTTCTTCATCCATTCGAGAGCACGCTCGGTATCAATTTTGATTTCAGCCGGCTCGGTAAGCGGATTGTATGTTCCGAGCTCCTCGATAAATCTACCGTCACGCGGAAAACGAGAATCAGCTACAACAACACGATAGAAAGGAGCCTTCTTAGCACCCATTCTGCGAAGTCTGATTTTAACCATTTATTTTCACCTACCTTAAAATTTTTTATCTAATGCTATTGAAAGCGCATTATACTAAGTTAGAATGGAAATTTCATTCCAGGGAAACCGCCACGGCGTTTTAATTGTTTTTTCATATTACCGCCGGTAAATTGCTTCATCATCTTTCGGGTTTGTTCAAACTGCTTTAATAGGCGATTAACGTCCTCAAGGCGAGTACCACTGCCGTCTGCAATTCTCTTTTTGCGCGAAGGAGTGATAGCATCCAATGATTCACGCTCACGCGGAGTCATTGATAAAATAATCGCCTCGGTTTTTGACATAGCTTTTTCGGTAACAGAAGCATCGGGAAGCTTTGCTGCATTCATACCGGGAATCATACCGAGTAAGTCGGTCATGGAGCCAAGCTTTTTCATCTGCTGCATCTGCTCGTAAAAATCGGAAATTGTAAATGTGTTTTTCTTGATTTTTTCTTCAAGCTCAAGCGCCTGCTTTTCATCAAATGCGCTCTGCGCCTTTTCGATAAGCGAGAGAACGTCACCCATACCTAAAATTCGTGATGCCATACGCTCGGGGTGGAACGGTTCAATCTGGTCAAGCTTTTCACCGACACCGATGAATTTAATCGGCTTTCCGCAAACTGCGCGAACAGAAAGTGCTGCACCGCCACGCGCGTCACCGTCAAGCTTTGTTAAAAATACACCGCTTATGTCAAGCGCTTCGTTAAAAGCGGCGGCGGCATTTACTGCGTCCTGACCCGTCATAGCGTCAAGCACGAGCATAATCTCGTTCGGCGAAACTGCGGATTTTATATTTTCAAGCTCATTCATAAGCTCATCATCAATATGAAGACGACCTGCTGTATCAATAAACACGAGGTCATTACCATGACGTTTTGCGTGTTCTACAGCATTTTTTGCAATCTCCACTGGGTTACCTTGGCCTTGTTCAAAAACAGGTAAGTTAAGTTGCTCAGCCACAACGGAGAGCTGTTTTATCGCTGCCGGGCGATAAACGTCACACGCGACAAGTAACGGGCGCTTGTTGTGATTTTTAGCAAAATGCCCTGCGAGCTTTGCAATGTTCGTTGTTTTACCTGCACCCTGTAAACCGACAAACATAACAACCGTAGGCGGCTTGGAAGAAATGTTGAGCTTGGAATTTTCATCTCCCATAAGGGAAACAAGCTCTTCATTTACGATTTTAACAATCTGTTGCGCGGGATTTAAACCTTCGAGTACTTCAACTCCTACGGCACGTTCGGAAACACGCGCGATAAAATCCTTTGCTACCTTGAAGTTAACGTCTGCCTCAAGGAGTGCCATACGGATTTCACGCATAGCTTCTTTGATATCTTTTTCGGTAAGCCTGCCTTTTGAACGCAAGCGTTTAAAAGCGGCGGAGAGCTTTTCGGTTAAGCCTTCGAATGCCATTTTTACCTCCTGCTCTTATTCATCAAGTGCTTCTGCATGCGCTAAAATTTCATTTGCAGCGCAGTCAAGCTCATTGTTTCTGTAATTTGTGTTGTTTATCAAAAGAATTTTTTCTGCTGCGTTTTTAATTGAACGGACATTTTCTGAAAGTCGACCGAATTTTGCGGCAAGCCCGAGCTTTTTTTCAAAATCGGTAATTATCGCCTCTGCACGAATAATACCGTCACGCACACCTTGGCGCGAAATGCCAACATGCTCTGCGATTTCAGCAAGAGATAAATCCTCATTATAGTATAAATCAAAAAGTTCCTTTTGCTTCTCCGTGAGTATATCACCGTAAAAATCAAATAATATGGTCATTTCATATGATTTTTCTTTCACGAAAAGCAACCTCCTCTTGTAAAGCTTTTTACTTTACAATGATGATTATACACGAAGATATTACTTTTGTCAAGGTATATTTTTAATAAATACAGTTGATAAGCAGAGACGAAATGTGGTACAATAATACACATAAAAGGAGTTGGTTTGATGCTGAATACTTACCGCGAAATTTTACCGGGAATAAACTTGAGAGTTGTTCAGACGGATAAATTTAAAACTGCTTGCTTTTCGGCAAGCTTTGTTACAAAATTAAGCAGGATAGATGCGGCTAAAAATGCGCTTATTCCGCAGATACTGCGACGTGGAACGCGCAAATATCCGGATATGACAAGATTATCTGCAGCACTTGATACGTTATATGGTGCGCGCATAGAACCGGAGATCAGAAAGTTCGGTGATATTCAGCTTACGGGAATAATTTGTGATTTGGTAACGCCGGATTGCGTGCCCAATGGAGATTCGATGTTAAAGGAGACGCTGAACCTTGCACTTGACGTCCTGTTAGATCCGTGTGTTACAGGTGAATCTTTTGTTAAGGAATATGTTAAGGGCGAAAAAGAAAATCTTATCGACTATCTGAATGGAGAAATAAATGATAAATTAAGCTATGCCTATCGCGAAACAGTTAGCGAATTTTATAAAGACAGTGGCTTCGGCGTGAACGAATTTGGCGAAGCATCCGATGTTGAGACCATATCATCAAAGGATTTATATGCGCATTACAGGCATATTTTAAAGCATGCACCGCTTGAAATTTTCTTCTGTGGAAATGCAAGCTTTGAGGAGGTTGAAGCGTGCATCAAACCACAGATTACGAAATTAAACCGCAGATATGATAGCTTTGTAACACTCGGTAAATCTAAACAGCCGGATGTGCGTGAAGTTTGCGTGCATTTTGACGTGAATCAGGCAAATTTGCTGGTTGGACTCTATACTCCAACTCGCGCAGGAAGCACAAAACAGCCTGCAATGCACGTTTTGTCAGTGATTTTGGGCGGTGGAACTGCATCAAAGCTTTTTACTCATGTTCGCGAAGAGAAGTCGCTCTGTTATTTTGTTGGTGCAAAATACGATAAATATCTGCAAGCTATGTTTATGTATAGCGGCGTGGATGCAAAAAGAGTTGAAGAAGCACGCGGTGAAATGTTAAAACAGCTAATTGCATGTCAGGATGGAAATATAACCGAGCAGGAACTTGCGATTGCAAAACGCTATATTGTGGGAACATTTAAAACTATGGAAGATTCAGCAATAGGTCTTGAATCATATTGGATTGGCGAGAGTGTTATGGGGCTCTCACGCGAGATTGATTTCAGGATTTCACGAATAAATGCGGTAACATTGGAAGATGTGGAGAAATCCGCAGAAGAGCTTGTTAACTGTATGACCTATGTGCTTACCGGAAAGGAGGAGAGTTATGCAAGAAAAACACTACCCGAAAATAAATGAAAGAATTATTGATGAAACGCTTGCAAATGGTCTTAAGATAAGAATTATTCCGAAACCCGGTTTTACCAAAGCTTATGCACAGCTCTCAGTTAATTACGGTTCTGTTGATGCTAAATTTGATGCAGGAAATGGTATTGTAATTCCACCGAAAGGCGTTGCGCATTTTTTGGAGCATAAGGTTTTTGAACAGCCTGATGGCGGCAATGCTCTTGCAACCTTTGCACAAACAGGAGCATCGCCGAATGCATTTACAAGCAAAAATATGACTGCATATCACTTTTCTTGCACAGAGAATTTTGACAGAAATCTCGAGATTTTACTCGACTTTGTTACAACTCCTTATTTTACCGATGAAAATGTTGCAAAAGAACAGGGAATTATCGGTCAGGAAATTGGTATGGTGAATGACAGACCGCATTTTAAAGTGTATGAGAATTTGCATGAGGCTCTGTTTTCTATACATCCTGCGCGAGATTCGATTATCGGTACGGTGGAAAGTATTGGTCAGATAACCAGAAAGGTGCTTGATGACTGTTACAGAACATTTTATATTCCGTCGAACATGCTGCTCACTGTTGCGGGAGATGTTGACCCCAATAAGGTGATTGATACGGCTGAAGCTATGCTTGTTAAAAAGTATATAACACCGCCTGTGCGTGATTACGGTGATGAGCCTGAAAGTGTTGCAAAACGCGAAATTTGCGAGCGTGCAGAGTGTAATATGCCGATTTTTGCATTTGGATTTAAAAAGAAAATGGAAACAAACGGAAGACAAGGAATGCTAAACAGATTATATGCAGAGCTTGCTTGCGATTTGCTTTTCGGAGAGTCATCACAGTTTTATTTTGATGCATACCGAGATGGAGTTATAAATACGGAATTCTGCGCAGAGACTGCTTTTTACTCGGGATATGGAGTTGTTGTTCTATCAGGTGAGAGTCGTGACCCGGATGAAGTGCTGTCGCGCGTACTGAGTGTGTCTAAAAACATTGATGATAATTACTTTAAGCGCGTAACTCGCGCCAATATCGGTGTCAGACTACGCGAATTTGACACATTCAGCTCTGTTTGCCGATCGGTCACAAGTGCTCATTTTGCAGGATATGACTATTTTGATGTTTTTGAAGCATTTGAAAAAATTGAAAAGCGTGATATAATGGAATTTATAGCAGATATATTCCGAGAGGACAACCTTGCAGTATCAAAAATTCTGCCACTCGGAGGCGAGGACTATGAATAACATCTCGTTTCCGGGCTTAGGGCTTGAATTCAATATAAATCCCGTTGCATTTTCAATAGGAAGTAAGGGAATATATTGGTATGCGCTAATTATTGTTACGGGCTTTTTGCTTGCCACATATTACGGAATGAAACGAGCAGATAAGCTGGGTGCCGATAAAGAAAAAATCTTAGATGCTCTTCTCATCGCGGTGCCTGTTGCAATAATTTGTGCGCGCGTATATTATGTAATTTTTGAGTTTGACAGATATCGCGATAATTTGATTGAAGTCTTCTATATATGGGAAGGCGGCATTGCAATTTACGGTGCGATTATTGGCGCACTACTCAGCTTTATAATTTACGCTAAAGTTACAAAAACAGAGCTTTTACCCATGCTTGACATCGGGGCACTTGGCCTTATGATAGGCCAGAGTATCGGCCGTTGGGGAAATTTCGTAAACGGCGAAGCATACGGTGCACCGACGGATTTACCTTGGCGCATGGTGGTAAACGGAACTTTGGCGCATCCGACATTTTTGTATGAATCACTTTGGAATGCACTTGGCTTTGCTATTTTGCATTTCTACTCAAAAAGGCGCAAATTTAAAGGCGAAATTTTTTTCTTGTATGTCGCATGGTACGGTTTTGGAAGATTTTTCATCGAAGGACTTCGTACCGACAGTTTATATATTTTAAATACGGGCATCCGCATCTCTCAGCTTATCGGCGGGCTTGCATTTATTGTTTCAATAATAGTTTTAATAATTTTATATAAAAACGGAGGAAAGATAAAATGGCAGCAAAAATAATTGACGGAAAGATGACATCGGCAAAAATGCGCGGTGCAATTCATGAAAAGGTAGAGGCACTTAAGGCGCGCGGAATCACTCCGGGTCTTGCGGTTATCATTGTAGGTAACGACCCGGCGAGCCGTGTTTATGTAAATAACAAAAAGAAAGCTTGCGCTGAGTGCGGAATTTACAGTGAAGAATATGCACTTCCGGAGGAAACAACTGAAGAGGCGCTTTTGAGCTTGGTACGTGAGCTTAATGAAAGACCTGATATCAACGGTATTTTAGTTCAGCTTCCGCTTCCAAAGCACATCAGCGAGGACAAGGTTATTCTTACAATCCGCCCTGAGAAGGATGTTGATGCATTCCATAAGCAGAATGTCGGCGCGATTATGACGGGCGATTATGAATTCGTTCCGTGCACTCCTGCAGGTGTTATGGCACTTCTTGATGAGTACGGCATTGACGTTACAGGTAAGCGCGCAGTTGTCATCGGCCGTTCAAATATCGTTGGCAAGCCACAGGCAATGCTTCTTTTACATAAGAATGCAACGGTTACCATATGCCATTCTAAAACTCAGAACTTAGCTGAAATTACCCGCGAGGCTGATATTTTAGTTGCGGCAATCGGAAAGCTTGAGTTTGTCACAAAGGATATGGTAAAGCCGGGCGCGGTTGTTATTGACGTTGGTATGAACAGAAACGCAGAGGGCAAGCTCCGCGGCGACGTTGCATTCGACGAGGTATCTGAAATTGCATCGTATATCACACCTGTTCCGGGCGGTGTTGGTCCGATGACTATTACAATGCTTATGCAAAACACTCTTCGTGCAGCAGAACTCACAGCTGAATAATTTAAAAGGCAAGTCGTAAGACTTGCCTTTTTTGTCTTGATTTTATTATAATTTGTCTTGCGGAAGAAATTTTCAAGTGTTATAATTTGGTCAAGAAGTATAATTAGGGGCGTTTTTTATGTATAACTGGAAAAATTCAGGAACTATATATGTTTCTCCGTCAGTCGGATACGATGATGACACAGGATTTTTGCCCGAAAAAGATAAGTTCGGAAATGGTCCACTTCGAACGATTGAGTATGCACTTGACCGTGTTGAGCAATTGAGGCAATCGGGGAATATGCGCCCGATGACGATTGCTTTGTGCGAGGATTATTACCTAACAGATGCAATTAAATTCAAAACGGGAGTAAACGGCGTTACATTAACATCCTACGGTGAGCGTAAAAAACTTATCGGTGGCATTAAAATAGATGAATGGAAGAATGATACCTTCAATGGAACAAAGTGCTTTAGCGCGTCTGTTCCAGAGGATGTTGTTTTTACTGATTTTATCGTTAACGGAAAGCCTGCAAACATTTCGCGTTACCCGAAGGAAGGATATTTTACCGTTACCGATACCGAGCAGAATCCCCAGGGGGGAATTCCACTCTATTTGCCCTCAAAATGGTTTGTTGCGCATCCGGAGGATTTAGCTGATGTTACCGATATAGAGGATACAACAGTTAATTTTTATCACTACTGGGTTGATTCACACTCTCCGGTTAAGAGTTATGATAAGGAAAGTGGCAAGCTCGTTATGGAATACAGCACGCGCTTTTCGATAAATACACGCTATAAAAATGGCGATGTTCCGGAGCATATGGGTGCTCTCCGTTATTTCCTTACTAATGTCGGCAGTAAATTCGGTGTAGCAGGCGAGTGGTATTTGGATAAGAAAAGTTCTACCGTTTATTATGTGCCGCGCGAAGGAGAATCACTCGAAGGTATGGTAGCGTACGCGCCGACCGTTTCAAAAATAATTGAAATAGAGGAAGATGACATCCGTATTGACAATTTAGAGATTGTTTGCTCAAAGGGAGAATATAAGAGTGAGGTAGCATCAAGTAACTATGGTTTTGCCGAGAGTGAAGTCAGATGCTTTACAGCTGATCCGCAGTCACTCGCTTGTGCGCCGGGTGCAATCACTTTTAAAAATGCAATGCGCGGAACTATTCAGAATTGCTATCTGCACGGAATCGGTGTTCATGCAATTGAAATTAAAGAAGGTTGCAGCTTCATTCGAATTGAAAATAACGAAATTTCTGATATCTGGGCAGGCGGAATTTCAATCCACGGCGGTGCATACGGCGAAGACGAGAGTAAAATGACCTTTGCCTGCACGATACGAGGAAACTTAATTACCCGTTGCGGATTTCGATATGCGGCAGGTAACGGAGTGCTTGTGCGCCACGCATCGAATATTGAAATTTCAGAGAATGAGATTTCCTATCTGGATTACAGCGGAGTTACCGTCGGATGGGTATGGGGTTATGCAGACAGCTCAACCTATGGCAACATTATCCGCAGAAACCACATCCACCACATCGGCTCGGGTAA
>JAZNOR010000093.1:0-43243 GCA_045589235.1 Eubacteriales bacterium | reverse complement strand
ATCAGCAAGGTCACAGTAGAAGTGAAGCTTCTCGTCGCCAACCTTATTTGAAAGAACGAACGCATTGAATATTGGCTTCGGATAGAAGTGCTGTGAGAAGAAGTTGCGGTTACCTAAGAAGTCGCCCTTTAAGTCGTGCTGGCCGGATAAGCAGAGCATCATCTGGTCGTATGGAAGATTTAACTCGTCAAAGTGAGTTAACATTCTTACAAAGTATGCAGCGTACTGCTCGTCCTCACGGAACACCATCTCGGGAATTCGGGACATATCAAGATATCCCTCGGTGATAGCACCCCACTCATCACAAACAAGCGGTAAATCACCGAAACCGCACATTTTGGCAATACGCGCAACTGTCATTGTGTCAAACATAGCACCGCGTGAGTCAATCGGCTTTGTGCCATCCTCGATAAGCTCTGGGAAGGTGCCGTATGAATGGAAGCTTATAAAGTCAAGGCGTGTGCCTGTTTCCTTAATCCAATTCAAGAAGAACTCAAAGAATTCAAAGTTTTTTGGTGACTCGGCAAGAGCAGGGCCACCAATTGTGAGCTTGTCACAAACTGAGGTAACACCGTTAACGAAAGCTTTATAAAGCTTGCAGTACTCCATAGCACGGGTGTAGTTATCAGGCGCCGGTTTATCAAAGAAATGGTACCAATCCGGCTCATTGTAGCAGTGGATTCTCCACTTTGAAACCTGCTCGACGCCGTAGCGATCAATTAAATGCTGTGTATAAACGCGACAAATCTCTTCCCACTTTGAGTAGTCAAACGGTTTTGAACGAATCATTAAGGTGTCCTTATAGCGGTAGGAATAGAGACCGCGTTCGGGATCCGGATCCTGGTCTGCAGCAAGCCATGACGGAATAAATGCATAAGCAATAAATAAGTCAAAGCCCTTTGAGAGAAGGTAATCAATGCGGTAGTCATTCATTGACCAGTCGTACTTGATTTCACCGTTTTCATCGAGAGTAACGCTCTCTTCAAACATTGAATAGATACGGATTGTTTTAGCTGCTCCGTCTTCGGCAATTTTGTCGAGATATAATTTGCCCCAATCGTCCTCAATTGCATTTGTCGGGTGGAAAACGATGTGGCCCCAGAAATTCTTTAAATCTTTTTCTTTCTTATCAGAGAAAATTTTAATCATTTATAACACTCCTCTTATTTTAATGAATCTAAAATACCTTTTAAGTATCCGATTGCGAAGTATCTTCCGATTGCATCATAGCCCTGATGCTTCATATCCTCGCCAACCATTGTCGGAACATGGTCAACTCGAACAGGAACATCAATTCCGCAGTCGTGATATAATTGCATTATTTTTGCCATATCAATAGCGCCGTTGTCGTGGAAGGTTTCGCGGTATTTATCAATTGTGCCCATTGTGTTTCTGAAATGAACGAACATAATCTTATCCTTAAAACGCGGAATAACCTCAAATAAATCCTCGCCCATAATGTGATAAGTTGCCTGGCACATTGTGATGCCTAAATTCTTGCTCGAAACTATGCCGTTAATTGCGCGGTCAATGTTATCAGCACTTGTCATAATTCTCTCTACTCCGCCGAGGTCGCGTGGCGGATCATCGGGGTGGAGCGCAAGATTTATATTATATTTCTCGGCATAAGGCATAACTGCTTTGATAAAATATTCGTAGTTTGCCCAAAGCTCTTCCTTAGTAATTTTTGTTTCAATCGGCTTAAAGTCATCAATGTTAAAGCCTGTAACTTTAGCACCGCCGCGCTCAATTATGTCGTTTGAGGTGCGAAGCCAGCCGATGTGCGCCATCCAGTTAAAGCAGATTCCGCGGATGTCAAGTGCGTCCATAATCGGGAACATTTTAATTACCTTTTCAATGCACTCGTCGCGTTTCTCGTCGCCTGCTTTAATGTGGTCGTGGAGTTCGTTCGGCATCGGCTCAATCATAACAGGCTTTAAGCCATATGACATAAAGTCGTCATAAACCGTCTGCCAATGGGATTTATTGGTTAAATCAAAATCTCCGGTCTCGGGAAGACGGATAACACCGTGGTTAACACCACTCTGCTTTGCAATATCCCACGTTGCGTCTTTAGGATATCTGAAATAATCGGTAAGAAGCATATTCTACCTCCTATACGCCGCTTAAGGTAAGGAATCCGCCGTCGACCGGAACGGTTGTACCGGTAACAAAGGAAGATGCGGTTTCATCAAGCAAGAAGCGAACGCATCCGCAAATATCCTGCGCCTGACCGAAACGCTTGGTCGGAGTGTGGCCGATAACCTGCTCACCACGCGGAGTTAAGCCTTCTTCAACAGTACCGAGATAGGTCTTGCTGCGCTCGTTTACGATAAAGCCCGGAGCAATTGCATTGATGCGAATGCCTGCCGGTGCAAAATATGCAGCGAGTGACTGAGTCATATTAACAACTGCAGCCTTACTCATTGCATAAGCAAAGCAACGGGTGAGAGGGCAGTAGCTATTCATTGAAGCGAAGTTAATTACTGAGCCACCGCCGTCTTTTGCCATGCGCTTTGCAAATGCACGAATCGGAAGAACAGAGCCCATTGTGTTAATTTTAATAACACTCTCAAAGCTCTTCATATCAATATCATAGAAGCCACGAGTGCCCTCAGGGAGAGTTCCGTCAAGCTCGCGCTCGTCAAATTGAGTAATTGTCGGCATAGCGGCAACCTGGTTTCCGCCGGCACCGTTAACCAAGAAGTCGCACTTGCCATAGGTTGCATAAACCTTCTCTACAAGCTCTTCGAGCTTTTCTTCGTCGCAAACATCGCAAGCAAAAAGGAAGCACTCGCCACCGACTTCACGGATCTTTTCAGCGGTTTTTTCAAGCTTTTCAATCGTTCTGCCAACGAGTGCGAGCTTAACGCCGCACTTTGCAAGGTCAATTGCAACTGCAGAGCAGATTGTGCCGCCGGCACCTGTTATAACCGCAACTTTATTCTTTAAATATGTACTCATAGTTACCTCCTACAGAGCTGTCTGTGTATCGTTCGGGTCGCCGTTGATTGCCGCATCGTATTCTTTAGACCAGTCAAGGTCGCGATACTGCTCACCGCGCGGATCGGTTTTAATCCACTCCATTAACATATCGAGCATTTCAACAGTCCATGTGTTACGGTCAATTTGCGCGGTTGTGAACTTGTTCTGCGAAATCATTTCAAAGCCAAAATCGTCTTTAACGTGAGTTTTTGCAGCGCCTTCAACAACATCTGCCACAAGGTGACTCGGAATGAATAAAACACCGCCGCCTGCACCGAATACAACGTCGCCCGGAAGACACACTGCGCCGCCAAAGTTTGTTACAGAGTTAAAGCTCTTCATAACAAATTCACGAATCGGAGTCGGGTCAATTCCGCGATAATAAACTTGAACATCGGGCACAGCCTTCATCTGTTCAATATCGCGGATACCGCCCCAAACAACAGCTCCGCCATTCTTTGTACGAGTCTTTATTGCGGTAGTCAAGTTACCACCGAGGAATGTGCCTTTATAAATTTTGTCATACATATCAACTACAACAACATCACGCTCAACAAGTGTGTCTACAACCCACTGGTTGTAGTTTCCTGCTCTGCCCTCGGCTGCGCCACGTGCAAACATAACCTCGTGAAGGTCAGGTCTTGTCGGGCAATATGCGCAGGTTACAGCACGGCCGATTAGCTTTCTGCCATCGTCGTGTAAAACTTTAAGCGGAGCTTCGCCACCGCCGACAAACTGGTTTTCATAGCCTAAAATATAAATCGGTTTCCATACCTCTTCGAGTGTCATTTTCTGAAGAGCATCAAGGTATTTATCCGGAACCTTCGGTCTGCCATCGGGGAAGCGCTCGCCCTTCCAGAGTGGAGTTAATTCGATAATTTCATCGCGGTCATTAAAATGCATATTAAAAACCTCCTATAACTTTCTTTGCATTTCCGTAGCATATTTTAGAGACAGTGTCCTTAAGAAGCTTCATATCTTCCGGGAGCCTGTCTTTATCTACCATATCAGCAATCCACTCGCAGAGTACGCGTCTGAAATAATCATGGCGCACAAAGGAGAGTGGAGAACGAGAATCAGTAGTCATACCAATAAAGGTTGAGAGCACACTGTGTGTGCAGAAATTATCAAGCATTGTTGACATTCCCTCATAGTGGTCACACCACCACCAGGCAGGACCCTGAGTAACGACCGCCTCAACGCCGTCTTTTGAATATGAACCGGAGAGCGTTGCCATAACTGCATTGTCAGAAGGATTTAATGTAAAGAGCATTACTTTCGGAAGGCCAAACTCGCCATTTTCAACATCATCTAAAAAAGCAACGAGAGATTTTAAATGGGCGGTACTTCCGACTGCGGCATAGCCGCCTGCAGGGCCGGCTAAAGTGCGGAGACGGGTGCTGGTGTAGCGCTGAGCGCCTATGTGGAGCTGAACGGTGAAGTTAAACTCAGCATAAAGCATCGCAACATTTTTGAGAATAAACGACGAAAGTGCACACTTATCTTCTTTAGAAAGCTCCTTTCCTGCAAGCAATGAGTTAAAACGGTCATGGTTTTTACCGTCATCCGCGACATAAGTAAAGCCATTGTCAAGTGCGTGGTCGGAGAATACACAACCGACTTTTTTAAACTCAGAAAAGCGCGCTTTGATTGCAGAAAAATATGAATCAAGTGTTGTTATTTCATTGCCGACAAGAGCCGATAATTTTGATATAAGCGCATTTGACGGAATGAGCATATCGTCACCGCGAAGCGAGGGGCAGAGACCTGCACTTTTATCAAAGACCGATAAGTCATCAACAATTGATGTGCACGGTGCGGAGTATTCAATATTGAATTTTGCAAAGATATCGGAAAGTGTCAATTTCTCAAGCTTTGCATTTAATATATCCCAAACGGATTTGGCATCACGAAACGGCAATAGCTCAAAATCAAAAACAACGCTCATTTCCATAATAGACCAGTCAAAAAGAGGATTCCCGATAAGACGTGGAAGCGAGTTATACCAAACCTCAAACTTTTCAAAATCACTTGCATCGCCTGTAATAAGGCGTTCAGGAACGCCGAGTATTCGCATTGCACGATGCTTATACGGGTCGGAAATCACCCAAAGGCGAGCAATGTTATCAAATTTAACATTGTTTGCTATATCTGAAACTACAAGATGATTGTGATAATCAATTATCGGAAGAGCTTTTGCGAAGCTATATAGTTTTTTGGAAAGCTTACTTTTAAGTAAAAAATCACTTTTCATATTTTCCCTCCGTTCTGAAATTTACTTAAATAAAAATTGATTTCATTTAAATTCTATTGTATAATACAACTAAAGTAAATACTTAAATTTATCACAAAAGTTCGATTTTTTACATGCAGGAGGGTGCGCAGAATGAGAACCGTTGATATGCCGATTGATGCTATGCTTCCGCGCGTTTTACTAGCGCGCCATTTTGAATATAAAAAGAATATGACGCTGTCTAAACACAGAATTGCGCACACATATGAGCTTGGCTTTTATTTATCCGGTGACGGTGAGGTATTTATAAACGGAAAAAACAATCAGATTCACTATGGTGATATTCGCTTTTCAATCCCGGGTACGCGACTCAACAGCACCCCCGAATATAAATGTATAACGATAACATTTGATTTTGGCGAGCGTGGAGTTATATGTAAAAATCAGGTGCTCGACAGTATTCCGGAATATTTTGAAACCTCGGGTGAGCTTGAGGGAGCATTTTCGGAGATAGTAAAATGTTTCAATTCAACTTCTGTTGCAGCAAAGCTCAGGTTAAATGCATTACTTATGCAGCTCATTGCAGAGCTTTTTAATGCCCATCATTCAAAGAAAAAATATTCTGAGCCCGTGCGCGATTGCATAGGGTATATAAAAGAAAATTTTTCAGATAAAGTGACACTTGAAAATCTAAGAGAACTATCCGGCTATTCCGGTGCGCACACAACGCGAATTTTCAAAGAGGAAACGGGGAGGACTCCACATGAGTGGCTGACGAATGTCAGAATAAACCGCGCAAAGGAGTTACTTGCAATGAGCGAAAAGACTCTTGAGGCAATTGCTGAGGAATGCGGATTTGCATCTCCTGCTCACTTTAAAATTCTGTTTAAGAAAACCGTTGGAATAACACCCGGAATCTTCCGCAAAAATGCAAATCAAGTATATTAAAATTGACAAAACCGAAAAACGGTGATATAATCTAAACGATACAGAGATTTGGAGACGTATCAAAACTAAGTTACTTAGTTTTGGTGCGTCTTTTTTTGCGTTTTAAGGAGGAATTAAAATGTACGATGTAGCAATAATCGGTGCAGGAGTTATCGGCGCCATGATTGCGAGAGAGCTTGCAAAATATGAAATCAGAACTGTTTTACTTGAAAAAGAGAACGATGTTGCAATGGGTAGCACAAAAGCAAATTCTGCGATAATTCATGCGGGCTTTGATGCAAAAGAGGGAACTTTAAAAGCTAAACTCAATGTAGAAGGGGCAAAAATGATGCCGCAGATAACAAAAGAGCTTGGAGTCAAATATGAGCAGAATGGTGCTATGGTAGTTGCATTTAGCGAAGACGATGAAAAAATACTTGAAGAGCTTTTTGATCGCGGTATAAAAAACGGCGTGGAAGAGCTTATGATAATAAGAAAAGAGAAAGTAAAAAAGCTTGAACCTAATTTATCCGATGATATTCACGGTGCACTTTTAGCTCCGACAAGTGCAATAATATGTCCATATGAGCTTACAATTGCCGCAGTTGGAAATGCTATGGATAACGGTGTTGAGTTAAAGAGAAATTTTGAAGTAACCGATATTAAAAATGAAGAATACGGTTTTGAAATTTCATCACCAAAGGAAAAAATTAGAGCAAAATACATAATAAATGCAGCAGGCGTTTATGCAGACAAGATTGCAAAAATGGCAGGGGACACATCATTTAAAATAACACCGCGTAAGGGCGAATACATTTTACTCGATAACGAATGCGAAAATCTTGTAAAGCATACGATTTTTAAAACTCCCGATAAAATGGGAAAGGGAATTTTAATTTCGCCAACGGTGGATAAGAACATTATTTTAGGACCTACTGCCGAGAATATTTCAGACAAAGATGACAAAAGCACAACCCCGGAGGGTATTGAAAAAGTTGTATCTCTTGCAAAAAAATACACGAATAAAGTTCAGTTTAACAAAATGATTACATCGTTTTGCGGCTTGCGTGCAGTCGGGGACACAGATGATTTTATAATAAATTCACCGTTTAAGGGATTTATAAATGTTGCAGGCATAGAATCTCCCGGATTGTCTGCATCCGGAGCAATTGCAAAATATGTTATCCGGCTCTTAAAAGAAACTTGTGAGCTGACAGAAAAGCAAAGCTATAATCCGATAAGAAAAAGTATGGCGCATTTCAGAAAACTTGATATTAATCAAAAAAACGAAATAATTAAAAAGGATAGAGCGTTTGGAAAAATTATCTGCCGCTGCGAAGGTGTTACTGAGGGCGAAATAAGGGCAGCAATACGCCAAAACCCAAAACCGTACGATTTAGACGGAGTAAAGCGCAGAACAAGGGCTCAAATGGGCAGGTGCCAGGGCGGATTTTGCAAACCATATATCATAAAGCTTTTAGCTGAAGAGCTTGGTATTTCACCGCTTCAGGTGACAAAATTCGGCAAAGGATCCAATGAAATTTTGGGGAAGACAAAGGAGTAAGAAGCAATGGTTGATTTGGTTATAATCGGAGGCGGTCCTGCCGGAATGAGCGCGGCAATTTCTGCATATGACAACGGAGTACGCGATATTTTGATTTTGGAAAGAGAAGAGGCACTCGGTGGAATTTTAAAGCAGTGTATACATACAGGGTTCGGACTTCATAAATTCAATGAGGAGTTAAGCGGACCTGAATATGCAATCAGATATGAAGAGCAGGTTTTAGAGCGCAAAATCAAATGCAAATTAAATACTGCGGTGATAAATGTAACAAAAGATAAGATTGTCACAGCAACAAACAGTGAGGACGGGATTTTTGAAATTCAAGCAAAAGCAATTATTTTTGCGGTCGGTTGCCGCGAGCGCCCGAAAGGTGCGCTGAATATTTCAGGCACACGTCCTGCAGGCATTTACAGCGCAGGTACCGCGCAAAAGCTTATGAATATCGACGGATATATGCCGGGTAAGAATGTTGTTATTTTGGGCTCGGGCGATATTGGGCTTATTATGGCACGAAGAATGACTCTTGAGGGCGCAAAGGTTTTAGCGGTATGCGAGGTTATGCCATATTCAAGCGGTCTTGCAAGAAATGTTGAGCAATGTCTTAATGATTTTGATATTCCGTTAAAGCTCAGCACAACGGTGATTAAGGTTCACGGCAATGAGCGCATAGAAGGCGTTACCGTTTCTAAAGTGGATGAAAACAGAATGCCGATAGCGGGGACTGAGGAGTTTATCCCATGCGACACGCTGCTTTTGTCGGTCGGACTTATTCCCGAAACTGAGATGATAAAAAAAGCGGGCATTGATATGGATGCAGTAACAAATGGCGCAATAGTAAATGAACTGAGAGAAACTTCGGTAGACGGAATTTTTGCCTGCGGCAATGTTTTGCACGTGCACGATTTAGTGGATTTCGTGTCTGAAGAAGCGGAAATTGCAGGTCGTGCCGCTGCAGAATATATAAAAGGAAGCATAAAAAAGAATGCAGATATAAAAATTCAAACAGACGGAAAAATACGATACACTGTTCCGCAAAGTATAAATGCAATGCAGGATATAAAGATATATTTCAGAGTAAACAATGTATATCGAGATGCAAAAATCAATGTTATAAATAACGGCAAAATTATCTTATCAAAGAAAAAACGCAAGGTAGCACCGGGAGAGATGGAAAGCATTGTTCTGGGCAAAGAGTTGCTTTGCGGCATTGATGTATTACGCTTTGAGCTGGAGGTTCAATAATGAAAAAAACACTTATATGCACGGTTTGCCCGGTCGGCTGTTCAATTGAAGCAGAAGTTTCAGAGAAAGAGGTACTCTCTGTTTCGGGTAACACTTGTCCGCGCGGAGAAAAATATGCAAGGGATGAATGCATTGCGCCAAAACGTATGGTCACATCAACTGTGCGATGTTCAAACGGTGTGCTTTTGTCAGTTAAGACAAAGAATGCAATACCGAAAGAAAAGATTGCAGAGTGTATGAAAATAATAAATAATACGGTGGTGGACTTGCCAATATCCGTATCAGATGTTATCATTAAAGATGTATTCGGCACATGCATAGTTGCCACAAAGAATATAAGGGCGTGAAAATATGGTGATTTCAGCAGTTAGAAATGATAGAGATTTTGAAAGTGCGCTAAAGTCAGATGTAAAAATAATATTTCACTTAGTGCCCAATATAATGACACTTGACTATTGCGTAAAAGCGGCGCATAAATGCGACAAAAAGCTTTTTATTCATTTGGATTTAGCAGAAGGAATTGCAAAAGATAAATTCGGAATAAAGTATGTAAAGTCAGTTGGGGTAGATGGGATAATCAGCACACGTGCAAATGTTATAAAATTTGCAAAAGAAGAAGAACTGTTTGCGGTACAACGTTTTTTTATTGTTGACACAAGGTCTGTGGAGGCAATTGAGGATAGTATTAAGGCATCAAAGGCAGATATGATAGAACTGATGCCGGGCGTTGTGCCTAAAATAACAAAAAAACTTAAACAGAAAATTAAGATTCCGATTATTGTTGGAGGACTTATAGATTCCAAAGAAGAAGTAGAGCAGGCAATGAGGAGTGGCGCGTATGCCGTTTCAACGGGAAACGAAAAGCTTTGGTGAAATTTATGCACACGGTAGAAAGTTTAAATATACCCTTGAACGAAAAAACGTTAAAAATATAAACTTAAGAATAAAGCCAAGTGGTGAAGTTTACGTGTCAGCAAACAGGCGCGTTTCGCAAAAAACAATTGAAGGGTTTATAACTTCAAAGGCAGATTTCGTTTTTAAAGCGATTGATAAATACTCAAACAGAACCTTGTCAAAGCAATATTTTGCCGAAGATGAAATTTATGATGTTGTAAATTCGCTATGCCAAAAGGCATACCCGTATTTTGAAAAGCGAGGCGTTAATTATCCGCAGATTAAGTTTAAAAAATTAAAATCGCGTTGGGGCAGTTGCTATCCGAATAAAGAAGTGCTTACGTTTAATATAAATCTTATGTACGCTCCCGCTGAGTGTATTTGGTATGTTGTTTTACATGAGTTTACGCACTTTTTAGTGCCAAATCATTCAAAAAAATTTTATGATGAGCTTTGCAAAATCTGCCCTGATTGGAAACGGTTCAGGAGAAAGTTAAAGGAGATCATTATATGAAAAACTGCAGAATCACGGTTATGAAGCGCGCAACTTATGAGGATTTGATTGAAAAGTATGAAAATCCGATTGAACATGCCTGCGATATGGAGATAGGCCAGGTTTTTATAACCGATGGCAATAATAAACCCGATGGATTTTGCCAAAGTGCATGGGAAAGCGTGTATCCTTTTGTGAATGTACTTGCCCATGGTGGCGAAAATTTTTTTGACGGGTGGATGAAGAATAAAAAGAGCGCGATGATTTCCTGTAATGATGGTTTTCGCCCTGTAAGTTTTTATATTGAAACTATAGAATAACACTTGAAATTTCTAAAGCAATATGGTATCATAGTATTACATATGATATACTAAGCGTTTTGTTGCTTAAAATATGTAGCCCACTATGAGAGAAGATGAAAAAAATGAACTTTATCGGAAAAGCAATAGTTGTTTTTCGTAGATTTTTTGAGCTTTTGGTTTTTGAAGTTATTGCATCTGCGGCAATTGCTCTTATGGCAGATGCAAGAGTAGTAGAACAAATTAATATTTTTGCAATTTTTGTTGTCGCTTTTTTTATAGCGTTCTTAGTTATAAATGTGCGGCAAACAAGACACTGTTATTTCGATTTGAACGATAAGGTATGGCACTATATACTAAATATTATTGCTTATGCACTTTTTGCAGGTGTCGCTTATTTAATATACAATTACTTACCATATGAAGCGTATAGAATGACAATGTCACTTGCAAATGTATTTAAATATGTGCACGTACCATGCCCGATACATGTTTCCGCTATCTTGTTCCATACCGTTACCTTCATTACCATACTTTTAGCCCCCATTGGTATGGATAAGCTTATTGAAACCGTAATTTGGGAAGAGGGCGACGAAGAAAACGAATAAAATAATAAAGCTCCGACAACTTAATTAGTTGTTGGAGCTTTTGTGACGTTACACAACACAAAAAAGCCCTGAAGTTACTTCAGGGCTTTTAGCTGCTGTTTAGCTATTTTTTTTAAGGTCGTTATTGCGGATTTCGACACGGCGTACCTTACCGCTGATTGTCTTCGGGAGCTCGGCAACAAACTCAACGATTCTTGGATACTTATACGGTGCGGTATGCGTCTTAACGTATTCCTGAATTTCCTTTTTAAGTGCATCCGTTCCTTCGGTACCCTTTGTTAGGACGATTGTAGCCTTTACAATCTGACCGCGGATTTCATCAGGAACAGGGGTGATTGCGCATTCCAAAACATACGGAAGTTCCATAATAACGCTTTCAATCTCAAACGGACCGATACGATAACCGGAAGACTTGATAACATCATCAATACGACCGACATACCAGAGATAGCCGTCTTCATCCATTGTTGCTGTGTCGCCGGTGTGGTAGAAACCGTCGTGCCATACCTCTTTGGTTTTCTCATCGTCTAAATAGTAGCCGATAAATAGACCACACGGGGCACCGTCTTTGGTGCGGATACAGATTTCGCCTGTTTCGCCCGTTTTGCACTCATTACCGTCAGGATCAAGAACGACAACATCATAGAGTGGGCTCGGCTTACCCATTGAACCGATTCTCGGTGTTGAGCCAACAAAGTTTGCAATTGAAAGAGTGGTCTCTGTCTGACCGAAGCCTTCCATAATTTCAAGGCCGGTTGCCTTTTTAAACTGGTTGAAAACTTCAGGATTTAATGCCTCGCCTGCGGTTGTTGCATACTCAATAGAGGAGAGATCGTACTTTGATAAATCCTCTTTGATGAAGAAACGATACATTGTTGGGGGTGCGCAGAAGGTAGTGATATTGTACTTTTTGAAAAGCGGGAGAATATCATCGGAATGGAATCTGTCAAAGTCGTAGGTGAATACACCTGCTTCACAGAGCCACTGACCGTAGAGCTTACCCCAAAGAGCCTTACCCCAACCGGTGTCTGAAATTGTGAAGTGAAGTCCATTCGGGTTAACATTGTGCCAATGCTTTGCGGTTGGATAATGGCCGAGTGCGTACTTGTATGAGTGTGTCGCAATACGCGGATAACCGGTAGTTCCCGAGGTGAAGAGCATAAGCATCGGCTCATCACCACACGGAGAATCTGCCTTGCGCTCGAAATGAGTGCTGAAGCGCTCCATTTCAACGTTAAAGTCGTTCCAACCGTCTTTTTTGCTGCCAACTAGAATCTTGACCATTTCCGGAAAATCGCGTGCTGCTTTTTCTGCCTCAATGGAAACTTCGCCATCGTTTGTGCAAACAATTGCCTTAACGCCTGCAGCTTTGTATCTGTAGGTGAAATCGTGCTCAACGAGCTGATTTGTAGCCGGGATTGCGATTGCACCGATCTTATGAAGCGCGAGCATACAGAACCAGAACTGATAGTGTCGTTTTAAGACGAGCATAACCGTGTCGCCACGCTTGATGCCGAGAGATTCAAAGTAATTTGCGGTTTTTGCAGAATACTTTTTCATATCACTGAATGTAAATCTGCGCTCGGACTTATCGTTGCCGACCCACATCATAGCGAGTTTGTCTGGAGTTTTCTCTGCTATTGCATCAACGCAGTCAAATGCGAAGTTGAATTTATCTGCATTTTTAAAGGAGATACCGTTAAATACGCCGTTTTCATCATATGTTGAGGTGATAAAATCATCGGCGACAGTTTTTGCATCGTCCTTTTTCTTGGCGGTAACAATCGGGGCTTCGGTAAATTCCTCACTGAAGTGCCCGTCCTGCGGATTTAAAACAACAGCATAAAACTCGCAACCACCTTCGCTTGCAGCAACCATACCATGTGGCAAGCTACTGTTATAGAAGATAGAATCGCCCTCATTTAAAACATCAACATGATTTCCTACCTGAACCTTGAGCGAACCCTTTACGATAACGTCAAACTCCTGACCCTTGTGTGATGCAAGTTTAATTTGCTCATCGGGGAGATACGGGAATTTAACCAAAAATGGTTCTGCAAGTTTTTCTTTGAATTTAGGGGCAAGGTTATTATAAACAACACCGTGTTTTTTAATAATCTTAAGACCGTCTCCGTTTCTTGTAACGTCAAAAGACGAGAGCGTTGAGCTTGTGCCTTCGAGAATATCGATAACCTCAACGTTGCAAGCCTTTGCGCATTTGTAAATAAATGTGAAGGTAAAGTCTGTTTCGCCATCTTCCAGAACCTTGTAGTCCTCGAGAGATACGCCACAAAGCTTTGCAAGCTCTTCCGGAGAATACCCTTTTGCTTCGCGCAGCTCTTTAATTCTTCTTGCGACCTCTTTCAAATTATAATCCATTTTGCTTTGCTCCTTTCTAATCCTGTTTGAATTTTACGGATTTGAATAAGACAAAAAACCCGTCTCAAAGATTTCTTTGAGACGGGTTGAATCAACTCGCGGTACCACTCAAATTGCGGAAAATTCCGCCACTTAACAGGCTCTAACAAGCCCTTGCTTTTACGCAGCAATACGGAAGGA
Source organism: Eubacteriales bacterium (assembly GCA_045589235.1). Taxonomy (GTDB): domain Bacteria; phylum Bacillota; class Clostridia; order Oscillospirales; family JAAYXM01; genus RGIG7332. Next base: position 29,439 of record JAZNOR010000093.1, on the reverse strand, counting down.
GTCTACTCGTGTGAAAAACTTTCGGTCCTCCAACTCGGAAGTGATAAGTCATTGGAAAGATTCACCATTGGCTTGCAGCAACCGCCAACTCTCTGAAGGATTCACTATCCGACTGTCTTCGTCATAGTTGTTTTGTGATATTCAAATTTTAAGTGTATTATACTCTTGCAAAAATGCGTTGTCAATACTTTTTTGAAAAAATTTTTATTTGCTCAGTCCTAAAAGCTCAACAGACTCGTCACGCATCTTATATTTCAAGATTTTACCTGCAGCATTCATTGGGAATTCGTTAACGAAAAGGAAGTACTTCGGAACTTTATGACGTGCAATTGATGCATTACCAAACTCGCGCATTTCATTTTCGTCGGATGTTTCACCCTTGTGGAGAATAATCCATGCGCAGCATTCTTCACCATATTTTTCGTCTGGAACGCCGACAACCTGAACATCGCGAACCTTTGGGTTTGTGAGGTAAAATTCTTCAATTTCACGCGGATAAAGGTTTTCGCCGCCACGGATAATCATATCCTTGAGTCGGCCTGTAACCTTATAATAACCGTCGGGAGTGCGGCAGCAAATATCTCCTGAATGGAGCCAGCCATCGGCATCAATTGCCTGCGCGGTAGCCTCAGGCATTTTGTAATAGCCTTTCATAATGTTAAAGCCGCGTGCAACGAATTCGCCACTTTCACCGTCGGGTAATTCGTCGCCCGTTTCAGGGTCGATAATCTTGCATTCAACACCGGGGAATGCGCTTCCGACTGTTTCAACACGATGGTCTAAATCTTCGTTAACTTCGCCCATGGTACAACCGGGAGAAGCTTCGGTCTGACCGTAAACAGAGATGATTTCGCGCATATTCATTTCAACCGATGCACGGCGCATAAGGTCAGCAGGGCAGTTAGCACCTGCCATAATTCCGGTTCGCATATAAGAGAAATCAGTCTTTGCAAAATCGGGGTGGTTAAACATAGCGATAAACATTGTTGGAACACCGTTAAAGCAGGTTATGTGTTCATCGTTAACACAGGCAAGCGACGACTTCGGCGAAAAGTACGGAATCGGGCAAAGTGTGCCGCCGTGTGTCATCATTGATGTCATGGAGAGCACCATTCCGAAGCAGTGGAACATCGGAACCTGAATCATCATACGGTCAGCGGTGGATAAATCCATTCTGTCGCCGATTGTTTTACCGTTATTTACAATGTTGCGGTGTGTGAGCATAACGCCCTTCGGGAAGCCCGTTGTGCCCGATGTGTACTGCATATTGCATACATCATCCGGCGAAACGAGTGATGCGCGACGGCGCACTTCCTCATGCGGAATCTGCTTTGAACGAGAAAGCATTTCCTCCCAGGTAAGGCAACCTGGCATGGAAAATCCAGCAGTTACTACATTGCGCAAGAAGGGAAGCTTTTTGGAATAAAGAGGGCTTCCGGGTTCTAAGTTTTCGAGCTCAGGGCAGAGCTCCTGAATGATTTCTTTGTAATTTATATCTTTGCAGTACTCAATCATAACAAGAGTATGAGTATCAGACTGCTTTAAAAGATATTCAATTTCGTGGATTTTATAAGCTGTGTTTACCGTTACCAAAACAGCACCGATTTTTGTTGTTGCCCAGAAGGTGATAAACCATTCGGGAACATTGGTCGCCCAAACGGCAACGTGGTCACCGGCTTTTACGCCGAGAGAAATGAGTGCTGCTGCACATTCATCCACATCGCGGCGGAACTCTTCATACGTTCTGGTGTAATCAAGTGTTGGATATTTAAACGCATATTGGTTAGGGTAGGTTTCCACCATTTTATCGAGCACATCCGAGAATGTTGCATCAATAACCTTGTATTTTTCCCAAACGAAGGTACCCGTTTTTGCTCGGTTATACTGTAAGCACTCACTATCGGACTTTTTCTTGCCGATTGAAGAAACATAGTTTGCAAAGTGAGTTAAAACGATGTCTGCATCATTGATTTCATCGTTCCATGCAGCGCATATAAATCCGTCAAAATTAAGCGAGGAAAGCGCATTAACAATGGTTTCGACTGGAAGTGTTCCCTCACCGATTAAAACAGCTTTTCCGTCGCTTATATCGCCTAAGCGCACATATTTAATATATGCGCCCAAATTGCGAATTGTATCGTCAGCTGTTTCGCCAGCACCAAAAAATGTTCCGCGAACATTCCAAGATGCACCGATTACTGCTGAAGAAAAAAAGTTAATTATATCAATAACATTTTCGGTGTTTGAGAGATAACCGATTGTTTCAAATAAAATTTCAACACCGGTATTTTCAGCGCGTTCAATAGCTGTGGAAAGCTTTTCTTTTAAAACATCATAAGACGGTTTTTCCTCAACACGAAAAATAACGCTCGGCACATTTGCAGTCGCTGCCATATCAACATATTTTAAAATAGCATCTGCAGTTGCGGCTTCACTTTCGATCGGGTGCGGATAGGAAAGCGCAGCAACAGTCAGGTTGCGGTTTATCAGCTTCCTTGTAGCATCCGATGAACGGTCAGGACGCAGAACACTGTCGTAATGACAAGTACGCTCGTCAATTGCGTCAAAAATCTCAAAGCCGTTAAAGCCGTAATCGTAAGCCATGCGGCAGATGTCGAGAAAAGAATTATGAGTGATATTTTTAGTTGAAAATGCAATTTTCATATTATTTCTCCTCGAAAACAATCTTGTTGAGTGCATTTATATATGCACGAATACTTGCGGCAATAATATCGGTTGAAAGGCCGTTTCCGGAATAAAGCTTTCCATTGTTGCGAAGCTTAACGAGAGCAGAGCCGAGAGCCTCTTTACCCTCAGTTACCGCCTGAACCTGGAAGTCGTCAAGCTCATAATGATGGCCGATACACTGCTCAATTGCAAGAAAAACAGAGTCGATTGGGCCATCACCCGTGCTCACACCGCTTATAATTTCACTTCCTACGCGAAGAGTAACCTGCGACATTGAGCTTACGAGGTCGGAACAGGTGGTTGTGTAATTTTCAAGATGATAGGTAGACGGAGCCTGCATAGCATAACTTGCGATGAGAGCTTCAAGCTCTTTTGCGCCGACAGCGCCTTTTTTCTCGCAAACCTGAATGAGAGCCTTGTGAACATCGCCACAATCAGAATCTGAAAGCTCATAACCTAAAACCTTTGAAGCCTGAGAAACCTCGGCTATTGTGCAATCGGAATCCAAAATAATTTTTTTCTTATCATTTATCTCACTTTCATTGTCACTTGAATCGTGCGAGATATTATCAAGCATATCGGAAATGCTTGCGTGAACTTTGGTGTTATTGAGATTTACCTCAACCTGAAGTGCTGCGGAATATGTTGAAACTGCATCAGAGAACTCACCTGTAAGGAGAGCGTTTTTGCCTGCCATTGCGCATTTAATACCGTCAGCTCCTGCTCGGATTGCGGCAATTGCAGTAGCGTTAGCCATATTAACGCGGTCACTCGGGCACAGATAAACAGGAACAGAAACTGAATCTTTAACTTTAGTTACAAGTGCTGCAACATCTTCAGGAAGTGAAGTTCCTGCATCGTCGCAGAGTGTAATCATACTTGCACCGTTGCCGGCAGCTTCTTTAACTGCTGAGATGAGAAAATCTTCATCTGCGCGGGTTGCATCAAGAGCCGAAAATTCAACATCGCTACAAAGCTTTTTGGCGCAAGCGACGAGAGCTGCAATTTTAGCAAGCATTTTTTCAGCCTTTATATGATAGGTATATTCCATCTGAACGGTAGATGTGGGAAGTTCGATCTGAAGGCGCGGATTCTTTGCATCCTTGATGCATTCCCAAGCCGTTGCAACATCTTCTTCGGTAAAACCTACCGGGATTGCAAGCGATGCATTCTGAATATTCTGAGCAATTGTTTTATAAATAATTGAATCCTCGCGCGCACTCTTTACCGGAGCAAGCTCAACGGTGTCGCATCCGAGCGAATCTGCACTTGCTGCAATAGCTGTTTTTTCACGGAATAGGAGATTAACCTCGCGATCAAGCGCGAGCTTTTTAAGCGTAATATCTGCAATACCGATTTTTTTCATTTTGAAAAACTCCTTTCAAATTATGTGTTTAAAACGGGCTTTAGCAACAAAAAAACGCTCCCGTCTCATTGCTAATTCAAAGAGACGAAAACGTTAAAATCTAACTTTCCGCGGTACCACTCTTTTTCATCCAAAACGGATGCCCTTAGATGCCAACACATCTTGACTCTGTTACGGGAGTACCCGTCTGCCCCTACAATTACAAGTTCACGGCAGCCGCTCCGCGGTGAGTTCTGCAAGCTTTTCTCAATGCCTTGCACCTACCGGCATCTCTCTTAAGAAAAAAGAAAATTGCATACTATTCCGCATCACTGCGTTTTATGTGTTAAACATTTTAACACACGAAAGTTGTTTTGTCAATGTTTTTTTACAATGAATTTTCACTTGCATAAGCTTTTTTGTACTTGAGAGGCGAGATGTTTTTCGATTTTTTGAACACTTTGCAGAAATAAGAAGCACTCACAAAACCTAGCGATTGCGAAATTTCTTCAATTGTCATATCACTTTTCAGCAACAAGTCACACGCTCTTTCAATGCGAAGAGAATTTATGTATTCGCTGACAGTGCAGTCAAAATTTGCGCGAAATCTGCGATACAAAACGCTTTTTGAAATGCCTGTGCTTTTGGAAAGTGTGTATATGGAAATATCTTCGCTTAAGTTTTCGGAAATAAAAGAAATTGCCGTTTGCACGTTGTCATCATAATACGGTTTTAACATATTTTCAAGTAGAATATACTTGACAAGCATAGTTGCAATACTTGAAATACTATCAATTTTATCGGAGTCAAAAAGAGGAATTTCGTTAAAATAAGTCTCCATTTTTACTAAATCAAGTCCGAGAGAATTTATGTAATCAAAAACAGGAGTAAAATCACGACTTGTTTTCATCTGACCGAAAATAATATATCCGATAATTTCGTTGTTATATAAAATCGGAACGGCAATGTCGATAAGTCCTGCATGGCATGTATGCATTTGCACACATCTTGTATCGCGACACTTTTCAAGCAATGAAATATCAGCACGGCAACACGACTCTGCACCCTGTGAAGTATTCTGAATTTCGCTACAGTAGCGATTGTTTTTAGAATGACTACGCTCTGCAACGCGCGAAAAATCCACACGGAAAAGGTCCATATTTATTCCCGTTGCGCTGTAAAAATCATCTAAAGCGCGGGAAATTTTTGAAATATCGTAATTAACAATCATTTTTCATTCACCAAATATCATTATATCAAATGCGATTTTTTTGTCAATAGAGTTCTCGGAAAGGGAAAATAGTGCAAAAAATAGGGAAAGGAGCGCCTTTTTTTAAGCTTGGCAATTTGGTAAAATAATTATAGAGGTGAAAAAGATATGCAGAATGAAATTTTGCTTTTACGCAAAAAGATTATAGTTGATAAATCGCCGATTGTTCTAAAATCAGCACCCGACGAAAATTGGCGCGCTGATTGGGAGCCAAAGCTCGGTAACTGGGAGTTTAAAGACGGATATTTAATCGGCAAGGAGCCTGAAAACCGTGGCGGAATATTGCTCAGTAAAAAGCGCTTTGATAAAGACGTTATGATGAGCTTTACTATGTCGACTGTGCTTCCTGCAACGCGCGATTTAAATTGCGTTTACTGTACAACCTGGGATGATGAGAAGAATTACCTCAAAACATCTTATGTTTCCGGTTTAAACGGTTGGTATGAGGGCAAAAGCGGAATTGAAAAATTCCCAGAGGATGAAGTTTGCGCTCTCCATTCATATTATAAATACACACCGGGCACCGAAGTTCGTATGACGGTCGGTGCAATAAATGGCCACAATTTCCTTATCGTTGACGATGTGCTCGTATCCGAGCTCATTGATAAAAAGGCATTTGTTGGCGGTCATGTTGGATTTTCACCGTACTCAACAGTTCTTAAAATCAAAGACATTGAAGTACGTGAAATATATTGGGAAGAGCGCCATCAGCGCTACGAACCCGAATTTAAATAGGAGGAATTTATTATGGGTAAAGCAACAGATTTCCGTTATAATACCGGAGCTACAAGAGTTCCGTGGGCAGCGGTTGGTGAGAACTATAATGTTCACGACCTTATGGAGATTATCAAATTTCTTATGCAGGGCGAGGGCAAGGAATACGACGATGCTCTCGAGGCAGTATGGCAGCAGGTAAAGAAGCTTGATGCAATTGCAACACCTCCGGGGAAATTATCTCTCGGCAGCAAGGTTGAAGCTGCTGAAGAGGCTTGCAATAAGTATCTCGGCACAACAACATCAACTTTCGTAGCAAATGCTACCGCAGGCTTTGAAATTGCATACAAGTATGCAAATCTCAAGGAGGGCGATGAGGTTATCGTTCCTGCAATCACTTTCGTTGCAACAATGGCATATCCGCTTGCAGTTGGCGCAAAGCTTGTTTTCGCTGATATCGACCCGAAGACAATCAATATGGACCCCAATGACGTTGCAAAGAAAATTACAGATAAAACAAAGATGATCGTTCCTGTACATATCGGTGGTTATCCTGTTGATATGGACCCGATTATGGAGCTCGCAAAGAAGCATGACATCATCGTGCTTGAAGATGCAGCACACGCATTCGGCGCTATGTACAAGGGCAAGAAGATAGGTACAATCGGTGACTTTGCTGCATTCTCAATGCACGAGGTTAAGAATATCACATCATTTGGTGAGGGCGGTATCGCAACAACCAATGTTCCGGGATTCGGTCCGGAGATGAAGAGGGCTCGTTTCTTAGGTCTTGATTTTAGTTGCCCGATTAAGGATTGGCTCTATAACATCACTCCAATTCAGGGAAAATATGGTCCGTTTGTTGCAGGAAACAGTTCGACTACTGAAATTCAGGGTCTCGGTCTCTCGCTTCAGGTAGAGCGTAACGAGGAAATCATTGAAGCAAGAAGAAAAGCTGCTGAATATTTAACAAACAGATTTGCAGAAAACGATGCAATCATCCCGCAGGATTTAGGAAATGCAGACATTAAGCCGACATTCCACCTTTATCTCCTGCAGATTGATCCGGCTAAGGCTGGTGGCGATGTTCAGGTTCTCAAGAAAAAGCTTGAGGAGCGCGGCGTTACCCAGATTGCGCACTTTGGCCCGCTTTACAGATTCAAAGTCGTTCAGGATATGGGCTATGATTCAGACGAAATTGCGAAGACTTGCCCGAATTGCGAAGAGGTATTCTATAAGAGATTTACCCACTTACCGCTTTACGGCTTAAGCGATGAACAGCTCCAGTATATGGCAGATTCTGTTTTGGAAGCAGTAGCTGAAATGCAGAAGGGTATCTAATTTAATATTTGCAACTCCCTTGATTGTGTGATACAATCAAGGGAGTAAATTTATTTTGAGAGAGGGAATAATTTATGATTAAGAAAATTGACGGTGATTTGTGCCACGATATTTTAGTGCAAAATACCGTTGGCAAGCTTGCGTTTAAGGAAGATTGCAACTATGACGAGTGGAGAAGTAAGGTTCGCGAAAAATTAAACGAGCTTTTGGGAATGGATAAAATTATGGCTAACTCATGCCCGTTTAATTTTGAAATTGAAGAAAAAGTTGAGTTTGATACATATACTCAAATTCGATTTACATTTGATAGTGAAGTGGGCTCAACAGTTCCGTGCTATTTCTTGATTCCGAAATTAGGTAAGGATAAGTATCCGCTTGCAATAGCCCTGCAGGGTCACACAACGGGCTTCCATTTATCAATCGGAAACACCAAGTATGAGGGCGATGAAAATTCTCAGCCGCGCGGTGCATTCGGCTTGCAGGCGGTTGAAAAAGGTTTTGCGGCGCTCTGCATTGAGCAGCGTGGAATGGGTGAGCGCGGCTCAAAGAGAACTTATGGCGAAGAAGTGATTTTTAAACCTCAGCGTCACACCTGCGCGCACACTGTTTTCACAGCACTTAACCTCGGCAGAACGGTAATCGGTGAACGCGTGTGGGACGTGCATCAGGCAATTACAGTTATGGAAGAGAATTTCAGTGATATAATTGACAAAGATAAAATTATGGTTATCGGAACATCCGGTGGCGGCACAGCAACCTTCTATGCGTCTTGCTTTGACGAGAGAATTAAATTAAGTGTTCCGGGTTGTGCCTTCTGCTCATTTAAAACCTCGATTTTTGAAGTAGAGCATTGCTCCTGTAACTACATACCGGACATTTGTAACTGGTTTGAGATGGAAGACCTTGCGTGTCTCATAGCACCGAGAAATCTTCTCATTATTGCAGGTAAGCTCGACCCGATTTTTCCGATTGAGGGCGTGCGCGATTCTTATGAAATTGTTAAAAAGATTTACGCAAAAGCCGGCGCTTCCGGTAAGGAATCATTATTTGAAACTCCGCGTGCACACTATTGGTGCCACGACATCGCGTGGGACAGAATTCGCGAAGAAGCCGATAAGCTCGGCTGGTAAAGTTGTCGGAAAGGAGCGCTATCTATGTTAAATAAAGGCATGGTTTCGATTATCATACCGGTATACAACAGGTCAGCGTATTTGGAAGAAAGTATAAATTCCGTATTAGCGCAGACGTATCAGAATTTTGAAATTATTCTAATTGATGACGGCTCCACTGATAATACTTTAGATATGTGCATCCGGCTATCGGAAGAAGATTCTCGCATCAAGGTTTTACTTCAGAACCATGCAGGAGTATCAGCTGCTCGCAATATAGGAATTGATGCTGCAGTTGGCGAATTTGTTTTCTTTATAGACAGCGACGATGCAATACATTCGGTTCTTTTAGAAGCTCTTGTTACAGCACTAAATGAAACAGGTGCGGGTATGGCAGGAACAGAAGTTGTTGGTGTTGGCAAGTCGTTCTGGCATCTGGTTAACGAAAAATGTAAAGAAGAGCGTTCAAAAGGATACGTGCATCATACCTTTGAGAAAAGCATTGACGCAGTATTCCACGGTAAAACGCCTTTTGCCTGCATTGGCGGCGTAATGATTCGCCGAGATTTAATAGGAGATACGCGGTTTAACCCCAGTTTTTTCATTGGTGAAGACTTTTTGTTCATTTATGAAAATTTGATAAAAGGGGCCGATACAGTATTTTTAGACAAAAAACTTTATTACACACGAATTCATGAAAGCAACAGCTCGTGGGATTGGGCCTTTTCAGGATTTCTTAACCGCTTTGAACGCAGAGAATGGGTATGGAAAAGTGAAGAAAAGTTCGGGCGTATGGAGAACGCAAACGCACAAAAACGTATGGTTCTTAATGTATTTGATGTTTGTATGCGGAAACGGAATTTTTTTGATATTGAGAGTCAAAAAATACGAAAATTTTTAAGAGAAAGAAGAAAAGATTTACTTCCTGCATTTGATGCTAAGCGAAAGATTAAATTTTATTTTGGTGTATATTTCCCGATTGGATATGCATTTATTATGAAAACCATTGGAAAATCAAAAGCAAACAATAAAAAGCCTTGAACTTAAAGTTCAAGGCTTTTTGTTATCTAAGACTTTCATCTTTTCTTGTTCTTATTAAGAATATTACAATTGAAATGAGGGTGAATAGCTCAGCTAAAGTAATGAAGATTCCGACGTGAATGTTCTTTGCAAGCCAGAAGGGAGAAGCGCAAAGACGCACCCAACGAATGAGGCGCGGGCGATATGTCCATTGTGCCATAATACCGCAAAGCTGAGCAATGCAGAGGAAAATATCAAGAGGACTGTTATATGTAAATATCGCAACTAATAAATAAACGAGCATAATCGCATACTTGATGAATTTATTGTTGCCTTTGGTTAAAATCAGAATAACAGGCGTGAACATTCCGAGAACCATAAGAGCAGCTGAAGTCCACTCAAAAAGCATAGCGTAATTCACACAGAAAAGCGCATTTGCAAGGCATTGAATGGCGAACATAACGCGTGGCTTTTTAATCTGGAATGATGCAACGAGTGCTACCATACCGAGCACACTAAAGCTTTCAGCTATAAAATTATACATTTAAAAGGCCCTCCTTTGTTTCGGTTGATATTGTGAAATCGTATAACTTGCAAACACCTTCGCAAGCATTTATTCCAACATGAAATTCATCATACAATTCATTTATTCGCACAAGTAAATAATTGTCACCAGTTGTGATTTTTAAATATTTATCTTCTATATAAACTTTAAGCTTGTGCTTTTCGTTTTCTGCAACAGGGAAAAGTGTGCGCGCAACGCGGTGCCATTTAATTCCTTCCTCTGTGTTCCAGAAATACCAAACACAGAGGCCTTGTTCCCACAAAACAACCTCGATATATTCCTTGTATATAAGAACTCCGTTTTTTTCTTCCGCATCTTTTACCAGAAGAATAACCGGACATGCACTGCCAACGAGCGAACAGGTGAGCTCAAGCATTATATTTGCCGAATATTTTTCACGTGTTAAAAGGCTTATATTATCATGACCAAAGTATGCACCGTCATTCGGCTCATTTTTAATACAATCTGCCTCTTGGGTGAATTTCGGCATAACATCAAAGCGCGCGGAGTAAGCATATTCTATTTTGTCTTCCCAGCTACCGGGGGTAAATTCAATGTGCTTCATAAATACACCTCGTTTTCTAAATGCAATAGTAGCACAGCTAAAAAGAAAAGTCAATTGCATATTGACTGCTTTACATTGCAAATCGTGTGTGGTAAAATATTCTCAGAGGTGTTTTGAATGAATGTTTTATCAATAGGAAACAGCTATTCGCAGGATGCGCATAGATATCTGCACGAAATAGCAAAGGCAGATGGTGTTGCAATAAACTCCGTTAATTTATATATAAGCGGCTGCCCGCTTAATGTGCATTACAGAAATATACTCTCGGAAGAGCGTGCATATGAGCTTGAGGTGAACGGAACACTTACGTTTTTTAAAGTATCGCTCAAAGAAGCACTACTGAATCGAGAGTGGGATTATATAACAATTCAGCAGGCAAGCCATGTATCACCGGATTACGAAACCTATCAGCCGTATGCAACCGAGCTTTATAACTATGTTAAAAAATACGCGCCGAAAGCCAAAATTGTAGTTCATCAGACATGGGCGTACACCGAGGGTGACGAGAGAATGCAAAATGTGCTCGGCTATGCAAAGCAAGCCGATATGTTCCGCGACATTGAAAAAGCGAATGACAAGCTTGCAAAGGATCTGGGAATTAAAAGAATAATCCGTTCGGGCGCGCTGCTTCAGGAGCTTCTCAAAAATGAAATTTCCGAAATTCACCGCGACAAGTGGTGCCATGTTACATACGGAGCAGGAAGATATGCAGTAGCCCTTTTGTGGTACAGATTTTTAACGGGAAACGATGTTACAGATAATAAATTCAATAATTTTGATGAAGAAGTAACATCTGAAACGGTAGAAATTATTAAAAAATGCGTTATGAATATGCCTCTTGAATAAGAAAAGCCTCGACTATGTCGAGGCTTTTCTTATTATAAAATGTTCTTATGTAATTTATTACTTCTTGATAATTGTGCCGTAAACTGTGCCTGAAAGAGCAGCAGCGTTAGACTCATCTGTGTCAACGTGCATAGCTAAAGCAAACTTGTCACTTACGCGAACAACAACCTCGTCAAAAATAAGAGCACGCTCACCGTCAACCTTAACGCAAACAACTTCTTTGTCAGCGAGATCGTAGTTTGCAGCATCAGCGGTAGTCATATGAATGTGACGCTTAGCAACGATAACACCCTCAGAGATTTCAATCTCACCTGCAGGGCCAACAATCTTAACCGGAGCTGAACCTGCAACATCGCCGCTTTCGCGAATCGGAGCAGCAACGCCGATTGAACGAGCATCACTTAAAGAAATTTCAACCTGAGTAGCCGGACGCTCCGGACCTAAGATAGAAACGCCGTCGATTGCGCGCTTCGGACCTTCGATGCGAACACGCTCTTCACAAGCAAACTGACCCGGCTGGGAAAGGTCCTTCTTATGAGTGAGAGTAGCGCCCTTGCCAAAAAGGATTTCAAGGTGCTCTTTGGTAACGTGCACGTGACGTGCAGAGGTTTCAATTAAAACTTTCTTTTCCATTTTAAAACACTGCCTTCCATATAATTTACTTTCTTTAATTGTACCTAATTATGACAAAAAAGGCAAGTGTTTTGCACCAAAATATTTTTTTCTGAAAAAAGCAAAAAAATCCTTTACATTTTGTATTAACTTATGTATAATATACCTACTGTCGTTTTTTAGGGAAGGGGGATGAAATCGCTTATGAACAACAATTTTTCGAGAACATTATCGCTTTTGCGTAAAGAGAAAAAGATGAGTCAGCGTGCTGCAGCCAAGGAGCTTGGTGTGTCTCAGGCGGTTTTATCTCACTATGAAAACGGCGTGCGAGAACCGGGGCTTGACTTTGTTGTTAAAGTTGCAGATTTTTACGGTGTATCTACGGATTTTTTGCTTGGCAGAACTATGTCGCGAGATGATTACACAATTAAGGCGGATGAAATTCCTGATATCAGTGATGAGAAGATTAATGTTATGCGCGGCAGTATGATGGCGGCGCTAAATAAAAAGCTTTTGGTAAATTCCTGCGGTTTGGTGTTTGACATTTTGGGTAAATGCAAAAACAAGCAGGCAATTGCCGATACAGCCATGTTTTTAAATACTGCGGTTTACAAGGTGTTCCGCTTGCTTTACAGTGCGAAGGGCACACAGCAGGAGAAGTTTTTCTCAATTCCTGAAGACGCGTGGAAAGAATTGTCTGATGCAGAAATGAAGCTTTGCGAATTACGTCTCAAAGCTGCTTTTTCTGATAATTCACCAAGCGGAGAGCCGTGCTACTTGCCGGAAATTTCCCAGGAGTTTTTGCAGGAAGAGTATTCCGAGCTTTTGCCATCACTCCTCAGTATTTTACAAACTGTGGGTAAAAGACTGGGCGAGCATATTTAATTTAAAAAAATTAAAAAAAGTGTTGACAAACGAAAGAAATTCTGTTATTATTAAAAACGCACTGTGGTAGACTGGTGTGCTGGTATAGCTCAATTGGCAGAGCAGCTGATTTGTAATCAGCAGGTTGTAGGTTCAAGTCCTATTACCAGCTCCAATTTCATAGGGGAGAATTCCCGAGTGGCCAAAGGGGGCAGACTGTAAATCTGTTGGCATTGCCTTCGGTGGTTCGAATCCACCTTCTCCCACCAAATTCAAAGGGTACAATCCGTTAGGTTGGTACCCTTTGAATTTTTGTTACGAGAATGTGAGATGAGAACAGCACGGCTGTCTGCAGATAGCAAGAAACAGTCCGGTGGACTGTTTTTTAGTGCGCGGCTCGCGAATCCACCTTCTCCCAGAATTTTTAACGATTGATTTAACGGATAAATTCTGTTATAATACAGAACAAAGGGGGCAGAGCAATGAAGAATATTTTACTTATTGGTGACTCGATACGAATGGGATATGACAAGGCAGTTAAAAAAACATTAGACGGGATTGCGAATGTATATTTCCCTGATGAAAATTGCCGTTTTGCAGCATATGTTTTGCGAAACATACACGAATATAAAAGCATGCTTGAAGGTAACACCGTTGATATTCTTCATTGGAATGCAGGTCTTTGGGATTGCCTTAGACTTTTTGAAGAAGAGCCGCACACTCCAAAGGAGATTTACGCCTATTACATAGAACGTATTTGTGTTCGTATTAAAAAGCTTTTCCCGAATGCTAAGGTTATTTTTGCAACATCAACCAGAGTTCTTAGTGAAAAAATGAGCAAGGATTTTAAACGATATAATGAAGATATAGAAGAATATAACCGCATTGCAGTAGAAATTGTTGAAAAACATGGTTTTGAGGTCAATGATTTGTACGCCGTATCGGCAACACTTCCGGAAAGCGCTCATTCTGATTCTGTGCATTACTATACACCTGCAGGAACTGAAGCGTTTACAAACGAGGTTTTATCGCATATTGTTCCGCATCTTGGAATAACGGAAGAAATTGCATATAAAGAAGAGCTTTATACCGATGAGCCAATCGGTATCTGATTATAACAAAAGGACACTGAGAAGTGTCCTTTTGTTATACATATCCGCTACTTTTGTTTTATTGACACGTAGTGAGAAAGCGCGATATAATAGATGACAAAGGATGTGATTTTAATGAAGGTAGATTTAAATGGTTTCGATGTTCTTGATTTCGAGTTTGAGGGCAGGGAAGTAAAGCTTATTTGCCCTCAAAATCCAAACGGAAAGCTTGCACTTAAAATGGAATATTGGGAGGCGTATCCCGATGTTGAGATAAAGCTCATTGAGCGCGGATATCACCTTGTTTTTGTTAAAAACCAGGGCTCGCGTTTTCTCTCAAAGCCTGATTTTGACACCAAGGCGCGCCTTATTAAGTTTTTGAGTGAAAAATATAATTTAAACGGCAAGTGTGTGCCAATCGGTATGAGTCTCGGCGGAGCGCAGGCTGTTCTTTTTGCCAGCTATTATCCGGAGCTAATTTCTTGTATGTTTATTGATGCACCTGTTGTTGATTATTCGAGTATGCGCAAGTATATATCAAGTGGCAGAGTGTGGGAAAATGAGATTTCAAAGACGTTTCCTAATCTTAAGCGTTACGAGCTTTCTGGATTTGAAGAAAATCCCGTAAATATGATAGGGTTATTGATTGAAAATGAAATTCCTGTTATAATGTCCTATGGCACGGAGGATGCAACAGTACCTTATCAATTTAACGGAGCACTTCTCGAAGAAGTATATGAGGGCACAGAGCTTCTTAAAGTAATTCCTGTTGAATACCGCGGTCATCATCCGCACGGAAAGCTTGATGATAATACCGAGATCGTTGAATTTATTATTGCCAACAGTTAGGGGATTGTTATGAAAAAAATTCCAGATATTTATTACGGAAACCACGAGCTTCAGAGCTTTGATATTTACTTGCCCGATGCTGAAAGCTTTCCGGTATTCGTTTACTTCCACGGTGGAGGTCTTGAAGAGGGCGATAAAACCCATTATAATGACCTTTGCGAATACTTTGCTTCCCACGGCGTTGCAGTAGTCAATGCAAATTACAGAATGTACCCCGATGCAAAATACCCTGAGTTTTTAGAGGATGCAGCGCAGGTTGTTGCGCAAACCTTTAAGAATATGAAAAATTACGGAAATGTTGAGGGGATTTATGTCGGTGGAAGCTCCGCGGGCGGATATATTTCTCAGATGCTCTGCTTTAACAGACAACTTCTTGCAGTGCATGGAATTTCTCCTATGGATGTATCGGGCTTTGTGCTTGATGCAGGTCAGCCAACCTGTCATTACAACATTCTTCGTGAGAGAAAAATTGACACGCGTCGCGTTATGATTGACGATTCTGCATCACTTTATCACATTGGCGAAGATGAGGAATATCCCAAAATGTTTATTATTGTATCCGATAATGACATACCGAACAGATATGAGCAGACCCAGCTTATGCTTTCAACATTAAAGCAGTTTGGTCACGAGGATAAAATTACATACAAGCTTATGCATGGCAAGCATTGCGAGTATGTGAGCAAAAAAGATGAAAACGGAGACTTTATTTTTGGCAAAATGGTCTGTGAATTTATAAAGGGAGAATAATATGATAGAAATAATAGGCCAGGTACTTGGAATTGCCGGTATGTTTTTTAATGTAATTTCGTTCCAAGGCAAAAAGGCACGCTCGGTAATGTTAATGCAGTTCTGCGCGGCATCGCTTTTTGCAATAAGTTATTTTATGATTGGCGCAGTTGGCGCCGGTATGCTCAACGCGATTGCGATTGCACGCGCTGCAGTTTATGCTAATAAAGAAAAATGCCACGCGGATAAAACAATATGGCTTGTTATCTTTATAGCACTTTTTGTTGCTTCTTATATTCTTACATTTACCGTATTTGCCAAAGAGCCGACAGCATTTAATTTCATAATAGAAGTTTTGCCTGTAATTGCGCTTACTTTTACAACAATCGGATTTAAAATGCAACGTGCAAAAATGATAAGAAGATTCGGTATTGTGAATTCAGTCAGCTGGCTTATTTACAACATAGTAAATTTTGCAATTGGCGGAATTTTGTGCGAGATATTTTGCCTTATTTCGATCGGCATCGGAATATTCAGATTAGACATAAAAAGAGAGTCGTAAGACTCTCTTTTTTGTGTTAAAAATTTGCATTGAAATCAAGGTGCGCTTGTGCTATAATTTACGCGAAGAAACGGAGATGAGCAAAAATGAAAAAATTTGGTGATTTAATTGTCTATCTCAGCATAATGTTAATTGCGGTTTTGCTTGCCTTTAACTATCAGCTGTTCATTGTTGAAAATGGATTCGCACCTGCAGGTCTCAACGGGATTGCGACTATGATTCAGTATAAGACGGGTTTTAGTATCGGTTATATGTCGCTTATTATAAATATACCGCTTTGTATTCTGGCATATTTTATGGTAGATAAAGCTTTTGCAAAACGTTCGCTTGCATTCTGCCTTACTTATTCATTTGTTTTTCTTTATTTGCAGAAATTGGGGCTTCACGAATTTCAGTACAATGCGCAGGGACACGATACTGTATTCCCTGTGATACTCTCGGGCGTTATAAGCGGATTTGTATACGGTGTGTGCTTCAGATCGAATGCATCAACCGGTGGCACGGATATTGTTTCCAAATATATAAGTAAAAGAAAACCGGAGCTTAACTTTTTCTGGGTTACATTTATATTAAATGCATTTGTTGCAATTGTTTCATTTTTTGTATATGCGAAGCCGCTTGGAGATACATTGGTTTACGACTACAAGCCTGTCTGCCTCTGTATTTTATATTGCTTTATCTCAAGTTTTATCGGAAGCTATATTATTAAAGGTACAAAGACCGCGTGTAAGTTTACTATAATAACAAACCACCCTACGGAAATATCAAATGAAATTTTTTCAACCTTAAAGCATGGTTCGACGCAAATTACTGCTATGGGTTCATTTAGCCATACTGAGAAGGCGATGCTTATTTGCGTTATAAACAAGCACCAGATTGTCGAGTTTCAGGATATACTTAAAAAGTATGACAACACCTTTTCTTTTGCTGAAACGGTAAATGAAACCTACGGTAACTTTAAACGTATAAAATAAGGTGATATTATGCTTTTATATTATTGCTATCGCAAAGCATTTTCGACCAAAAAGTCACGCGGCGGAAATATTCTCTCCACCCCTTACGGTTTGCAGTATGAAGATTACAAAGATCAAATGCACGAAATGATGGATATAGCAGAAAAGCTGCCATATGAGCAGGTGTACACCGAGAGCTTTGATGGTTTGAAACTCGCTGCACGGTATTATCATACGCGTGACGGGGCGCCACTTGAAATTTTATTCCACGGCTACCGAAGCTCGGCAATTTGCGATTTCTCGGGTGGAATCCCGTACGCTCAGAGTTTGGGCTTTAATGTGCTCGCGGTAGACGAGCGAGGCCATGGCCTGAGTGAAGGAAAACATCTTACCTTCGGTGTGCGTGAACGATACGATGTTTTATCCTGGGTAAATTGGGCAAAGGACAGATTTGGTGACGTTAAAATAATTTTAGATGGTGTTTCCATGGGCGCATCTACCGTACTTCTTGCGTCGGGACTTGATTTACCCAACAATGTCGTTGCAATTCTTGCGGATTCACCGTACGATACACCACGCAATATAATAAAAAAAGTTTGTCGCGATATGCATTTGCCACCAAATCTTGCATATCCGTTTGTGCACCTTGCGGCTAAATTATATATGAAGTGCAATTTAGATGATGCCGATGTTTGCGCAGCGGTAAGGAAATCAAAAGTGCCTATTTTAATAATCCACGGTGATGCCGATGCGTTCGTGCCGCACGCTATGAGTGAAAAAATATTCAAAAGCTGCAAAGATGGAGATGAGCGAGTTGTGTTCCCCGGGGCGGGTCATGTGCTCAGCTTTTTGACGGATCCTGAAAAATATAAGGAATGCTTTGAAAGCTTATTAAAAAAGACGGAGATTTAATCTCCGTCTTTTGCTTTCATTTTGAGATATGCATTTATAAATCCGTCGAGATCACCGTCCATAACTGCGTTTATGTTACCGTTTTCAAAGTTGGTGCGGTGGTCCTTGGCGAGGGTATAGGGCATAAACACGTAAGAGCGAATTTGGCTACCCCATTCTATTGTCTTTTGCTCGCCCTTGATATCATCAATTCGTTCGAGATTTTCGCGTTCTTTTATTTCAATGAGCTTTGACTTTAACATCTTCATTGCAACATCGCGATTCTGATGCTGGCTTCGCTCGTTCTGGCAAGCGACAACGATACCTGTCGGCAAATGTGTAATGCGCACAGCGGAATCTGTTTTATTAACGTGCTGACCGCCGGCACCACTTGCGCGATAAGTGTCAACTCGCAGGTCAGCATCGCGTATGTCAATTTCAATCTCCTCATTTATTTCCGGCATAACTTCAATTGCAGCAAAGGAAGTGTGGCGTCTGCCGGAGGAATCAAACGGAGAAATGCGCACCAAACGGTGAACACCCATCTCGCTCTTTAAATATCCATAGGCGTTTTCGCCTTCAATTAAAATGCTTGCAGATTTCATTCCTGCCTCTTCACCGTCTAAATAATCGAGTATTTTATATGTAAATCCGTGGCGCTCGGCCCAACGGGTGTACATACGGTATAACATCTCTGCCCAGTCCATAGCTTCGGTACCACCGGCACCTGCCTGGAAACTCATAATCGCATTATTACTGTCATATTCACCGGACAGCAGAGTAGCGAGTCGCTGATCTTCAAGCTCAGCTTCAATTTGCTTTAGAGAATCAGCAACTTCATCGGTGAGAGACTCATCGTTTTCTTCGATTGCCATTTCGCAAAGTGTAATCGCATCGTCAAGATTTTGGGCAAGTGAATTGAAACGTTCGACTTTATCGCGTAACTGCTTAATCTGCTGCAGCACCTTTTGTGAATTTGCAAGGTCATCCCAGAAACCGTCTTTTGCGGACTCAGCTTCAAGCTCGGCAATGGAATCAATGGCCTTGTTTATATCAAGAGCTTCGCGAAGTTCCGCCAAAGGAGCACTAAGTGAATTTAAACGAAGCTTGTGTTCTGTAAGTTCAACCATATTAAAAATCCTCCGAAAAGTTTCTTCTATATATAATATAGCATAAAAGACATATATACGCAATGCAAAAATTATTACGTAAAATTTGCTTTTGTAACAGAAAATGCAGTTATGTTACAGTTATATTACACCTAACCAAAACCGCTTGACGACAAAATTTTAATGTTGTATTATAATAACCGTAAAGGGCGAATTGCCCAAAAATTTAATTTATGGGAGGAAAACACCATGAAGAACCTTAAAAAAGTTCTTGCACTTGCACTTGCGTTTGCTCTTTCGCTTTCGTTATTTGCTGGTGCAGCACAGTTCACCGATGCTGCTGAAATCAACGTTGATTACGCTGACTCAGTAAACATGCTCGTTGAACTCGGAATCGTTGGCGGTTATCCGGATGGCTCATTCGGACCGGCAAAAAACATTACCCGCGCTGAGATGACAAAGCTTGTCTATGCTCTCAAGTACGGCCCGGATGCTACTGAAGGTGCTATCTTCGCTGGCGCTGCTAGCAAGTTCACCGACGTTGAAGCTAAGGGTGCTAGCTACTGGGCAAAGGGCTTCATCAACTACTGCGCAACAACAGGTATCGTTGGCGGTGTTGGCAACAACAAGTTCAACCCGGATGGTAACGTAACTGTTGCTGAAGCAGCTAAGATGCTCCTCGTTGCACTCGGTGCTGACGCTGCTAAGGAAAACTATGCAGGCGCTAACTGGATGGGCAACGTAGTTTCAGACGCTATCGACCTCGGCGTATTCGGCGAGTGGAAGGGTAACCCGGCAGCTGCTGCTACTCGTGAAGTAATTGCTTACCTCATGGGCAACACACTCTTCTCCCCGATTTACGTTTACAGCCCGGTAACAGGTATGGGTTCACAGCTCGACATCAACAACAAGAAGAACATCACTCTTGCTGAGAAGGTATTTGACCTCAACGCATATGAGGGTATCGTTGTTGCTACTGACAACCTCTCAATCAGCTATGATGAGAACGGTCAGTTAATCCAGACTGGTTCTGCATACAAGCCGAGCACAAGCGCAGTTGACGCTGACATCACTGGCACATGGAACAATGCAGTTTACGCTGCAAACGGCAACACTAAGACTGTTCCGGTTGCAAGCGAAAACGAGTGCACAATCCTCGTTGAGTATGTTGACGCAAACGGCGTTTTAGTAAAAGAGCTTGTTGAAGTTGGTACTGATGCTGATGACGCTCTCCTTGGTTGCAAGGTTAACGTTTACATCAAGACCACTAACGGTAAGAAGTTAGTTGTTGGTGACCTCATCGTTGACAGCGATACTGTTGTATACGATGTACCGGCTTCTGACATCACAATCTACCCGAACGAGGATAGCAAGTCTACAAAGAACATTGCTCCGTATATCTCAATCCTTGCTGATGGTAAGGAAATCAAGGTTAAGTCTCGTCAGAGCGAGATCGCTGCTGTAGCTGCTAACGAAGACTACGCTGCTGACCTCTTCGCTGACTACTTCTACTTTGCAAATGCTAATGACCCGTCAACCAGCAAGACTGCTGCTTACGGTGCATACGCTGACGGCCGCCTCACTCGTCCGGCACTCGCTGGCAACGGTCAGGCTGCTTCACAGCATGAGTTCATGAAGGATCTCGGTAAGACTTCATGCGCTAACTATCGTGTAATTTCTGTTGACGGTGGTGCTTCTGTATCATACATCATCAGAACTGCTGAGCCGGATCTCAAGAGAGTTGGCGCTATCAGCGAAGCTGCTGGCACAATCTCACTCGGCGGCGCTGCAATCTCACTTGAAGATGTTGTTATGCCGGAAGGCATCAAGAAGGGCGACATGGTTCTTGCTTGGTACGAAGGCACAACATTATACCTCGACACTGTTGAGCAGGTAACCGGTATGGCTACTATCGTTGACAAGGATACAATCTCTGTTAACGACAAGGAGTACGTTGTTGACTCAACTATCTTCAACCTCGGTTCAGGCATTGAGAACATTTCTCAGTACTTCATCGCAAACAACAATAACAACGACGGTACAGTATTTACTGTATACGGCGACTACGTTCTCGACATCGATGGCGAGGGTATCGCAGCTAATATCGACGAGTACGCTGTAGTTATTGACTCAAGCTTCGACTATGATGAAGCTGTTGCTAAGGTTCGTCTTGCATTCGCAGATGAGACCACTGGTGTTTACACAATCAACCGTGTTGACAACAAGGTTATCGAGAGCAAGGGTGCAGGCTACAACGTTCCGGTTGTTTACAAGAACGATGCAGCTGTAGGTATGGTATTCCGTTACAGAGTAAATGCTGACGGTACTGTTAACCTCTACTCAAGCGACAATGGTAACATTGTTAACAAGGCAATCGGTACACCGGCAATCACAAACTACAACTTCTATGATGATTCAACAAAGTATGCTACTGCTGACGATGCAGTTGTTTACCTCCTCTACGGTGGTTTAGCAAACAACGGCGATCCTACTGATCAGCTCGACTACGAGGCTGTTAAGGCTGCAGTTTACAAGATTTCTGACATCGACAACAACCAGACACACAGTGCTCTTAACCTCTATGATGCAGATGCTAAGAATAAGAAGTCTGTTGCTAACTACGGTTACGTTCTCAACTCAGGCGTAACAAAGAATGTTGTTGTTGCTGCATACTCTGTTGGCGATTCAAAGCCGACCATCACTCCGAAGACTGGCGGATTCGCTTATGTCCTCGATGCTGAGTACGACTACAACTACGATACAAGCAACTACTTCGCAACATTTACCTTAATCGGTGAGGACGGTCTCATCACAGCTAAGACTGCTGAGCAGATCGACATCGACCTCAACGATACCGCTAAGGTTGGTGGCATTCCGAAGGATAACGACGGTGCAACCAAGGGTGAGTTCAAGCGT
This sequence comes from Eubacteriales bacterium, assembly GCA_045589235.1. Classification (GTDB taxonomy): domain Bacteria; phylum Bacillota; class Clostridia; order Oscillospirales; family JAAYXM01; genus RGIG7332. The sequence goes on along the minus strand of JAZNOR010000093.1, from coordinate 7,400 downwards.
GGTACAATCGCTAACGCTCGCATCTCTGGCGACAAGATCACTGCAATCGAGATTTTAGCAGACCTCAACGCTCTTGCTACTCCGATTACAGCTCAGACAACCAACGGCTTCTTCTATGCAACAATTGCTAACGTTGGTTCACGTTCAATCACTCTCTATCCGTACTCAACTGTTGCTAACGATACCGAGAATGCTAGCCCGGCTGCAATCCCGTTCAACATCGTTGAGAACACCAACAACTTCGTACAGATCGCTATCGACGGTGACGAGTTTGTTGAGGATGGCGAGATTGAGACCATCACAAAGAATGAGACAATCCCGGCTAAGGGCTTCAACGCTATCGTTCATATCGATAACGGCGCTATCGCTAAGGTTATCTCACTTCACAACAACTATTAATCTGTAAAGATTATATAGAAACGAAAGAACCCGGTCTTATGACCGGGTTCTTTTTATATATAAAATCCGACTGCTAAAAACAGTCGGATTTTAAATTATCTTTTAGAATAAACGCAACCGCAGAAGTTCTGACGGTATAAATCATATTCGCGCGACAGTTCGGTTGAGCGTTTATAGCCACCACGCTTTTTGAAATCGCAGGGAAGATGCGCAATGCCATATTTATTGCCGCACGCTTCACCGATAGTATTTAGCAACTCCGCATTTTTTAACGGACTTATTGATAACGTAGATGTAAAGTAATCGAAGTTATTTTCTTTAGCGAGCTGTGCGGTTTTATCAAGACGAAGCGCAAAACATCGCGCACATCGCGCGCCACCTTCGGGCTCATTCTCATACCCGATTGCAATTTTTGAAAAATCCTCATAATTGTGTTCGAAAGGCAAAAGAGAAACATTATTTTTAAACGGCATTTCATTTATCAGACGAAAAAGCTCATCATATCTCTTTTTGCATTCATCATATTCTATATTTGGATTATAGAACAAAACTGTTATATCAAAATATTCTGATAAATACTCAAGAACATAGCTTGCGCAAGGAGCGCAACATGCGTGTAGCATAAGCTTAGGTGTGCATTGTAAGTTGTCTAATATTTTATCGAGCTTTTTTTGATAATTTTCCGGCATAAAAAACACCGCCTTGCATTAAGAATGTAATTGTGGTAATATTATAAAGCAAAATCTAAGTAAGGGGTACATAATCTTGACAGAGTTGTTGATTAAACTATTTACTAAAAATGCAAATAACGATTTGCGCCTGAGGTTCGGAATGTTGTCAAGCATCACAGGAATCGTATGTAATATTTTGCTTTTTGTTTTGAAATTTATTTTGGGACTCGTTTCGGGAAGTATTGCGGTGTCTGCAGACGCATTTAATAATTTATCTGATGCAGGCAGTTCACTCGTCAGTCTTTTCGGCTTTAAGCTTGCATCTAAGCCTGCAGATAAAGAGCACCCATTTGGGCATGGTAGATTTGAATATTTAAGTGGTTTTATTATAGCAGTTATTATTATGCTCGTTGGCTTTGAGTTTTTAAAAGGCGCAATTGACAAAATAATTAACCCGCAATCTATTGCATTTAGTTGGATTGTTGTTGCAGGTCTTGTTTTATCAATTATAGTTAAAGTCTGGCTAAGTGTTTTTCACAAAAAACTAGGCAAATTGATTGAATCAAAAACAATTGAAGCGAGTGCGGCAGATAGCCTGTCTGACGTTTTGGCAACATCAGTTACCCTTGTTGCTGTAATTGCTGCGCGATTCATCAATTTTCCACTTGATGGATATATGGGCGTAATCGTTGCGTTTATGGTTATGTATGCAGGATATAAAATTGCGTGCGATACTCTTTCACCACTTCTTGGAAGAGCGCCCGATGCAGAGCTTGTGTCCGCAATAAAGAACGAGGTACTCAGCTATGACGGAATAATCGGTATACACGATATAATAGTACACGATTACGGTCCTGGTAGAATTTTTGCCTCTCTCCATGCGGAGGTACCGGCAGACGTCGATATTATGGCGAGCCATGCACTAATTGACTGCATTGAAGAAGAAACTGCAAAAAAACTTGGGGTTGATGTGCTTATTCATATGGATCCTCTTGATCTGAATTGCCCGATCACCGAGGAATTGCGCGCTATGGTTGGCAATATTGCCAGTGAAGTTGATAGCAGTTTCGGCATACATGATTTTCGCGTTATCGAAGGCTTGGACGTTATAAATTTAATTTTTGACCTCACAGTGCCAATTGAAGATGCACGCAGTAACACCCAAATAAATGAAATAATTTGTCAAAAAATAGCTGATAAAGATAAAAAATACAGAATTAAAATGACTATAGACAGAACCTATTAAGGAGATAAAAATGATACTTATACTAATGCTTTTGCTTTTGTTTGTACTTCGCGGCGTGAATGTTGTGTGTGTAAAGCTTGCACAAACGGGAAGAATTATAACAATCCCTCAATCTGTTGCGTTTGTATCGCTTTACACAGCGGTGCAAGCGGTTGTGATGCTCTTTATACCACCGTATAATATTTTTATTGCAGATATAAAGTTTTATCTATATCCGCTTTGCTTTGCCATACTTTATTCCGCAGGCAATGTGCTTTTGCTTAAAACATTGCGTTTGGGTTCTGCATCAATTGCAAATACAATCAATCAGTTTAATACGCTTGTGCCGGTAGCATTCGGTATGCTTTTCTGGAATGAAAAGCTTGGAATATTTGAAATAGTGGGTCTTGCACTTTTCATTATCGGACTTTTGATTTACAACAGAAGTTCAGTTTCTGTCGGAGATAAAACACAAAAAGTATCTGTTAAGTTTTTAATTTATGCAGTTGTCTCAATGATCATAACCGGTTCTGCGGTAATATTCACCAAAATCGGAATGGGTGCATACCCGGATTACGGCAAACAATATATTTTTTATTATGCACTCTTTGCTTCGATTATAGGCGTATTTTTATCAGCGAGAGTGGCGCCGGGAGAACTTAAATTATTTGTAAAAGATAAAAAACTTATGTTAAATTGCACCCTTGCGGCGATTTCACTGGACATAACGAATACGATTTTTGTGTCGTACATAAATGCATTCCCTACTGCGATTTTTATGCCAAGTTACGGCGTTATAGGAATGCTTGGAATAATGCTTGCAAGCCGCATTTTCTTAAAAGAAAAAATTTCAAGGAGTGCTCTTTTGTCGTCAATTATATGTATTATTGCAATACTTTGTCTCAACTTATCTTAATTTCCACGGTCAAGCACGCGGTACTGCAGAGCTTCTGCAATGTGATTAACTTCAATACTTTCAGAGTTGTCCATATCAGCGATGGTACGGGCAACTTTTAATATTTTGGAGTGTGAACGCGCGGTAAGCCCTAAACGCACAAAGGCATTTTTGAGAAGAGTGTTTCCGGCTTTGTCTAGCTCGCAAAATTCCTGCAGCATCGGTGCTGACATATTTGCGTTGCAGGTGACACGTGTACCGGCAAAGCGCTTTAACTGAATTTTGCGCGCGGCATTTACACGAGTACGTATATCCGCAGAGCTTTCGCCGCATCCTTTGGATGTAAGTTCATCATATTCGACAGATGGAACTTCAATGTGCATATCAATGCGGTCTAACATTGGGCCAGATATGCGCCCAACATAGCGCTCTATATCATTTAATGAGCAGGTGCATTTACCTGACGGATGCCCGTGCCATCCGCACTTACACGGGTTCATCGCGCCGACAAACATAATTTCTGCAGGGAAGGTATGACTTCCTTGTGCGCGCGAAACCGTGATTTCACCGTCCTCAAGCGGCTGGCGCAAAGCCTCAAGTGCCGCGCGTGAAAATTCAGGAAGCTCATCTAAGAACAAAACTCCGTTGTGCGCAACGGAAATTTCACCGGGGCGTATTGGTATGCCGCCACCGGAGAGCGCAACGGTTGAGACTGTGTGATGAGGCGAACGAAACGGTCGTGCTGCGACAAATGGGTTTTCCTGCGAGGTGAGACCACAGACAGAGTGTATTTTTGTAGTTGCAATTGACTCGTCATAGGTCATATCGGGTAAAATTCCCGGAAGTCTTCGTGCGAGCATACTTTTACCCGAACCGGGAGGGCCTATCATCAGTATGTTATGGCCGCCTGTTGCCGCAATTTCAAGGGCACGCTTTACATTCTCCTGTCCCTTGACATCAGAAAAATCCATAATATCAAGAACACTTTCAGGGCATGACCACGGAGCAACAGGAGATAGAAGCGTTTCTCCACTGAGATGCGAAATCAGCTCTGAAACACTGCTTATTGCATATATCGTAAGGCCTTTGGCAAGAGTTGCTTCATTTGCATTATCACGCGGCACAAAGAGGGTTTTGATTCCTGCTTTTTCAGCGGCGAGCGCCATCGGGAGCATGCCGTTAACGCGGCGGATATTGCCATCAAGCGAAAGCTCGCCGAAAAATGCGCAATCTGTGGGCAGGGGCTTAATCTGCTCGGTTGCAGCGAGTATGCCGAGTAATATCGGAAGGTCGTAAATCGCGCCCTCCTTTTTTAAATCGGCAGGGGCTAAATTTACGGTTATTCTACGAAGCGGGAAGTTAAAGCCGCAGTTCTTGATTGCAGCACGAACTCTGCCTCGTGATTCCTTAACAACTGCATCAGGCAGACCGACTATATCGAAATTCGGAAGCCCCTGGGATAAGTCACATTCTATGTGGACGGGATAGCCGTCAATTCCGGATAAACCGAGTGATACAACCTTAGAGAGCATAATACACACCTCTTTGCAAATTATATATCTATTATACTATAAAGCAATATCTCGTTCAACACAGAAAATGATAAATTGAACGAAAAGTAAAATGAAACGATATAAAAATAACCAAAATTGTATATAATTTTTAGCGAAAAGAGGTTTACATAAGCGGGAAAAAGTGATAGAATTAGACTTGTGAGATTATCATTAAATTAAATTTAATGTTTTTCAAAAATAAAGGAGGAAAACAAAACATGGCAAGAAGAAAAGTTTCCATGGACGGTAATACCGCTGCTGCTCACGTATCCTATGCGTTTACTGAAGTTGCTGCGATTTACCCGATCACGCCGTCAAGTCCGATGGCTGAAGTTACAGACACTTGGTCTGCAACAGACAAAAACATTTTCGGAGAACCTGCTCGCAACATCTTTGGCGATCGTGTAAAGATGGTTGAGATGCAGTCCGAGGGTGGTGCTGCAGGTGCAGTTCACGGCTCACTCGCTGCAGGTGCACTTACTACTACCTACACCGCTTCTCAGGGTCTTCTCCTTATGATCCCGAATATGTACAAAATCGCAGGTGAGCTTTTACCGAGCGTTATTCACGTTTCTGCTCGTTGCGTAGCTTCACATGCGCTCAACATTTTTGGTGACCACTCTGACGTTTATGCATGCCGCCAGACAGGTTACGCTATGATGGCTGAAACAAACCAGCAGGAAATCATGGACCTCGGTGCTGTTGCTCACCTTGCAACAATCAAGGGCCGTGTTCCGTTCCTAAACTTCTTCGACGGTTTCAGAACTTCACACGAAATTCAGAAGATTGAAGCTTGGGATTACGAAGATCTCAAGGAAATGGTAGATATGGACGCTGTTCGCGCATTCCGTGCACGCGCTATCAATCCGGAGCATCCGGTTCTCCGTGGTTCAGCTGAAAACGGCGACATCTTCTTCCAGCACAGAGAGGCTTGCAACGAGTACTACAACAACCTCCCGGCTATCGTTGAGGAGTATATGGACAAGGTTAATGCTAAGATTGGCACTAACTACAAGCTCTTTAACTACTACGGTGCGCCGGATGCTGATCGCGTTATCGTTGCTATGGGCTCAATCTGTGACGTTGCAGAAGAAGTTATCGACTATATGAATGCAAACGGCGAGAAGGTTGGTCTTGTAAAAGTTCGCCTTTACCGTCCGTTCGTTCCGGCAAAGCTTCTTGAGGCTATTCCGGCATCAGCTAAGAAGATCGCTGTTTTAGATAGAACAAAAGAACCGGGTTCACTCGGTGAGCCGCTTTACCTCGACGTTGTTACAGCTCTTGCTTCTCTTGGCAAGAACGATGTAACAGTTGTTGGTGGCCGTTACGGTCTTGGTTCAAAGGATACACCGCCTGCAAGCATCTTCGCAGTTTACGAGAACCTTGCAGCTGCTACTCCGAAGAACAACTTCACTATCGGTATTGTTGACGACGTTACAGGCCTTTCTCTTGAAGAGAAGGCTTGCCCGGATACCGCTGCAGCTGGTACTATCTCCTGCAAGTTCTGGGGTCTCGGCGGCGACGGTACTGTTGGTGCTAACAAGAACTCAATCAAGATTATCGGTGACCATACCGACAAGTTCATTCAGGCATACTTCCAGTATGACTCAAAGAAGACCGGCGGTATCACCATTTCTCACTTACGTTTTGGTGACAAGCCGATCAAGTCTCCGTACTACATCAACAAGGCGAACTTCGTTGCTTGCCACAACTCTTCTTATATCCTTAAGGGTTACAAGATTGTTGAAGATGTAGTTCCGGGCGGCACATTTATGCTCGACTGCAACTGGTCAGTTGAAGAGCTTGACAAGATGCTTCCGGCATCAGTTAAGTCATATATCGCAAACAACGATATTAAGTTCTACATCATTAACGCTACCACAATTGCTGCTAAGGACATCGGTAACGCTAAGGTTAAGAACACTGTACTCCAGTCTGCATTCTTCGCTCTTGCTAACATCCTCCCGAAGGACGAAGCAATTGACTATATGAAGAAGATGGCTTACAAGTCATACATCAAGAAGGGCGAAGCTATCGTTGAGCTCAACTACAAGGCTATTGATGCCGGCGCTAATGCTATGGTTGAGGTTACCGTTCCTGAAGCTTGGAAGACAGTTGCTCCTGATGCAGCTCCGGCTCCGGCAACAGGTAAGAGAGCAGATCTCGTTAATTTCGTTAACAACATCGTTGATCCGGTATCCCGTATGCAGGGTGATTCTCTCCCGGTATCAGCATTCAAGGATATGGCTGACGGTACATTCCCGCAGGGTTCTGCAGCTTATGAGAAGCGCGGCGTTGCAGTAAATGTTCCGGTATGGCATCCGGAGAACTGTATCCAGTGTAACAACTGTGCATTCGTTTGTCCGCATGCTACAATTCGTCCGTTTGCACTCACCGCTGAGGAAGCTGCAAACGCTCCGGCTACTACAAAGTATACTGAGAAGCCGGTTATCAAGACCGATTACAAGTTCACAATGGCAATCAGCCCGATGGACTGTATGGGATGTACTCTCTGTGTTAAGGCTTGTCCGGTAACTGCTAAGGCAGAGCGCGACGGTACTCCGGAGAAGAAGGCAATCGAGATGACAACTCAGGCTTCTCAGCTCGACCAGCAGCCGGTATTCGATTACTGTGTTGATAAGGTTTCAGAGAAGACA
>JAZNOR010000092.1:0-31240 GCA_045589235.1 Eubacteriales bacterium | reverse complement strand
GCTGCTCGCAAGAAGAGTCAGTTAACAATTAAATTGAACAAGGCTCAGTAATTTTTGCAAAAACTAAGAACGGAGAGTTAACTCTCCGTTCTTTTTTATACCTTTGCAATAACTTCAACTTCAACTAATGCAAACTTTGGCAAATCCTTTACCGCAACACAGCTTCGCGCAGGGTTTGATGTCATATACTTAGCATATATTTCATTAAATTTTGAAAAGTCTGCAATATCGGCAAGATAGCAGGTTGTTTTAATAACGTTTTCAAAGCCTGTTCCAGCCGCCTGCAAAATTGCAGCTATGTTTTTCATAACCTGCTCGGTCTGCTCAGCTATATTTTCGCCCACAATAACTCCGCTTTGCGCGTCAAGCGGAATCTGCCCTGAAGTATAGAGCATATCACCTGCTATAATTGCCTGCGAATACGGGCCAATTGCCTTTGGTGCATTATCTGTTGTTATTTTTTTAATCATTTTCATTACCTCATAAAACAAAAGCTTCCGCATCGCGGAAGCTTTTTAATTTAGAATACCAATACTCTGTAGATGTCAGAAATCTGTTTAATTTTATTTACGATATCATCGGTAATCGGAGCTTTGACATCAACTGCGGTAAGTGCATTGTCTTTCTTTGATTTATTTGCCATATTCTCAATATTGATGTTAGCCTCTGCGAAGATATTTGTGATGTTGTTAACAACCTTCGGAACATTCTTATGTAAAACAAGCACGCGCTTTTCACCTGCGCCAGGAGCATCAATATTCGGGAAGTTAACTGAATTTCGGATAGCTCCTTTTTCGATAAATGCCGTCATTTCCTGAACCGCCATGCGTGCGCAGTTGTCTTCACTCTCAGGAGTTGAAGCGCCGAGATGTGGCATTGCAATAACCTTATCAGATGCTAAAAGTACATCATCTGCAAAGTCAGTTACATAAGCTCCAACCTTACCTGCATCAAGAGCAGCAATGATGTCCTTGGAATTAACAAGCTCGTTACGAGCGAGGTTTATAATGCGGACGCCATCCTTCATTGTTGCGATTGTTTCAGCGCAAACGGTGTTCTTTGTTTCCTCAGTTGCAGGAACATGAAGAGTAATATAATCACAATTCTCAAAAATTGTCTTTAAATCAGTTGCATGAACAACAGCACGCGAAAGATGCCAAGCAGCATCAACAGAAATGTACGGATCGTATCCGTAAACTTCCATACCGAGTGCAACAGCTGCATTTGCAACTAAAATACCAATTGCACCAAGGCCGACAACGCCGAGCTTCTTGCCTGTAATTTCAGGACCGACAAACTGGCTCTTGCCCTTCTCAACGAGCTTTGAAATATTTTCCTGACCGATTAAAGACTTTGTCCAGTTAATGCCGTCAACAATCTTTCTTGATGAAAGTAAAAGTGCACAAAGAACAAGCTCTTTAACAGCGTTTGCATTAGCGCCCGGAGTGTTAAAAACAACAATGCCGCGTTCTGCGCAAGCATCAACCGGAATGTTGTTAACACCTGCACCGGCACGAGCAATACATAAAAGCTCATCGTTGAAGTCATAAGACTTCATATCAGCTGAGCGAACTAAGATACCACTCGGATTTACAGCGTCGTCTGAGCAGGTATACTTTGCAGTATCAAGTTTTGAAAGACCTGCTGCAGAAATTTTATTAAGTGTTTTAATTTCAAACATTTTCTACACCTCTTAAGAATTTTTCTTCTCAAAGTCTGCCATAAACTTAACAAGCTTTGAAACACCCTCAGCCGGCATTGCATTGTAGATTGATGCACGCATACCGCCAACTGCGCGGTGACCCTTTAATGTGAGAAGACCTTCGTCTGCTGCAGCCTTAACAAATGCTGCATTCAAATCATCATCTTCTGTCTTGAAAGTAACATTCATATATGAACGACTCTCAGCGCTTATCGGGTTATTGAACATCTTGCTGTTGTCTAAGAAATCATAAAGCTCTTTAGCCTTAGCATGGTTAATCTTCTCAAGCTCAGAAACACCGCCGAGAGACTCAATCCACTCAAGCACGAGCTTGCAAACGTAAATCGGGAATGTTGACGGAGTATTATACATTGAGTCGTTCTTGATAAGTGTAGCATAATCCATAACAACCGGGATGTTCGGCATAGCAAAGCCCGCGAGATCCTCACGGATGATAACAATTGTAAGTCCTGCAGGTGCGAGGTTCTTCTGAGCACCGGCATAAATTACGCCAAACTTTGAAACATCAACCTCTTCTGAAAGGATGCAGGATGACATATCGGCAACAAGCGGAACATTACCAGTATCCGGAATATAATCCCAATGTGTACCGTAAATTGTATTGTTAAAGCAGATATGTACATAGTCTGCATCAGGACGAAGGTTTAACTCCTCCTGGCGCGGAATGCGAGTGAAGTTAACATCCTCAGTTGAAGCTGCAATGTGAACATCGCCATACTTCTTAGCTTCTGTTGCAGCCTTCTTTGAGAAGCTGCCGGTAACGATATAGTCAGCCTTTCCGGTCTTCATAAGATTCATCGGAATTGATGCAAACTGAAGTGTTGCACCACCCTGTAAGAATAAAATCTTATAATTATCCGGTATTTTCATAACACGGCGGAAAGCTGCCTCGGTTGCATCAAAAACTTCCTGATAAGCTTTTGAACGGTGACTCATTTCTAAAATCGACATACCGGAAGCACCATAATTTAAAAGCTCGCCCTGAATTGTTTTCAGAACAGACTCCGGTAACATAGATGGACCTGCCGAGAAATTGTAAACTCTGTTTTCAAACATTATTATTCTACCTCCGAATATATCAATATAGAATATATTATACGCGCATAAGCGTACATTGTCAAATGAGAAATCAACAAAAAGTTGGTTTTTTTTGCTATTTTTTTGTTTATTATTAAAAAATCAACCAGCGAGTGATTTTTGTTATTTTCTTTATATTTCCGCATCTACCGAAACGTTTATAAGTCCATTTGCTTCAAATTCCGAAATATAACTTTGAGTTTTCTGTGCAAGTGCTTGTGAATCAAGCGGGTTTTCCTCAAAATAAAGATCACGATGTGCAAGCTCTTCAGCTAAAATTCCATAGAACACAGCATCTTCATAATCCATAATTGCCTCGTGAATTCCGCCATCCGAAAACGCCTGCGACGGCACAAAGTGCCCGTCAACATTTTCTGTTAAAGCATTCATATCCACATCCTTGCAATATGAAAATATCTTGCTTTCAACTTCATCAAAATCCGGAATTCTGTCGTTTCCTCGAGCAGAATTTAATATCCAGTTGCCGATGTATACAATATCAAGCAACCTGCGGTATTGCTTTGTTGTGAGTTCAATCTTCATACGCGTTTCTCCTTTATGCCTCATTGTATGCAAAGCATTTGCTTTCTGCAGCTTGTTTATAAAACGAGTTTACCATAAAATAATTATTTTTTCAAAAATATTTTTAAATTAGTGGCAAAGTGCAAAAAAGTGTAGTATAATGTTTATGTATGTAATTTTTATTAGGAAGTGACATTTTGAATAAATTAAACTTATGTGTTATTTTTGGCGGTGTTTCCACAGAGCACGAAATTTCACTGCTCTCCTCCGCTTCTGTTCTGAAAAACTTAAACAAAGAAAAATATAATATTTTACCTGTTGGAATTACAAAGGACGGCGCTTGGTTTTATGTTCCGAACGTAAACACCGATGATATGTCAAATTGGCAAAATTCAAACGGTGCCGAACCCGTAACTCTTTCCGTTTCTCGCGACAGACGCGGTTTAATTTCACTTGCAGACGGTGAATTTTTCCCGATTGACTGCGTTTTTCCCGTGCTTCACGGCTTTAATGGTGAGGATGGAACGATTCAGGGTCTTTTTGAGATTGCCGCAATTCCTTATGTGGGTTGCGATGTTGCGGCAAGCGCAATGAGCATGGATAAATCTCTCACAAAGCTTGTTATTGATAATGCAGGTATTGCCCAGGCAGATTGGGTTTTAATTAAAGAAAATGAGCTTTGCAATGAAGAAGCTTGTGCATTAAAGGTTGAAAATAAATTTACATATCCTGTTTTTGTTAAGCCTGCAAGCACAGGTTCATCCGTCGGTGTAAGCAAGGCGCGTGGCCGCGCATCTCTTATTTCTGCTCTTATTGAAGCCGCAAAGTATGACAGTAAAATTTTAGTTGAAGAATTTATTGACGGACGCGAAATAGAAACTGCGGTTTTGGGAAATGACGATGCAATCGTTTCCGTCTGCGGTGAAGTTCTGGCAACACAGGAGTTTTACTCCTTTGATGCAAAATATAATGATGAAACCTCAAAGACTCAGATTCCCGCTGACCTTCCCGAAAATATTGCGGAAGAAATTCGCCGCCGCGCGCTTATTGTTTACCACGCGCTTGGAGCAAGCGGCCTTTCCCGTGTTGATTTCTTTTTAAAACGTTCGGATAATTCAATTATTTTTAATGAGATAAACACTCTGCCGGGCTTTACGTCAATCAGTATGTACCCCAAGCTCTTCGGTGCAACGGGAATTGCATATGACGAGCTTTTAGACCGCATTGTGGAATATGCAATTTCAGCTTATAATAAGCGTCGCAAATATAAATAAACGGAGGTGCAGGGTATGGACAATCGCCCTATCGGTGTGTTTGACTCCGGTCTCGGCGGCTTAACTGCAGTTCGAGAACTGATGCAAATTTTGCCGAATGAAAACATTGTATATTTCGGCGATACCGGTCGTGTGCCATATGGCGCGCGCTCGAAGGAAACCATAATTAAATATACCCGTCAGGACATCCGTTTTTTGGAGAAATTTGACTGCAAGGCAATTTTAATTGCCTGCGGCACCGCAAGCTCAGTTGCACTAAGCTCGGTTTGCGACGATTATGATATTCCGATTATCGGTGTCGTTGAAAGCACGGTCGCCCGCGCCTGCGCCGCAACCCGTAACAACAAAATCGGCATAATCGGCACGAACGCAACCATTAAAAACGGCTCATATGTTCGCCTTATTGAATCGCAACAAAAAGACTTTTTTACGGTTATGGCGGCGTGCCCGCTTTTTGTTCCGCTTGTTGAAAACGGCAGAATATCCCCTGACGATGCAGTGCTTAAGCTCGTCATTGAAGAGTATCTGACACCGCTTAAACTTGCAAAGGTTGATACTCTTATTTTAGGCTGCACACACTATCCGATTATTGCCGATGCGATAAAGGATTTTATGGGCGAGCATGTTACGCTTATAAATCCCGGTTATGAAGCTGCGTTGTATCTATCCTCAATGCCTAGCTTTGAACCTTGCGATGACAAGAAGGGTGAATATCGCTTCTTTGTGAGCGATGATGTCGTTTCATTCACTTCACAGGCATCACTGTTTTTGGGTAAATCAATCGACGGTCTTGTCGAGCTTGTAAATATTGATAATATGTAGGTGTTATATGAAAAAGGAAGTTTTAATTGCTATAAAAGGTCTGCAAAGCTATGAAGACCAGGATGACGATTCCGTTGAGCTTGTAACTCACGGTAATTTCTATAAAAAAGGCGAAGATTATTATATCACATATGATGAGAGTGAAATAACGGGACTTGGCAAAACAAACACAACTGTTAAGGTTGAGCCAAACCGTGTTACAATAATCCGTTTCGGCGAGACTCGCTCACATATGATTTTTGAAGAGGGCGAGAAACACGTTTCGTATTACGATATGGGTGCCGGCTCTCTTACTATCGGAATTTCAACAAAAAAGCTCCGCGCTCGTTTAAATGATAACGGCGGGCGACTTGTTATCAGCTATACTATGGAGATAAACAATTCAATGACGGGTGAAAATTCATTCGACATAACCGTTTCTGAGTTGTGAGGAGGAAATATGAAAAGAATTATTGCGCTTATTTTATGCTTTGTTTTGGCATTTTCGTTAGTCGCGGTTGCCGACACTATGTCGCAAGGCGAGGTTTTATATAGCCGTGTATTACAGATGGCGGAATTTTTAAAGCAATACCATATCGACGCAAAGCCGGATGATGACCCTGTAAAAGCCGGTCTTATCAAAATGCTCGATGAACAACCCGAAATGTATGAAACCTTTGTTAATTATATGTTCCAGAGCTACGATAAAAATTCACATTTTATGAATTCTGAAAAGCATAAGCTTACATATGACAGCACAACTTACGTCGGAGGTATCGGCATAACCATGGAGCTTTTGGAGGATGGCGCTTATATAGTTGAAACGATAAGCGGTGGTTCTGCAGAAGCGGCAGGCATCAAAGCAGGAGATAAGCTGCTTTCTGCCGAGGGTGTTTCACTTTCGGGCTTTACTGTTGAAATGATTGCCGAAATCATACGCGGTCCCGTCGGCTCTTGTGTGAACCTGACAGTTGAACGTGACGGCAAGGTTTTAAGTTTCAGCGTTGTTCGCTATGCTATGGTTTCTTCGCCTGTAAGTGCAGCACTTGTTGCCGATGGAGTTGCATATATGCGAATTGATTACTTTAAGGATTCCAATGCATATATCGACTTTGCCGAGCTTTATAAATCGCTTCCCGAACAAGGCATTAAAACCGTGATTTTAGACCTGCGAAATAATCCGGGAGGCACACTGGATGTTGCAATCAATACTATAGAGCGTCTTATTCCCGATAAAAACATTCCATATCTTATGAGTGTAAATTCAAATCCGCGCCGTGTTAAAACCTATACTTCATTGGGACTTAGCTGGGATGCAACAAAGATGGTCATTTTAGTTAACGAAAACACAGCTTCCTCTGCCGAACTCGTTGCAGGCACGTTACACGATTTAGGTTATGCAACACTTGTCGGCACCACCACTTTCGGAAAAGGAACAGGTCAGCTACACAGCGAAAACGCAGAAACAAACGAAGTAGCCGTTGTTACGGACAGACGTTTTTATCTCCCGACAAGCGGTTCATACGACGGTATCGGAATCACGCCTGACGTTACAGTTGAACTCGGCAAGGAGTACTACCATATTCCAAAGCTTCAGGAAATTGATGCATCGCGCGATATTTATATTGGTGCATCAAGCAATGCTCTCGCATTGGAACAGCGTCTCTCGGAACTCGGATATTTTTCCGGCAAACCCGATAATATTGCAGACGGCGCAACATTCTTAGCGGTTAACCGCTTCCAGTATAACAATAATATTCGTATAACAAGAAATTATTGTGATTCTCAGACATTACGCGCAATTGACCGCGCAACAATCGCACTCGACGGAACGGTTGTTTTGGTTGACACGCAGTATACGCGCGCACTTAACATCGCAAAAGGATATGCCAAAAACAACGTTAAACCGACGGTAATTGATATGTCAAAGATAACTTTTGGTGATATTTTTAAATAAATATGTAAAAAACACTTGCTTTTTTGCATATTTATGGTATACTATTTATATTAGAAGTGTTGATTTTGGAGAGAGTGGGATTTTCCCACTCTCTCTAATTACTGAAAGGGGCGTTTTTATGCAGAAGGTTTGCGATATAGTTCTGCGCCTTGCTGAACCGATTGCCGAAGAGCTTGCTCTCTCAATCTGGGATGTTGAATTTGTAAAAGAAGGCGGCCAGCATTATCTCCGCGTTTATCTGGATAAAGAGGGTGGCGTTAATATTGACGATTGTGAAGCTTTTTCCAGAAAGCTTGACCCGATACTTGACCGTGAAGACCCGATTTCCGAGTCATATATGTTTGAGGTTTGCTCGGCAGGTGTTGAGCGAACTCTCAAAAAGCCGAGTGATTTTGAAGCATATTTAGGCCACTTGGTTGAAATTCGCACTTTTGCACCGAGAAACGGTGCGCGCGAATTTATTGGCACACTTGAAAAGTATGAAGACGGTAATGTTACAATTTTAATTGGCGACAAATCCGAAAGCTTTACGAAAAAAGAAATTGCGCTTGCGCGTTTGAGAATAGAATTTTAGAAAATAATATTGTAAGGGAGTAATTTGAAATCATGAACGCAGAATTCTTTAAATCCATTGACCTTCTTGAGAAGGAAAAGGGCATTTCCCGAGAGTATATGATTGAAAAAATCACCCAGGCTCTTATAACTGCATATAAGCGTGACCACGAGGTTGAGGATGAGCGCATCATCATTGACACAGATAATAAACGTGGAGAGCTTCGTATGTATATCCGCCGCGATGTAATGGAAACTCCGGAGGATTTAGAGTCTCAGATTTCTCTTGAGGATGCTAAGAAAATCAGAGCCCGTTCGGTAATCGGCGGTGTAGTTGATGTTCCGGTTGACACGCAGAAGTTTGGCCGCATCGCAGCGCAAACTGCAAAGCAGGTTATTATTCAGGCTATCCGCGAAGCTGAGCGCGGAATGTATTACCAGGAATTCACCTCAAAAGAGCATGAAATTTTAGATGCCAAAGTAAGCAAGTTCGACCCGAGAAACGGAGGTATCGTTTTAGAGGTTAACACCTCCGGTGAAACAAGCGAGGCCTTCCTCGCAGCCGGTGAACAGGTACCGAGCGAACAGTTTACAGAGGGTGACCGCATTAAAATTTACGTCGTTGAAGTTAAGAAGACTCCACGTGGTCCGCAGGTTTTAATTTCGAGAACACATCCGGGGCTTGTACGCCGTCTTTTCGAAACCGAAGTTCCTGAAATTCACGATGGCACGGTTGAAGTTCGCGCAATTGTTCGTGAGGCAGGCAGCCGCACAAAGATTGCCGTTTACTCAACAGATGAAAATGTTGACCCGATTGGCGCTTGCGTTGGCCCGCGCGGTAACCGCGTTGCAGCTATTGTCGATGAGCTCCGCGGCGAAAAGATTGATATTATACAGTATTCTGAAAATCCGGAGGAATTTATTGCAGCGGCTCTTTCACCGAGTGAGGTTATCTCAGTTACAGCTGATACCGATTCTCACACCTGCAACGTAATCGTTCCCGATTCACAGCTTTCACTCGCAATCGGTCGCGAGGGTCAGAACGCTCGTCTTGCAGCAAAGCTTACCGGTTATAAAATCGACATTAAACCGGAAAGTGCTATATAACTTTTAGAAACGAGGCATTTAAATGTCATTGCAGAAAAAGGTTCCGCATCGTCAATGTGTCGGTTGCAGAACAATGTTTGAAAAACGAGAGCTTATCCGAGTTGTAAAATCCCCCGAAGGTGATATTTCGCTGGATTTCAAAGGCAAAAAGCCCGGGCGCGGTGCTTACCTTTGCCACTCGGATGAATGTCTTAAAAAAGCGCAGAAATCCCGCGCACTTGAGCGTGCCTTTTCCTGCCGTATTCCCGATGAGGTTTATTTAAATCTATCGCGCGAAATGGAGGAGGAAAATGAATAACGCATTTGGTCTCTTAGGTCTCGCGCGACGTGCGGGTAAACTTGCATACGGTGAAGATATGACATCCCTTGCCGTTCGCGATAAAAAAGCCCGCGCAATATGCACTGCAAGCGATGCAACAGAACGTGTTGTAAATTTTGCTGAAAGTTCAGGTGTTCCCCACCTGCCGCTTTCTATTACAAAAAACGAGCTTGGCGCACTTATCGGCCGCGCAACATGTGCACAGCTTGCTATTTTGGATATCGGAATCGCGGCGGCGGTTGCCGAGAAATTAAGTGCAGAAAATCCGGATTATCAAAACGTTTCGGAAACACTTTCCGCCCTTGCGGTAAGGGCAAAAAAACGCAAATTAAAAAAAGATTCCCGCAAGAAATAATGGAGGTGGCTTATATTGAGTTTAGTAAAATATAGAGTGCACGAGGTGGCAAAGGATTTCGGCCTCACCTCAAAGGTTGTTACCGATATAATGACCGAATTTCTTACAACTCCGAAAA
Organism: Eubacteriales bacterium; assembly: GCA_045589235.1. GTDB lineage: Bacteria > Bacillota > Clostridia > Oscillospirales > JAAYXM01 > RGIG7332. The sequence goes on along the minus strand of JAZNOR010000092.1, from coordinate 21,435 downwards.
ATCATATGCAGGTACTTACAGAAGCTGAACTAAATCTGATTTTTGATGTAATCACACAGAGAAATCAGGTTGAGAGCTTTGAAAAGCTTATGAGCGAAGCTTCTCCTGCAGGTGAAGCTCCTGCGAAAGAAGACGCTCCAAAAAAAGAAAAGAGTAAAGCTTCTGAGAAGGCTGAACCCGCAACCGAAAAGAAGGAAGACGCTCCGAAAAAGAGTGGTAAAATCACAACCGTTCACCATTTGGACACGCGCGTATCTTCAGTTGATCTTTCAAAATATGATGAGCGCATCGATAACTTAGTTCCCGAAAGTGCTAAGCGCATGAAACAGGGAATGGAAAAATTCAAAAATAAAAACCGTAATCAGCAGCAGAGTAATAAGCGCCGCCAGGAGGAGCAGGATAAGATGCGCCGACTGCAGGAGCAGGTAGCTAAGAAGACTCCGCTTAAGGTTATGATTCCGGATGAAATCTCCGTTGGCGAGCTTGCAAGCCGAATGAAAAGAACAGGTGCCGATGTTGTTAAAGAGCTCATTAAAATGGGTGTTATGGCATCAGTTTCCGAGGTAATCGACTACGATACAGCGGCTCTTATTGCAATGGATATGGGATGCAAGGTTGAAAAGGAAGTTATCATCACAATCGAAGAACGCTTAATTGACGTAAGTGAAGATAGCGAAACCGATTTATTGCCACGTGATCCGGTCGTTGTTGTTATGGGTCACGTTGACCATGGTAAAACTTCACTTCTCGACGCTATCCGCAAAACAAACGTTGTTTCAGGCGAAGCAGGTGGTATTACACAACATATTGGTGCTTACCGCGTTAATATAAATGATCGCGACATTACATTCCTTGACACTCCGGGCCATGCCGCATTTACTTCAATGCGCGCTCGCGGTGCTCAAGTAACCGACGTTGCAATCTTAGTTGTTGCGGCAGATGACGGTATCATGCCGCAAACTATCGAAGCTATTAACCACGCAAAAGCTGCAGAGATTCCGATTGTCGTTGCTGTTAACAAGATGGATAAAGAAGCAGCTAATCCTGATAGAATTATGCAGCAGCTCACAGAGTATGAGCTTATCCCTGAGGAATGGGGCGGTAGCACAATCGTTTGCCCGATTTCTGCAAAACGCGGTGACGGTATTGATAACCTTCTTGAGATGGTTATCCTCACTGCAGATATGCAGGAACTTCGCGCAAACCCGAACCGCCGTGCATCAGGTACCGTTATTGAAGCAAAGCTTGATCGCGGTCGCGGTCCTGTTGCTACCATGCTCGTTCAGAACGGTACACTAAATGCAGGTGACATCATTATTGCCGGAACATCCGTTGGTCGCGTTCGCGCAATGACAGACGACAAGGGCAGACAGCTTAAGGCTGCAGGTCCGTCAGTTCCGGTTGAGATTATCGGTCTATCTGAAGTTCCGAATGCAGGCGATTCATTCCACGCAGTTGAAGATGAACGTATGGCTCGTGAGCTCGTTGAGCAGCGAAAGCATGATGAAAAGCAAGAAGCCAACAAACATGTTGGTCAGAAGATTTCTCTTGATGACCTCTTCAGCCAGATTCAGCAAGGTGAAATGAAGGAGCTTAACATCATCGTTAAGGCAGACGTTCAGGGTTCTGCAGAAGCAGTTAAAGCATCCCTTGAAAAGCTTTCAAACGAAGAGGTTCGCGTTCGCGTTATTCACTCTGCAGTTGGTGGCGTTAATGAGTCTGACATTATGCTCGCTTCCGCTTCAAATGCAATCGTTGTTGGATTTAACGTTCGTCCTGATAGTAACGCATCTGCCGAGGCGACTCGTTTGGGCATTGATATGCGTATGTATCGCATTATCTACGATTGTATTGAGGAAATGCAGGCCGCTATGAAGGGGCTTCTTGCTCCGAAGTTTAAGGAAGAAGTCATCGGTCACGCAGAAATCCGTCAGACCTTTAAGGTTTCAAAAATCGGCACCATTGCAGGTTGCTATGTAACAGACGGTAAGCTCACTCGCAACAGTCAGGTTCGCGTTGTCCGTGACGGTATCGTTATCCACGAGGGCGAACTTGCATCTCTCAAGCGCTTCAAGGATGATGCAAAGGAAGTCGCATCAAACTTTGAGTGTGGCTTAAACATTGAGAAGTTTAATGATATTAAAGAAGGCGATATTATCGAAGCCTTCGAAATGGTAGAAGTCAAGGATTAGGAGACTTAAAATGGCAAGTAACAGATTAGGTAGAATAAATGAAGAAATAATGCGCGAGCTCAGTAATGTTATGCGAACACTCAAAGATCCGCGAGTAACCGGCGCCATGGTAAGTATTACACGTGTTGAGGCAACTCCGGATATGCGCTATGCTAAAATTTTCATCAGTGTTCTTGGCGACGAAAAGGCTCTCTCTGACTGCGTTCGCGGTCTTAAGTCCGCCGCAGGCTTTCTGCGTCGCGAGCTATCTGCGCGTCTTAATCTTCGCTATACTCCCGAACTTTATTTTGCGCCCGATGATTCAATCACTCACGGCGCTCACATTATGGAGTTACTTGAAGGACTTGACAAAAAATAAAACACTATCTCCCTGCCAAAGCCAAGCAGGGAGATATCTTTAAAAGGAAGTTGTGATATGAAAATCTCCTTTGATTTGGTGTTAAATGAACTTAAAAACAACAATAATTTTTTAATATTGACTCACAAAAATCCCGATGGTGATACTCTTGGTTCGGCATCCGCTTTGTGCCTTTCACTTCGTGCAGCAGGAAAATGTGCATATATTATGCAAAACTCCAGCATCACACCGAGATTTGCTTCAATGACTTCCCCGCTTATTGCAGACGAAAGTTTTGCATTTGACTATGTTATAGCGGTTGACATTGCGGCACCTGATATGATTGCAAGTGATTTCTCTGAATCTGCAGACAAGGTTAATTTGGCAATTGACCACCATATTTCTCATCGCGAATTTGCAAATAAAACCTATGTTGAGGGCGGTTCTGCCGCATGTGGCGAAATTATTTGGAATATTACCCGTGCACTTAATGCAGAAGTTAGCACCGAGATTGCAATGGCTTGTTATATCGCAATCTCTACAGATACATCGTGTTTTTTAAATGCAAACACGACCGCGCGTACACATGAAATTGCCGCTGAGATTTATAAATATCCCCTCAATTTTGATGATATGCACCGCGTATTTTTTGTTGAAAAATCACGTGCACGCCTTAAAATTGAAGCAAAGCTCATTTCGGGAATGAATTTTTATTTAAATGGTGCGGTTGCTGTTATGAGACTGCGCAACAGTGATATTGCAGATGCAGATGCAACCGAAGATGATTTGGATAATATCTCTGCGCTCGCCCGTTCTGTTGAAGGAGTTGAATTGGGTATTCTGATACGCGAAAAAGGTGACTCCTGCAAAATTTCAATGCGTTCTTCTGATAAGTTTAACGCGGCTGAAATTTGCGCAATCTTCGGAGGTGGCGGTCATATTCGTGCTGCAGGCGCAACAATTTTCGGCACGCCGATTGAAGTTGAAGAAAAAATCATTTCTGCACTTATGGAGAAAAGCAAATGAACGGTATCGTTATTGTAAATAAACCGAAGGACTTTACATCTCACGATGTTGTCGCAAAGCTTCGCGGAATATATAAAACGCGGAGAATCGGCCATTCAGGAACTTTAGACCCGATGGCAACAGGTGTGCTTCCCGTTTTTATCGGGCGTGCAACACGCGCGGTTGAGTATGCAACGGGGCATGATAAGGTATACCGAGCGCAGCTAAAGCTCGGTATTACCACCGATACGCAGGATATAACAGGCGAGGTTACAAATGAATGCGATGTTAATGTAACGCGCGATGAATTTTTGTCTGCTGTTAATTCGCAAATCGGTGAAATTGAACAAATTCCGCCGATGTATTCCGCTATAAAAATCGGTGGTAAAAAGCTCTACGAACTTGCACGCGACGGTGTTGAGGTTGAACGCAAATCACGCAAAATAACCGTATATTCAATTGAAATTGAGGAATTTTCACCGCCCTTTGCAACGCTGGTTTTATCTGTATCCAAGGGCACATATATCCGCACAGTTTGCGCTGATATTGGCGAAAAACTCGGTTGCGGTGCAACACTCACTTCCCTTTGCAGATTGCAGTCCGGAAACTTTAAGCTCTGTGATGCACATACTATTGAAGAAATTCAGGAAAAAGGCGAGACTCTCCTCTCCCCTGTCGACATGCTTTTTAGCGAATACCCAAGCGTTACAATCAATGAAAAAGGTGCAAAAAAAGCGCGCAACGGCGCCGAAGTGAGAACTAATCTTGAAAGCGGGATTTTTCGTGTATACGATGAAAACGGTGAATTTTTAATGCTCGCCGAGGTTGTATCACGTGATAAAAAGAATTTTTTAAAAACAATTAAAAGCTTTTTCGAGGTGTAATATGCAAAAGAAGATTGTCTCCCTCGGTTTTTTTGACGGCGTGCACTTAGGCCATGGCGCCCTGCTCAAAAAAACAAAAGAGCTCGCCGAGAGTAAAAATTTAATATCTTCTGCGCTTCTTTTTGATCGCCACCCGGCCGGCGTTGTCTCCGGCGCATCAGTGCCGCTCATAAACACGGCAGATGAACGCGCTCTCCTTATGAAGCATTTTTACGGCATTGATGAAATGCTGCCGATTGAATTTAATACATCTTGCGCATCGCTTCCGTGGGATAAGTTTGTTAAAAGCATTTTGATTGATAGATTTAACGCGTGCCATTTTGTTGTAGGTTTTGACTTTCGTTTTGGTTATAAAGGAGAAGGCGACGGTGAAAAGCTAGCCGCTTTGTGCAACCGTTTAAATATTGCTTGCGATATTGTAAACCGCGTTGAGCTTGATGAAAAAACGATAAGTTCAAGCCTGATTCGTTCATTTATTGAACAGGGTGATATGAAATCTGCCACAAAGTTTTTGGGGCACAATCATTTTATGTTAGCACCTGTCGAGCACGGTGCGGCACTTGGGCGCAGTATCGGCATACCCACAATAAATCAACGCTTTGCCGAGAACGCTTGTATTCCGCTCTTTGGCGTTTATGCAACACGCGTGCATATAGACGGTAAAGTCTATTATGGAGTTACAAATGTTGGCATACGCCCATCTGTAAAGAGCGATAACATTCCGCGTGCTGAAACGTATATAATAGATTTCAGTGGCGATCTATATGGTAAAAAAATTGCAATTGAATTTATTGATATGTTACGGAAAGAACAAAAATTCGAAAGCTTAGATGCACTTAAACATGCTATAGAGTCAGATATTAAAAAATCACTGGAAATATTAAAATAACGTATTTGACCTATAAATCACCGTATTATACCAAAGAAAAAACTTGCATAAAAGTATATAATTTATATTAGGTATAGGAGGGTTATTTATGAAAAAAGTTACAAAAATTCTAGCACTTGTACTTGCGAGCGCCATTTTTGTAAGCTTAACCCCTGCATTTGCACAGGAAGAAGATGTTAAGCTTATAATGGCACCTGCAGGAATTTCTCTTGACAACGGGAATTCTGCAATTGCAGTAGGCGAAAGTGCGAACATTACGGGTGCAACATACGGTTCGAGCTTTACAAGCTCTGACACCACTATTGCAACTGTTGATGCAAACGGTAAAGTTACTGCAAAAAAAGCAGGTCTTGCAACAATTTCGGTAACATCAAACGATGATGCGCAGGAAATTCAGATTGTTGCAGGTCCGGTTAAAAAGCGCAGTAGTATCTACACTGAGGAAAAGCTTGCAAACAGAAGTGAAAATTTGAAAAAATACGACTGGGCAAAAGCTGCACGCGATAAAGCGGTCGAAGAAGGCGACAAGGTTGTTGACCGTTATGAGGAAATTTGGAATCTTGTCACTTCTCAGGAACTTACTCGTGGTCAGTGGTGGAAGAACGACCCGAACTATCGTCTTTGCCGCTACTGTGGCGAGGACATAATGAGCAAAAGCGGCTGGATAATTGATGCGCTGGAAAACCCGTGGAAGGTTCAGTGTTCCGCATGCCGCCGCAGTTTCCCTTCAAATGACTTTGGTGGCTATTATGCATTGGGCAGCGGCGAAACAGGAAAGTTTGATCCTGCTGTTGCCAAAGCTAAAAACGACTTGCTTGTGGCTGCAGGCAAAGACGGATACCTTAAAAATGTTCTCTATCCGGAAAAGAATACCGAAGACGAGCCGAACTGGGGCGTTGATGACGGTAACGGCTACGATACAGGTAAGTATTATACGGGAGAATATTCTTCGATAAAGGAAGTTCACGTATATATCCCGCTTTATAATGAGTCCGGTGTATGGTGGGGCACATGGAATGCAAATAAAGGTGGCGTCATTCCTCGCTCACTTCATGCACTTCGCGAAGCTTATGTTTATACAGGCGATGAAAAGTATGGAATTGCAGGCGCAATTATACTTGACCGTGTTGCCGATGTATATCACGAAATGCACCTTAAAGAAGAGTGGATGCCGTACTTGAACTCAGACGGCGGTACAGGTGTCGGTAAGGTTGTAGGTCGTATCGGTGACTACACAATTGCCGTTAACTTATCTCAGGCTTATGATGCTTTCTGGCCTGCTATGGACAACCCGAAGGTTATTGACTTCTTATCAGAAAAAGCAGAGCGCTATAATATGGAGAACACCAAGACCTCTGCAGATTTAATCAGATATAACTGCGATAACGGTATTTTACGTTCAATTCGTCAGGGAATTTATGACCTTGAAATTAAGGGTAACGTCGGCTATCCGCAGATGGTAATGGCCTATGCAGGTGTTGTTCTCGACACATTCCCTGAAACCGCTGAGTGGATCGACTGGATTTTCGAGCCGAGCGCAACGGGTATGAAGGGTGAGAAGGGTAACTTCTATACAACGATGGTAAATACCGTCGACCGTGACGGTTGGGGTAACGAAGCTGCACCGGGCTACAATACTGTATGGATGAATGCATTCAGCACGGTTGCAGACATCTTACTTGGCTATAAGGATACATACTCATCCGCTAACTTATATGAGCATCCCAAGTATCGTCAGGCACTTGAGGCGATCAGTAAGTTAACTCTTGCAGGCAAATATGTTCCGAACATCGGTGACACCGGTCAGTTTGCAAAGCCGATGCAGATTGCAAATGCAAATGTTTTAATTTCTGCATGGGGTGCAGGCGTTAAGGATATTAACATTGCACGCCTCATTTACAACTTAAAAGGCGGCGATTTAAGCGGAATAAACGGTGGCATTTTCTCGGCAGATCCTTATGCATCCAGAAATGAAATTCAAGCAATTATAGATGAGCACGGCACGGTCGTTCAGAACCCGAGCCTTAACCTTACAGGTTACGGTCTTGCGATGTTCCGCGACGGTGAAGTTAAACCAAACGGCGAAGATACACAGCGAAGCTTCTGGATGTACTACGGTAAGAACTTCGGCCACGGCCATTATGATACACTCAATTTAGGTGTTATCGCATATGGTATTGATATGGCACCGGACCTTGGTAATCCGGACTATAAGACGATAGACTGCAACAGAATTACATGGGTTAACACTCCGATGGCTCACAACACAGTTACTGTTATGAGCAAAGATGGTGCAAATTACCAGAACTATATAGCAAATCAGATGCTTGTTGGAGACCCGTACCACTTTGATGATTCCGGCAAGGTAAAGGTAATGGACGTTGATGCTCCGGAATTCTATGATGAAACCAAGATTTTCCGCAGAACGGTAGTTTCAGTTGATGCAACGGACGATGTAAGCTATGCAGTTGACTTCTTCCGTGTTAAGGGTGGAAATGACCACATTTATAATTTCCATGCACAAGCTGAGGAAATTTCAGTTGATATTCCGATGACTGCGCAGACAAATGAAAAAGGTCAGTTTGTAGGTTCTTATGCAGGACCTGATGCTCCATACGGAATCGACCCGCTTTGGAACAATGATTGGGAAACTCCGCTTAAGTACCCGACAGGATTTACATGGCTTAAAAATGTTTACAGAGCTGCAAATCCGGAAAGCGCAACAATCAGCGCAGACTTTAAGATAAAGGACTATTTTGATGTTCTTCCGGGCGAGCAAAATTTACACTTAAAGCTCACAATGCTCAACACGGACCTTACTGAGTTTGCTTATGCAGACACACGTCCGCCGCTTGCAAATGGCGCTCCTGAGCTTATCAAGCAGATTATGGCACGTCGTCAGGGCAAGAACTTAGACTCATTCTATACTGCTGTAATCGAGCCGTATAAGGACAGCGCATATATTATGGGCGTTAAAGAAGTCCCAATGGTTGCAACTTCCGGAAAGAGCGAGAAGAACGATATTGCACGTGCTGTTAAGGTAACGCTCAAGGGCGGTCGTGAGGATTATATCGTTTACTCAACAAATAAGAACATTACATATACAGTTGATGATAAGTTCGATTTTGCCGGCTTTGTGGGTGTTGTAACATATGAAGACGGTAAGTTATCACCGAGCTACACATACTTAAACGACGGTACAAAGCTTTGCGGTAATGAGTATGAAGATAGCCTTACAGGTATCGTTTGTGACTTTACCAAGGAAATGGTTAGGGAAAACGTAATTACAGTTGACTTTAACGGTAATGTTGATGTAGATTCTCTCGCAGGTAACTACATTTACATTGATAACGGCGGAGATAAGACCTCTGACTTCAATGGCGCATACTTAATTGAGAGTGCAAATGTAAATGCTAAGGATAAGGGTAAGGTTGACTTAAACATCGGCCTTGTAACCACAATTCGTAGCTACAAGGATGCAACCGATGCTTCAAAGGGTTATGTCTACAACATTGCAAAGAGCAATCGTTTTGAAATTCCGCTTGCACATACAAGCGCACCTGAAGCTGACTTTGATGTTGTTGCAAATACCTCGTCTAAGGCAGGTACTGTTGAAGTTGAGGTAAGCTTTAATAAATTTGATAAGGTAGATGTCGAGAAATACGGCTTGTATGTCTATGCAGACGGTAAAGCAAGCCTTGCAGTAAACGCAGAAGACGGTGAGTCTTTAAAGCAGGCAGATGGTAAATTTACGGTAACTCTCGACAAAAAGAAAAATATGCAGGTTCTTCCGTTTGTTGTGGTAAACGGCAAGAGTTATTTCGGCGATATTTGTGTTATAAACAAGTAGTTGTTCTCTTGACCTGAGCATTAAAATATTGTATTATTTAAGCGGTGGGGTATTTCCCACCGCTTAAATATTTTTTAGGAGAAAATTATGGAACGGGCGGCAAAACATTTTTGCAATCGACTAAAAATTGAATACTCCGATGAATTTCTTAAATTTTATATTAAAGGCAAAAGGCTTTTTGAGGAAAAAGGTAGTGCAATTATTGATACCGAGCGATTAAAACGCCTTAATGATAAATACAATTTCTTCAGAAGATGGTTTAATGATGTTCTTCTCGCAGCAGAGCTTGTTGCCAAAGACCGCGACTTACTTCTTTTTACATACGTTTTATATTGCATAATAGAAGAAAATTCGCCACTACATAAAATGAAAATGCCTGACCGTGCTGAAATGGCAACGGATTTCGCGCCGCTATTTTCACTTCTTTTCTGCGTTGAGGATATGGTGCGAAAAATGGAAAAGCGAGGCCTTCCGTTTGAAATAATTTCAGATACACTCCAGGGGTTCGATGCAGAGATTAACGATTATTTCGATATGTTCGGCAGAAGCGGAATGCGAATTTACGTCGAGTGGTTCATGCTTTTTGTCAAGTTGAAACTCATTCGTATAGGCCGCCTTAATTTTGAAATGATGAATTTTCCTGAAAAGGTCCGTGTTTACAGAAAAGGTGACGATATAAGAATTTTAATTGACGGGCAGTATATGCATAAAAAAGGAATGGTTTTTGGCTCAAATGGTCAGGACAATGAGGAAGACAAGTTTTATGCAGATATCGAGATTAAAGAAAATTCCGTTATTGGATATCCCGTAAATAAATACGGAGAATGTGAAACAGAAAAAATTGAGCTTTGCGGATATGATGAGATTTTGCGCAAAGGCGATAAAGTTTTAAATGTTCACATTCCTGCACACGAGCCGTTTACCTACGAGCTTTGCAGAGAATCTTATGCAAAAGCACGCGAAATATTTGAGAAATTTTATCCCGAATACGAATATAAAGCGTTCTGCTGTTTTTCATGGATGCTTGAGATGCGACTTTGTGATATAATTAAAAAGAAGAGTAATATTATTGACTTTGCAAGTGATTATATTGCGTTTCCGCTGCTTAATGACGGGAAAGAAGTGTATACTTTTTTATATCACCTTGAAAAACCGATTCCCATAGACGAATTGCCTGAAAACAGCAGTATGCAGAGCGCGGTTAAAGAATACTTGAAAGCAGGAAATGTTTTCTACCAAAAGGGTGGAATTATATTAAAATAACGAAAAACACTATAAAAAAGCTGCTTTTGACCAATGAAAAGAAAGTTTTAATAGTGTATAATAACTATTATGAAGAGAACTTCATAATAGCATCTTTTTAAGGAGCTGATATTATGAAAACAATTAACACAATCAGAGGAACAAAAAATTTAGCAGACTGTAAGAGAGTCTTAGCTCATGAGCATCTTCTCATCGACATCACTCACGAGGCTGTTGAGCCAAAAGATGCAGAAGCCAAAGAACTTTTCTACAGTGAAGTCAAAATGGAAAATCTCGGCGTTTTAAGAAGAAATCCGTATATTATTCGCGAAAATCTCATTCTTTCAGATGAGAACGATGCTATAAACGAGATTAAATTCTTAAAGAACCACAACGTTGACTTGCTTTTAGATTTAACTTCAATCGGCATCGGCCGCGATATGGCAAAGCTTAAAAAAATCCAGGAGACAACCGATATTGATATCGTTGTCGGCACGGGCTTTTTCGTTCACGACGCATTGGATGAGAAATATTCAAATATGTCGGCTGAAGAAATGGCTGAGATTTTAATTAAGGAAATCGAAGTTGGCATTGAGGATTCCGGCATCAAGGCAGGAGCTATCGGTGAAGTTGGTGTCAGCGAGAAGATTTATCCAGTTGAGCGCAACTCAATCATTGCTGCAGCTATCGCTCACAAGAAGACTGGCCTTCCGATTTACTTACATACATATCCGTGGTCATGGGCAGGTTTGGATGCTGTTAATTTACTTATTGAGAACGGCGTTCCGGGTAAGAGCATCTGCGTTTGCCATATTGACGTTACATTTGATTATGAGTACTTAAAGGCTATTATGGCTACCGGTGCTTACATTGAGTTTGACAACTGTGGTAAGGAGTATTACTTCGAAGCACAGGAGGGCGCATTTGCAGGCGGTCCGTTTGCAACTGACGTTGAGCGCGTTGCAATGCTTAAAAAGCTTGTTGCTGACGGTTACGGCAAGCAGGTTATCATTTCAAACGACGTATGCTTAAAGGCATCTCTCCACAAATATGGTGGCTGGGGCTATGACCATATCTTTACTAACATCGTTCCGATGATGCGCCAGGAGAAGATGGCTGCAGAGGACATTAAAATGATTGCTGATGAAAATCCGATCAGATTCTTAATGCAGGAGTAAGGTGAAAATAAATGCGAATTATTGATGCTAATGCTTGCATCGGTCACGATTTTGTAAAACACGAAATCGTAAATCACGAAAGCTTTGTTATTCTTGATGATGTTCAGACCGTGGGCAACGCAGAAGAAATGCTCAGTGTTATGGATAAGTTTGGCATCGAAAAGGCGTGCGTATTCCACAGGGCACAATATGACTATGATCCGCGCAAGGGCAATAAGATATTATCCGATGCAATTAAAGGTCATACAGACCGACTCATTCCCGTTTGGGCAATCCTTCCGGAGATTACGGATAAGGAATTCGAGTCAGATAAGTTCATCGCAAGCATGAAGGAAAACGATGTTCGTCTTCTCAAGGCTTGGCCGGATAAAAACCGCTACATTATGTGCGATGTAACAATGGGCGAGCAGCTCGATTTATATTCTGAGCTTAAAATTCCGATATATCTTGAACCGCAGCCGGATTATCAGTATATTTATAATGTGCTTAAAGAGTTCCCGAAACTTACGGTTATTATATGCAACAAAGGCATCTGGCCGTGCGGACGACTTATCTATCCGCTTCTTAAGAAGTATCCGAATGTTTATCTCGAAACAGGCGACTTAGGTTTAGCTCACGATTACGAGATAATATGCAAAGAGTTTGGCCCGGAGAGACTTATCTATGGTTCAAACTTTCCGTCAAATGCTGTCGGATGCAGCTTAAATTGCCTTATGAATGCAACCTTCTCCGATGAAGTACGTGAGATGGTGGCTCACGGCAACATCGAAAGACTTATTAAGGAGGTAAGAATATGAACTTCTCACTTCCCTATAAAATGATTGATATCCACACTCATATGGGTCCTGAGTACTGTATCCATTACGGAATGTATGAAGCTGATGAAATGGTCGAGTATATGGACGAGTGTGGCGTTGAAATGATCGTATGTGCGCCATGTGAAGACTTGTTTGTTACAGGCAGCCATCGCGAGGATATTGCAAACGCAATGCGCAATTATCCTGACAGAATCAAAGGTTATTTCGGCTTTAACCCGAATGTTGGAACAACAATTTCCGAAATTGAAAAAGCTTTTGATGAAAACCCGGGCTATGTCGGAATTAAAACTTTGCCTGACTATCACAGAACAAATATCACAGATAAGCTCTATGAAGATATGTTCCGTTTTGCAAACGAGCGTGGTCTTATCGTTTTGAGTCACACCTGGGGTGTTTCGATGAATGGTGAGTCCTGCAACTCAGCAGATAAAATTGATACAATTTTAAGTAAAAACCCGAATATCAAGTTTATTATGGGTCACTCAATTCAGGGGCAGACCGAGCTTGCAATTGAGCTTGCTAAAAAATATCCGGGTGCTTACCTTGATTTATGTGATACCGGTCGCTTTAACGGAATGGTTGAGCGAATGGTGCGCGAAGTCGGTGCAGAAAAAGTTTTATATGCAACGGATGCTCCGATGCAGGGTTACCGCTTTATCCAGGGCGCAGTCCTTGGTGCTGATATAACTGATGCCGAGCGCGAGCTTATTTTCCGCGGAAATGCAGCTCGATTATTAAAATTATAATTTAGGAGGAAAAATAAAATGAGTAAGAAATTACGCCCGAGAATTGGTCTTTTACCGACCGGTCTCAACATGTACTTCCATCAGTACGCTAACCTTAAAGAGATGGGTCTCGCAATGTACGACAAGTTGGTAGGAAAGCTCAGCGAGTATGCTGATGTAGTAAGCCCGGGTCTTGTTGACACATACGAGACTGCGGCAAAGGCTGCAGAAGTTTTCAAAGAAGGAGATATTGATATCCTTCTCATCTTCCCGTTTGGTTACACAACAGGTACACTTATCGTTCCAAGTGTTAACGCAGTTAACGTTCCGATTCGTCTTGTGAATGCACATGAGGATTCATCTTATGACTACGCAACTGCTGACACTGAGCTCTATCTCCACCACGAGGGCGCTTGCCCGATTCCGGAGTATTCATGCACACTCGTTGCTATGAAGAGAGCATTCCAGGTAATTACAGGCCATTTCGGCGATGACAAGTTCTGGAACGAAGTTCAGCGCACTTGTATGGGTGCTGCTGCTGCTAAGGCATATTCAAGATGCCGCTTCGCAGTTATCGGTAACACCTACACAAACATGGTTGATATGCCGGTTGATGACCACAAGATTTTACGCGCAACCAGCCAGCTCGTTTGCCGTCCTGAGATTCAGGAAATTGAGCAGGCATATGATGCTGTAACTGATGATCAGCTTCAGGAAATGTACAAGGAATTCCGCGAGTTCTACGAAGTAGATGATTCTGTTACAGACGAGCATATGAGAGAATCTGCAAAGATTGCAGTTGCTTTTGATGAAATCGTTAAGAAGTATAAGATTGACGGTCTTGGTTACTACTGGTGGGGTCAGGACGAAAAGTACATCCAGCTCCGCGGTCAGTCTTCACTTGCTGCTTCAAGACTTACTGCTATGGGTATCCCGAGCGTTACCGAGGGTGACGTTAAGGCTGCTATGGCAATGAAGATTTTAAATCTCCTCGGTGGCGGCGGAATGTTCCTCGAGTTCTTCTCACAGGACTTTGATGAGAACTTCATCCTTATGGGACACGATGGCCCGAGTAACGTTGACTTAGCTGTTGGTAAGCCGAAGCTCCAGAACCTCACAACTCACCACGGTAAGATTGGCGAGGGTCTCGGTATCGACTTCAATATGAAGCTCGGCACCTGCACAATCTTAAACCTCACTCAGGTTGGCACAGAGAAGACATTTAAGCTTATCTACACTGTTGCAGAGATCGTTCCGGGTGACATTCTTAACATCGGTAATCCGAACTGCCGTGTAAGAGTTGAAAAGCCGATTCCGGAATTCTTTAACGACTGGTGTATCCAGGGTCCGGGTCATCACTCAGCTCTCGGTATCGGTGACCTTTCTAAGGAAATCGAAGTATTCGCTCAGACTATGGACTTTGAGTGCGTAAGAGTTTAATTAAAAGTAAAAAACAGGCTTGTGAAAACAAGCCTGTTTTTTTGTTTTGAAATATACTTGCAATATTTCTTTCAAAAAATATTTTTTTAAAACGTTTTATTTATGAATTAAATGCAGGAATTCTGCAGAAATTAAAGAATGTGGCAAAAAATTTCAAAATGCTCAAAATGAAAGTTGACAAAAATAAAATTTCATTCTATAATAATAACGTTCGAATTTTATGTGATAAATCACGTTGGGAGAGAGTTGTAATGGATTTAAAAAACGAATATCTTGCAAAAGTTTTTGAAGATGTAGTGCGTCGCAATCCTGCGCAGTATGAATTTCACCAGGCAGTTCGCGAGGTGCTGCATTCTTTAGTACCTGTTATAGAGCGCAGGCCGGAAATTGCAGAGCTTGGCGTTGTAGACAGATTAGTCGAGCCGGAGAGAAGTATTTCATTCCGCGTTTCTTGGGTTGATGATAATAATAAGGTTCACGTTAACCGTGGTTATCGTGTTCAGTTCAACTCCGCAATTGGTCCGTATAAGGGTGGTCTTCGTTTCCATCCGTCTGTTAATGAATCAATTATCAAGTTCTTGGGCTTTGAGCAGATACTTAAAAACTCGCTCACAGGTCTTCCGATAGGTGGCGCTAAAGGAGGTGCAGATTTCGACCCGAAAGGCCGTTCGGATTTTGAAATTATGCGCTTCTGCCAGAGCTTTATGACAGAATTGTCAAAGCATATCGGTGCTGATACCGACGTTCCTGCAGGTGACATCGGCGTTGGCAGCCGCGAAATCGGTTATCTCTATGGACAGTATCATCGCCTAAAAAATGAGTTCACCGGTGCAATCACCGGCAAGGACCGCACATACGGCGGTTCGCGCGTTCGCCCGCAGGCAACGGGTTACGGTCTTTGCTACTTTACCGAGGAAATGCTGAAGGATAAGAATGAATCCTTTGAGGGCAAGAATGTTGTTATTTCAGGTTCGGGTAACGTTGCTGTGTTTGCTCACGAAAAGGCAAATCAGCTCGGCGCTAAAGTTCTTGCAATGAGCGATTCTTCAGGCTACATCTATGACCCGAACGGTATGAAACTCAGCGTTGTTCGCGAAATTAAAGAGCAGAGACGCGGCAGAATTTCTGAATATGCAGATATTGTTCCGGGCTCGGTTTACACTGAGGGTTGCAGTGGCATCTGGTCAATTCCGTGTGATATTGCACTTCCGTGCGCAACTCAGAACGAGCTTGACGAAGCAAGTGCTAAGCTTCTCGTAAAGAATGGCTGCATGTGCGTGGCTGAGGGTGCTAACATGCCGTCAACTCCGGGTGCTGTTAAAGTGATTTTAGATGCAGGTATTCTCTACGGCCCGGCTAAGGCTGCAAATGCCGGTGGTGTTGCAACTTCAGCTCTTGAGATGGCTCAGAACAGTATGCGTTACAGCTGGGAATTTGAAAAGGTTGATGTCCGCTTAAAAAATATTATGACAAACATCTACCACAACTCAGCGAATGCCGCCGCAGAATACGGAAAACCTGGAAACCTTCTCTTTGGTTCTAACATATTCGGTTTCTTAAAGGTCGCAAATGCGATGCTCGCGCATGGTATTTCGTATTAAAACTGTTTAATATCTTGCACAAAAATCTCCTACGGTAGAAATTACTTTCTGCCATAGGAGATTTATTTTTACTTTTCTGATGCTTTTTGAATTTCAAGAACCTGTCGCTGTGACTTGATTGTGTCCTTCATATCAAGAAGAGTTTTCTTACCTTTAAGCTCATCAACAAAGTCATTCATCCAGTTTGTTCCGATTTCAGCAGGGATTATATCCTCTTTCTTATCAGTGTAAAGGTGGAGCACATCATCGCGGAGATTGAAGTTAATCATTCCCTTTTCGCCCCAGATATAGAAATCCCAATAAGTCGGGAGCAACCCGTCTTTAAACGCCGGTGCCGCATATGAAACGTCTGCCGAAATTGCAATATCCTCCATCTCAGCTGCAAACTGACCGCAATCCTTGAAATTCGGCTCTTTTGTTGCAAAAGCGTTCCAAGTGCGCGCGTAGTTTACTTTAGTTAAGTTTTTACCTGTCATATATCTGATAAGGTCGATGCCGTGGATTGCAATATCGTTAATTGTTCCGCCGTGCTTGCCCTCTTCAAAATACCAACCCGGACGGGTGCCGTAATTTAAGCAATGCTGACCGGTAAATGAAATGATATTAACCTTGCCGAGCGTTCCGTTTTCAATAAGCTCTTTTGCCTTTGTCGCAGATTTTACATAACGTAAGTCTAACATACAAATTACTTTTAAATTCTTTTCAGCTGCGAGCTTTTCGATAACATCAAGGTCTGCTAAATCCGTACATATTGGCTTATCACAGATAACGTGCTTACCGTGCTCAAGTGCTTTGATAATCATTTTACCGCGAC
Organism: Eubacteriales bacterium; assembly: GCA_045589235.1. GTDB lineage: Bacteria > Bacillota > Clostridia > Oscillospirales > JAAYXM01 > RGIG7332. The sequence continues at coordinate 4,460 of JAZNOR010000092.1, read as the reverse complement.
GGCCGTAATAGTCACCAACTGCAATTGCATCGACATTGGCATCGTTTAAAACCTCGTCATAACTCTTATATGTAAAAGACACTCCGTGTGACTGTTCAGCTGCGATTCTAGCCTCGTCAAACTCCTCGAATGCGCCGACAATATTAACCTCATCGTGCTTTTCAGCCATTGCATATAAATCTAAAATATGGCTGTGTCTCACTCCTGCAAATGCTAAATTCATAATACCTTTCTCCTTTTTCTTTATATATTTATTATATAATATATTGCCTATTTGTCAATCTCGGCAACCGCGATTTTATAGTCGAGATAATCAATATGTGTTATTTTTATATTTGTGCCGATTTCTTGGCTTATTCCTGCAAGTCCCTTGCCGAAAAGTTTAGCTTGCGCTTCTTTCGCCGTCCATATTTCAAAGAATTGATTTAATTTCGGCTCTTCCGAAAAATATAAAAGCTCGCGCTTTGAGCAAATACGCTCTAAAATTCTCAAATTTATCTCACGGATCTTTTCAATATCTATTCCTACCGGACTATCTGATACCGCGCAGACTACCATATCTCCCGAATGGCTTATGTTAAAATGCACATCTGAATTTTTGGCATACGGTTTTCCGTTTTTGTCTTTAAGAAAAACAATCTCTTCTGCCGATACTCCGCACCACTTGGAAATTGCGCATCGCGCGAGCATCTCCCCCGCTACCGTTCGCAATCTGTCGTCAGGTTTGAGTTTTAATGTTCGTGCCTTTTTTGCATCACTCATGAGAGAAAACCATTTTTTATATTCACTTTCACTAAGGTCGCGGATATTGTACTTATACCATTTCACGGGCATAAACCTCTCACATCGTTTTCTTAATTGTATCATATTTTATAAATCTGCGCAAATTTTGCGCGTTTCGTTTATTGCATACTGTAACAAAATATGCTAAAATATTTAAAAAGGAAGTGTAAAAAAATGAAGAATTTAAAATTAACAGCAATTATTTTATGCGTCATTTTTCTCTTTACCGCGTGTGGTGGAAATCACGATACCGCATCATATTCGGAAGATACCGAACTCGGCAACGGTTCAAAAACTCTTAATTTTGAAATTACTGATTCCGAAAAGACCGTTCTTTTCACAATTCACACAGATGCGAAAACCGTTGGTGAAGCGCTTCTTGAGCATAATCTCATTAGCGGTGAAAACAGTCAGTACGGTATGTACATAAAATATGCAAACGGTGTGCGCGCAGATTACAACAAAGACGGCGCATACTGGGCGTTTTATAAAGACGGTGAATACTTAAATTCAGGTATCGAAGCAACGGAATTTAAAGATGGGGATAAGTATGAGCTCATTTACACAAAAGGGTAAACGCCCGATAACAACGCTTGAGCTTTGCATTTTCGCCATGCTCGGCGCAATAATGTTCATTTCAAAAATTCTTATGGAATTTTTGCCGAATGTGCATCTTTTAGGCGCGCTGACAATTGCATATACTCTCTCCTACCGTTCAAAGGCACTAATTCCGATTTATGTTTATGTGTTCCTAAACGGCTTATTTGCAGGCTTTTCAACTTGGTGGATTCCGTATTTATACATATGGACAGTTCTCTGGGGCGCTACTATGCTTTTGCCGAAGCGCATTCCCGAAAAAATAGCATTTTGGATTTATCCTGCTCTTTGCGCCATACATGGTATTTGCTTCGGCGCGCTTTATGCTCCCGCGCAGGCAATTATGTTCGGGCTTGATTTCAACGGAATGATAGCTTGGATTATTGCAGGACTCGGCTTCGATTTAGTTCATATGATAGGCAATTTTGCAGTTGGTTTTCTCATTTTACCTATAAGTAAAATATTAAATAAAGTAAAGTAACTTTAACACTTGTTTTTTTCGACAGCTTTTGATATAATTTTTATATCAAATTATTGGAGGCTGTCAAAATGAAAAAGTTTTTCGCAGAATTTAAAGAATTCATCTCTCGCGGCAATGTAATCGACTTGGCTGTTGGTGTTATTGTCGGCGGTGCTTTCCAGGCAATTATCAAGTCCCTCACCGGTGACGTTATATCTCCGGCTATCGGAATCTTTGCTAAAACCGATTTTTCAAATTTAGTTTGGAACGTAAACGGTGCGGAAATCAAATACGGTGCATTTATCACTGCTGTCATCAATTTCCTCATTATGGCGTTTATCATCTTCTTACTTGTCAAGTTTATAAACAAGGTTCAGGCAATTGGCAAGAAGCCTGAGCCGGAAGTTGCAGCAGAGCCGACAACTAAAGTTTGCCCGTTCTGCAAGAGCGAGGTTAACATTGAAGCTACTCGTTGCCCGCACTGCACATCACTTCTCAGCTAATTTAAAAGGCGTGTCATCAAATATGATGCCACGCCTTATTTTTTATCTTCTGTGACGGATAGCTTTTTAACCTCATTTTCGCGAAGCTTCTTTTTATACTGAAGCGGAGTTACGCCGTAATTCTTTTTAAACAGCGCAATGAACCACGAATAGTCAGAAAATCCGCTTTGCTCTGATGCCTCAGTAACCGAAAGCCCATCAGCAAGTAGCCTTGCTGAATTCGCAAGGCGCTTTTTCTGAAGATAAGCATACGGCGATATTCCGAGTTGCTCTTTGAAATGACGCTCCAATGTATTAACGCTTACAAAAGCATTTTGTGCTATACTTTCAACCGAGATTGGTTGAGACAAATTCTTTTTAATATACTTAAGCGCAAGATTAACATCGCGCGCTTCCTCATTCTTTTTTATCGTATTTATTTTTGCATTGGCGAGAAAATCAATCAGCTTGAAAAAATTATAGTATTTTTCTCTTTCACTATTGCTTGGTTTAGTCATTTTATGGCAATGTTCAATAAAATCGTCAATTTCCTCCGGCGGAAGGCACAAATGATTTCCTTCGCCCAAAGCGCGGTCGAAAAACATATCAAGCAATTCTTCATTCCCGTCAGATGAAAATAAAATCCAGAAATGGTCATGGTCTTTACTTGTGTGATATGCACAGTGATGATATTCAAACGGGCGCGTTATAATTATGTCGCCCGGCTTTATCGGATATACTGCATCCTCAACGATAAATGAAACATCTCCCGTCAGATTTACATAAATTTCGCACACCTCGTGAATGTGCGAACTAACCTTATCGGTGGACGGGTTTCTGATTTTATTGAATTCCACATTGATTTTAAAGGGGTTTATTGCGGATAAAATTTCAGAATTTCTACTCATAATTTAACTCACCTGCACCAAATATACAGTTTTTATTAAGCATCTACAAGACGCAAACTTCACTATGGTGATTTTACAATGTTTTTTGGTGAAAAGTCAATATAACTCTTGCGTTTTTTCTGTTATAGTATGCACAAAAGGTTGGGTGACTTTTGTGCAAAACTATATAATGCTTACATTCGCAGCGATTTTACTCGCAGTAAATGTTGCAATACACAAACTATATCAGGAAAAAAGCGGTACAAGCTTTGCTGCAGTTTCCAAGTTTAACGCTTATACCGGATTGCTCTCTGCCATTGCTTTTTGGGCGATAAACGGATTTAATGTTACTTTTTCACCGTATTCTCTCATAATGGCAGTTATTATGACAGCGTTTCTTCTAACCTGTGAGGTTTTGGGGTTCAAAGTAATAAACCTTGGCGGAGCCACACTTTATACATTATTCTTTATGACGGGTGGCATGGTTGTTCCTTATATTTGGGAGCTTTTATGCGGATATGAAAGCTTTTCTGTTATAAGAATGATTGCGCTTATACTCATAATCGTCGGCGTTGTTATATCAAACTTCAGCCGTGACAAGGCTGAACTAAAAAAATATATTCTTTGTGCGGCAGTGTTTTTCTTAAATGGATTTATCAGTATCATAACAAAAATACATCAAATTGAACCCAATTATGCAACTGTTAACCCGTCTGAATTTTTAATCTACAGCGGTCTTTTGAAATTCATTGTTTCAATTTGGTTTGTTCGCGGAGAAGATGCTAAAAAGGCACGCGGCATTGTGCCAATGACCTTCATTTTGCTCTCTGCTCTCGCAGGCGGTGTTGCATATATGCTTCAATTAATTTCTGCGGTAAATTTACCCGCAGGCGTTCTTTTCCCGTTCTCGACGGGCGGAAGTATTGTGTTTGCGGCAGCTATTTCTGCAGTATTTTTCAAAGAAAAACTGAACAAAAAAATAATTTTCAGTACACTTTTGTGTCTTATCGGCACAATTATGTTTATATAAGGAGTGGTCACAATGAATTTATTAAAGGAAAACAAACTCTTCTCATTTAAACTTGGCGACAATAACATTTGGGACACTGAGTATACATGCGAAGTAAATGAAAACGGCAATGAAATTTCAACTACATACACCTTTGACGGTGGTCTTAAGGTAACAAATATTGCAAGGAAAATTTCAAAACACGGCGCATACGAATGGGTAAACTATTTTGAAAACACAGG
>JAZNOR010000091.1:0-12219 GCA_045589235.1 Eubacteriales bacterium | reverse complement strand
CTTCTTTTTTATTATACTCCTGTTTCTTTGCTTGTTCAAGCATACCAAGAATTTCGGGGTCAGGCTTAAAGTTTCCTTTCATCCAATCATTTAATGTATTCATATTTCTCACCTCCTTTACAAACATATGTACGTTTCGCTTGTAACAACAAGTTTAACATATAAGTTGAGCTTTGTCAACATATTTTTTGTAAAACTCATGCTAATTCGCGGAAATCCTTGTAACTGCGCAAAAAATAAGTTTTTAAATAAGGAACAAAGATGCTTTTGGTTGGCATTTTAAACGGTTTTGCAAAATAGTGAAGATAAAAAATAAGAAAATCCATTGTTATTTTTGCTTTATGTGATAAAATACAATTAGTAGAATTAGGCAAAAAATAAGTAGAAAATGCTAAGCTTTTTTTCTCATCTTATATTATGATATAAATATCTTAGTAAATTAAAGGCGAGGAAAAAGTTATGGCAAAAATTATTAACTTTGGTATTATAGGCTGCGGTGTTATTTCAAATTGGCATGCGCAGGCAATTGGCGAAAACAAGTGCGCAAAGCTTTACGGTGTTACCGATGTTTACGAGCCGTCTCGCGTTGCTTTTGCAGAGAAATATAACGTTAAAGCATTTGATTCAGTTGAGGATTTACTTGCTTGCGATGAAATTGATGCGGTCTGTATCTGCACTCCAAGCGGTCTTCATGCGCCACTTGCAGTTCAGGCGGCGAATGCAGGTAAGCACATCGTTGTTGAAAAGCCGATGGCTATTACAAATGCCGAGATTGCAGATATTTTAAAGGCTTGTGAGAAAAATAAAGTTAAAATGTCTGTTGTATCGCAGATGCGATTTACCCCGGGCGTGCAGACGCTTAAGAAAATCGTTGACGAAAATCTCATCGGCAAGGTAGTCGTTGCGGATTTAAGTATGAAATTCTACCGTTCACCGGAATATTATAAAAGCGGTGGCTGGCGTGGTACATGGGCAATGGATGGCGGCGGCGCTCTTATGAATCAGGGCATCCACGGCATTGATGTTATGCAGTACATAATGGGTCCGGTTAAGTCCGTTTCTGCTATTACAAGAACACTTGCACGCGATATCGAAGTTGAAGATACTGCGGTTGCGGTTTTGGAATTTGAAAATGGCGCTCTTGGGCAGATTGTTGGTACAACTTCAATTTCTCCGGGTAAGGAGAGGACGCTTGAAATCAGCGGTACAAACGGCAGCGTGTTTATGGAAGGCGAATTCATTACAGAGTGGAATGTAGAAGGTATGGAACAGCCGGAAGAAACAAAAATGCCGACAGGTGATGTTGCAAGCTCTGCGAATGACCCGACTTGTTTTGGGATTAAAGGTCATTGCAGACAAATAAATGATTTAGTCGATGCAATTTCTAATGACCGCGCACCGATGATTACTCAGTATGATGGAGCACGCCCTGTTGAGATTATTCTCGCAATTTATGAATCTTCAAAGACAGGCAAGGTGGTCTATTTAAATAACAAATAGAGGTGTTTTAAAATGAACAATCCAATTATTATGCACATCAATTATGCAGAAAAATCATTTAACACGCTTTCAATGAGTGTTGACGAAATCTGCCGGAAAGCAGTTGAGTGGGGTTTTGACGGTGTTGAATTCCGCGCGAGACTTCCGATTGGTTATGAGGATGTCGATGCTTACCTCAACGCAATTGCCGAGGCTAAGAAGAAATCCGGTCTTAAAATGGTAATGTTCGGCTATGGCGTAAACGGTTGCTCAGACCCGGATGCTGAAGTTCGTGCAAAGGCTGTTGAGGATGCAGTTGCATTCTTCAAGAAAGCTAAGGAAATCTGCGGCACTACCGTTTGCAACGCATTTGGCGATGGCGTTCAGAATCCGGAAGCTAACGGCAACTACAACTTAATGGGTTCAATGGTTGCAACAGAGGAGCAGTGGAAGAACACTGCTGATACATTTAAGAAAGTCGGTGCAGAGTGTGAAAAGATCGGCATGAAGCTCGCGTTTGAAACTCACATGGTTTATATCCACGATACTCCAAAGCCTGCACGTAAGCTTGTTGATATGATCGATTCATCGGCAGTTGGCGTTAATATGGACTACGGCAACACCGTTTACTTCATTAACATCCCGTCAGTTGAAGAGACAATTGACATCTATGGCGATAAGCTCTTCTACACACACCTTAAGAATTCATCTGCAATTGGAGGAAATCGCTTCCCAACAGCATTGTCAGACGGTGAAATCAACCATCGCCTATACTTGAAGAAGCTTGCTGATGTTGGCTATAACGGACCTATCGGTATTGAAGCTCCGCGCGGTGGTGACCGTCAGTGGTTTGTTCGTCAGGATATTGCTTATTTTAAGCAGACTGCAAAAGAAGTTGGTTTATATTAAAGTAAAAATAAAACGGTATGGAAACATACCGTTTTTTATTTTGTAAAAAAAGTTGTAATTTGCTTTAGAAATTGTTATAATAAGTAAAAAGGGGCAGAATAAGAGAGGAAATGTCCGTTATGATTTCGCAAAGAATTGCAAGTTTGTTTTCCGGCTACAATTGGCTTATTATTCCGGCGGCGTTTTTAACAATTGTGTTGCACGAAATGGCGCACGGTTTTGTCGCTTATTTATTAGGTGACAGAACGGCGAAGAATGCAGGAAGACTCACATTAAACCCAATAAAACATATTGATATATTTGGCCTTATTGCAATGATTGTTTTTGGTTTTGGTTGGGCAAAGCCGGTACCTGTTAATCCATATTATTTCAAGAAAAGAAAGCTAGGTATGGCGCTAACTGCATTTGCAGGTCCTGCAAGCAATTTATTGCTCGCGCTGTTGGGACTTTTTGTGTATAAAATATTTATGTTTATTCCTATGCAGATTGGCATTATGGGAGAAGTTTTATATGCTCTTGCTCAGTTTATCGTTATTTTTGTGTCATTAAACGTCGGTCTTGCGATATTTAATTTAATTCCGATTCCACCGCTTGACGGATCAAAAATTTTAAACACATTCTTGCCCGAGCGCATTTATTTTAAAATTATGCAATATGAGCAGTATGGATTTATTGTGCTTTATATTCTGCTTAATATACCGATTTTCGATAATATTATTACTTTTTTAAGAAGTGTTGTTTTGGATTTATTATTTTTAATTGTGGGGTTTTAGGATGACTGAAATTCAATATCATCTTTCGGCATTTGAGGGGCCGCTTGATTTGCTTCTGCACCTCATTTCCAAGAATAAAGTTAATATTTACGATATTCCGATTGCCGAGATATTGGAGCAATATGATGCCGCACTTGCGCAGATGGAAATTCGCGACTTAGACCTTGAAAGTGAATTTATTGCAATGAGTGCTCAGCTTTTGTATATTAAATCCAAAATGCTTCTTCCGCGCAATAACGAAGATGAAGAGGAAGCTGACCCGCGAGAGAGCCTTGTTCAGATGCTTTTGGAGTATCAGAAGTTTAAAGAGGTAAGCGGGGTGCTCGAGCGCAAATATGAGGTTGGTCGCGATATATTTGTTAAGGAGCCTGAAAACATTGAACCTGACAAAACATATAGGTTTACACATGACAAGGCAGATCTTGCAAATGCAATTGTAAAAATGCTTGAACGTGCAGATAACGCACTTCCGCCGCCTGTAAGTAATTTTACAGGCATTGTCGGACGTGAGGTGTATTCTGTTTCCGCAAAGGTTGCCTTTGTGCTCAGAAGAATTTTAGAAGCGGGCAAGGTTGGATTTAAGAGCCTTTTTAAAAAGGTTAAAACACGCTCTGAAGTAGTTGCAACATTTCTTGCAGTGCTTGAGCTTTGTAAATCAGGAAAAATAAGACTTGATGAATCGGAAGATACGAATTTAAGTCTTTCCGATGAGGAGTAAATATGGAAATAAAAGAAATTGAACGCCAGATAGAGGCGATTCTGTTTGCGGCAGGGGATCCTGTTTCAATTGATAGAATTGCAGATGCTCTTGATGTTGAATCTGAAACGGTTGAACGAATTGCGCAGAATTTAGCGGATTCATATAATTTTGATAAGCGTGGCATTCGCATAGTAAAACTTGAGAGAACACTTCAGATGTGCTCATCTCCGGATTGTGCGGAGAAAATAAGAAATGTTCTGGAAACGCGCCGTGCGGCACGTTTATCACCTGCACTTTTGGAGGTGCTTGCAATCGTTGCATACCGCCAGCCGGTAACGCGCGCATATATTGAGCAGATACGCGGAGTTGACAGTACGTACTCCGTTTCAACGTTACTTGAAAAAGGACTTATTGAGGAATCGGGAAGACTTGACGTGCCGGGAAGACCTATGCTATTTAAAACAACGAAAGATTTTTTGCGCACATTCGGTCTTACAAATACTGATGATCTGCCGCCACTTCCGGAATTTGAGGAAGACGGTACGGAACAGCTTACCTTTATGCAGACAGAGGAGGCTTAAAGGTGTGAAAATTCTTATATGCCTTATAGTTTTGATTGTGTTGTTAATGCTTGTAAGGATAAGGTTCTCTGTATATTATGATGGGGATGGAATGAGATCGTATCTCAAAATTTTAGCATTTAAAATTAAAATTCCACCTGATAAGAAAAAAGTAAAAACTAAAAAAACAGAATCTGCACCGGCTAAAAAAGGCGGTTCGCTTGATAATTTAAAAGTAATTTTAACGCCGGCAGTCAAAACACTCGGGCGTGCCGTGAGCTTTATCAGAATAGACAAGCTCGCGGGTAAGATAACACTTGCGTCAGATGATGCATTCAAAACCGCAATGATGTTTGGCGGTGCAGCGGCGGGTGCAGGAATATTACTTCCGATTTTAGAGAATAATTTTAAAATTAAGAAAAAAGACATTGAAGTTAATGCGGATTTTGAAGCGACAGAGCCTATGGCGAAGCTCACTGCACATGTGTCAATTGCAGTTTGGCAAGTGCTTGCCTTGGGCGTTATATTTACATTTAATTATATAAAAATTAAGAAGGGAATGGATTAAAAATGGCAGACCATGCACTCAATGATGTTTTAGCAACTACTATGGAGAAAATTAAAACGATGCTCGATGTCAATACAATTATCGGTACACCAGTTCAGACACAAGAGGGGATAAGCATTATTCCTGTGTCTAAGGTGTCTTTCGGTTTTGCGTCCGGCGGTTCTGACTTTGGTAAGAAGCCGGAGAACGGAATAAAATTTGGTGGCGGAGCCGGTGCTGGTGCAACAATTACGCCTGTTGCATTTTTGGTTGTGAATGGCGAAAATGTGCGAGTTTTACCGATGGTGGCAGCGCCGAATACAACTGCAGACAGAATTGTTGAAATGGTACCGGATGTTATCAATCAGATTAAAGAATGCTTTAAGAAAGAAAAAACAGAGGAATAGAGATAAATGCCTTTGCTTATGCAAAGGCATTTTTGATTTTACCGCAACATAGAATTATTTGGGTGATAATATGAAAAAAATATGCTTAATTATTCTAATGTGTGCGGTTATGATTTTCACGAGTGCTGCACTTGAAACTTCGGCGAAATCTGCAATTTTATATGATGTGGATTACGGCAAAATTCTATACGAAAAAAATGCGGATGAAAGACTTCCGATTGCATCTACGACCAAGATAATGACTGCAATTCTCGCAATAGAAAATGCGGATTTAGATGAAATTGTAACGGTGAATAAATCGCAAGTTGGAGTTGAGGGAACGTCACTTTATTTAAAAGAAAATGAAAAGATAACAGTTAAAACTCTGCTCTACGGACTTATGCTACGTTCCGGAAACGATGCAGCAGAAGTGCTTGCATGTCATGTATCAGGAAATATTTCGGATTTTGTTTCCCTTATGAACGAGAAGGCAAAAGAGCTTTCGATGAATTCAACGGTATTTAAAAATCCGCACGGTCTTCCGAACGAAGAACACCTTTCAACCGCGCGTGATATGGCGAAGCTTACGTCTTATGCAATGCAAAACGAGACATTTCGTGAAATAGTATCAACCAAAAACTATGCAGGTGAGGGAAAGAGCTTTGTTAATCACAATAAATTACTTTCAATGAGTGAATATGTAAACGGCGTTAAAACCGGTTATACAAAGGCGGCAGGCAGGTGCCTTGTGTCGAGTGCAGAACAGGATGATTTGCGCCTTGTTGCCGTAACACTAAAAGATCCAAATGATTGGGATGATCATCTTAATATGTTTGATTTTGGTTTTTCGGAATTTACAAAATTCAAAGCATTTGCACGCAGTGAAATTATAGCGGAAGTTTGTATTGCGGGCACAGGGAGAAAAGTGCCTGTTGTAATTAAAAATAAATTGGGTGCGGTTATAAAAAGGGGAGAAGAAATTAAATGTGAAATCCTGCTTCCGCGTTTTTGCTATCCTCCAATAAATAAAGGGGACGAGGTAGGCGAAGTCAGACTTGTAAGAGATGAAGAGGTTTTAGCATCTTCTCCGCTTTTTGCGGCAGAGAGTATGCTATCACCGGAAAAAAAGAACTTTTTTGATAAAATAAAGAGCATATTTAAAAATTAGTGTTGATAAAACTTGTATATATACATTATAATAAAAGCAAAGAAGTTTTTAGGAGTAATTTACTTATGAAAATTGCATTTGCAACACTCGGCTGCAAAGTGAATCAATTTGAAACGCAGGCACTTGAAATCCTCGCAAAAGAGAGAGGTCATGAGGTGGTTGCTTTTTCGGAGTGCGCCGATGCGTATGTTATAAATACCTGCAGTGTAACTGCTGTAAGTGATAAAAAATCACGTCAGCTTATCCGCAAAACGATAAGACGCGCAGGAAATGCATTAATTGCGGTTTGCGGTTGCTTTTCACAGACAAAACCTGAGGCAGCAAGCGCAATTGAAGGCGTTGATATAGTTTTTGGCACGAATGATAAAAATAACCTCATTTCTGCAATTGAAAAGGCGGAAAAGCAAAAATGTGTAGACAGGGCACTATCTCGCCGTGAGTTTGAAATTTTGCCTGCAGGAAGCCTTATGGAGCATACTCGTGCAATGCTTAAAGTTCAGGACGGATGCGTAAATTTCTGCAGTTATTGCATAATTCCGTATGCAAGAGGGCCTGTTCGTTCAATGCCGATTGAAACTGCAGTTAGCGAAGCGATAAGACTTCGCGATGCAGGATATAAAGAAATTATCGTTACCGGAATTGAAATTTCTTCATATGGCGTTGATTTAACACCCAAAAGTGATATCATAACGCTTGTTTCAAAATTGTGTAATGCAGTGCCTGATGTCAGAATAAGGCTTGGTTCTTTGGAACCACGAACTATAACAAAGGAATTTTGTGACAAATTAAAGAAATGTGTAAATTTATGCCCTCAGTTTCATTTATCACTTCAAAGCGGATGTGATGAAACACTTGCGCGAATGAAACGAAAATATGATACTGTGCGTTATCTTGAATCAGTCAGGTTGCTTAATGATGCTTTTTCGAATTGTGCTATAACAACGGATTTGATTGTTGGTTTCCCGGGTGAGGATGAAGATGAATTTGCAAAAACTCTTGAATTTATAGAAAAGTGCAAATTTGCAATGATGCATATCTTCCCGTATTCAAAGCGGGAAGGGACACCCGCAGCAACAATGCCCGATCAGGTGCAAAACTCAGAGAAGGAAAGTCGCGCAGCTCGCGTAGCGCAAATTGCAAACAAAATGCAGAATGAATATTTAACTACGCAAATTGATAAAGAACTTTCTGTTCTATTTGAAGAGCAGGTAAACGGTACATGGCAGGGACATAGTGAAAACTATGTTTTGGTGCGTGTTGAGTGCGGTGAAAATTTAAAGAATACAATTAAAAAAGTAAAGATAATAAGTGCTGAAAAAGATAGCCTTTTGGGTATTTTAATTTAAGCTTTTTTATGATAAAATATATATAATAATTTTAGTGGAGAATATTTATGACAGACCGCTTTGAAAAATTATATAACGAGCTTTCTTCGCACGAGGGAATAGTATGCAAATGGAACGAACCGTTGTCAAAGCACACCAGCTTTAAAATTGGTGGAGAAACAAAGCTTTTTTGCGAGCTGTATGGTGTAAAATCAATTTCGTATGCTATTATGAAAGCAAAGGAATTTGGTCTTTCTCCGTATGTTTTAGGTAACGGCACAAACGTTTTGTTTCCTGATAGTGGCGTAGGTTATCCTGTGTTCAAAATTTGCGGAAATAAAATTGATACTCAGAATGATGTTATAGCTTGCGATTCGGGCGCATCACTTATGCAGGTAAGCCTTGAAGCAAAAAAGAAAGAACTCACGGGGCTTGAATTTGCATACGGAATTCCGGGAACCGTTGGTGGTGCGGTTGTTATGAATGCAGGGGCATACGGCTCTGAAATTAAAGATATTTTAGTTGAGAGCACATATCTTGACAAATACGGAAATATAAAGACACTTAATGCAGAGCAGCATAACTTTGGTTACAGACAGAGCTTTTATAAAGAAAATCCGGAAAACATTGTGTTGTCTGCAACCTTTAAACTGAATTACGGAAATGCAGATGAAATTTCAGCGAAAATGGCTGATATTTTAGTACGCCGTAAGGAAAAACAACCGCTTGAATATCCGTCAGCGGGTAGTGTTTTCAAACGACCTGAGGGATATTTTGCAGGAGCACTTATTGAGCAGAGTGGACTTAAAGGATACACAATCGGAGGTGCACAGGTTTCGGAAAAACACGCGGGATTTATTATAAATCGCGGCGGTGCAACTTGTGATGATGTTAAAAACTTGGTTTTTTATATAAAAGAAAAGGTGCATAAGGACCACGGTGTAGGCTTAGAATGTGAGATTATATTTGCACCGGAGAAGTTATAAGGGGGTAAATTTATGGAATTTGTGATTTTATCGGGTATGTCGGGTGCCGGAAAGAGCTGTGGCGCCGCAGTTTTGGAGGATATGGGTTATTATTGTGTTGATAATATGCCGTCTGCACTTATTCCAAAATTTGCTGAAATGTGCATTGCAACAAAGGGCAGATACGAAAAAGTCGTTTTGGTTACCGATGTGCGAAGTGGAGCTGATTTCGCATCGCTGTTTGAAGCACTCGACTGCCTTGCTGATTTAGACTGCAGTTATCGCATACTTTATTTTGAAGCAGCAACGGATATTATCATTCGCAGATATAAAGAAACGCGCCGACGTCATCCATTGGCGGAAGAAGGCGTTTCAACCAGAGCCACCATTGAGCGTGAACACAAGATGCTGGAGGATGTTCGCGTGCGCGCTGACTTTATTGTTGATACCACAAATCTTCCGACGGCGAAGCTTCGTGAGCGACTTTTTGAGTTATTTGAAGAAAATGCCGATTTGGACAAGTCTATCAATATAAATGTTATGTCGTTTGGTTTTAAATATGGTATTCCTGTAGAGTCTGACCTTGTTTTTGACGTGAGATTTTTGCCGAATCCATATTACGTTCCCGAACTTAAAAATCAAACTGGACTTGATGCCCCTGTGCGCGATTATGTTATGTCGCGCCCGCAGACTAAGGATTTCTTAAAGCATCTGTTCTCATTCTGCGATTTTCTTATTCCTCAGTATATTGAAGAGGGTAAAACCTCACTTGTAATTTCAATTGGTTGCACCGGCGGTAAGCATCGTTCTGTAGCTCTGACTGAAGAACTTTCAAAACATATTGCTGAGTGTGGATATTCTTCAAATGCAATTCATCGCGATCGCGGTCGTGAATAAGGAGGCATTTTAAATGGGTGAGTACGGCGATATTGTAGTAATCGGAGGGGGAACCGGGCTTTCCACTATGCTTCGAGGCCTTAAAAAATACACTGAGAATATTTGCGCGATAGTCACGGTTATGGATGATGGCGGTGGCAGTGGCGTGCTGCGCTCAGACCTTGGTATGCTCCCACCGGGTGATATAAGAAACTGTATTGTATCGCTTTCGAATGCTGAGCCGTTTATGAAAAAACTTTTGTCATATCGTTTTACAGACGGCAGCCTTGCAGGGCAAAGCTTTGGTAATTTATTTATTGCAGCGCTAAATGGCGTTACCGGTTCGTTCCAGGATGCAGTTTTAAAAATGTCAGATGTTCTTGCGATTTCCGGCAGGGTTTTGCCTGTTACAATTGAAGATGTTTATATTGAAGCTGATTTTGAAAACGGTGCCTGTGTGCGCGGCGAATCGAAAATATTTGATGCTAAAAAGGAACAGGACTCAAGAATTTTGCGCATAAGAACGATACCGGATAAGCCGCGTGCATACAGAGAAACAATCAATGCAATTCTTCAGGCAAAAATGATAGTTTTCGGGCCGGGAAGCTTGTATACAAGCATTATTCCCAATTTACTTGTAGATGGAATAGTGGATGCAATTTTTGCATCCAACGCAAAAAAAGTCTATGTTTGCAATGTTATGACACAGGATGGAGAAACCGAAGGATACACTGCATTTGATCATGTGCGCGCTCTTTTTGACCATTCCCGTGTTGGGCTTTTTGATATGTGTATTGTAAATAATGAAGATATTCCAAAAGTGCTTGCGGAAAAATATGCCGAGGAGGGTGCTGAAAAAATACTTGTTGAAAAAGAGCTTTTTGCCGCGGCAGGTATTGAATTGTTTGAAGCACCGCTTCTGAATACCAACGGAAATTTAGCACGCCATGATGCGGATAAACTTGCTCAAGTGCTTATGAAAATATTAGGTGAGGAATAATGACTTTTTCGGCTAAAGTTAAGGCGGAGCTATGCAAAGCTCCTGTCGATAAACAGAGAATATTGCTTGCTGAGATATGCGGAATGTTTCTTTATGCAAATAGATTTTCAGCAAAGGAAATAAGGATAACAACAGAAAACACAGATTTTGTTCAAAGAGCATCGCGTATTTTGAAAGTCCTTTTTGGTTTTGATTTCGATAGAAAAATAATCCCATCGGGTCGAACAAAAAAATATAGCTTGGGTATAATTAATGAAGAAAAAATAGCGACTATTTTTGATGCATTTGGTCTTGATGCGAAAATGTCGCATACCGTTCATTTAAATAGCGTGCTTGTTGAAGATGATAAGACGCGAGCCGCTTTTCTACGTGGTGCATTTTTATCCGGCGGCTCGGTTATTGACCCTGAACGTGAGTACCATCTTGAATTTGTTACTTCGCATATCCACCTCGTACGTGAGGTGTCAGCTCTTTTATATGAACTTAATATTGATGCGAAGCTAACAGGTCGCAAAGGTAATCACATATTGTATTTCAAAGATAGCGGTGAAATTGAGGAATTACTCACGCGTATGGGTGCACCCGTGTCAGCTATGGCCATTATGGACGCGAAAATGTTCAAAGAGCTTCGCAATTCTTTAAACAGAAAGAATAATTTTGAATTTGCAAATCTTTCAAAAACTACGGATGCTGCGCTTACTCAGCTTGAGGCAATAGACAAAATCGAGAAGACAATAGGACTTGATGCGCTTCCGCCACAGCTTTATGAGGTTGCTATGGCAAGACGTGAGAATCCTAATGCACCGCTTAGTGAGCTTTGCAAAATACTTGGCGGTGCGGTTACAAAGTCGGGAATCAATCACAGAATGAGAAGAATTATGGAAATATCCAAGAAATGAGGATAAATTAATGGGTGGATTTACGCATTTGCATGTACATACCGAATATAGCTTGCTCGATGGCGCGTGCCGCATATCGAGTCTTGCTCAGCGTGTGCGCGAGCTCGGTATGGATGCGGTTGCGATTACTGACCATGGTGTTATGTATGGCGTGATTGACTTTTACCGTGCTTGCAAAGCAGAGGGGATTCACCCGATTATCGGATGCGAGGTGTATGTTGCACCTCGAAGTATGACGGATAAAGTGCATGGGCTTGATTCAGACCCGTATCATCTCGTTCTGTTGTGTGAAAATATGACGGGATATAAGAATTTATGCTATCTTGTCAGCCATGGCTTTACGGATGGTTTTTATAACAAACCGCGAGTAGATATTGAGCTTTTGCGCGAATATAGTGAAGGGCTTATTGCGCTTTCTGCGTGTATTGCGGGTGCAATTCCGCGCCTTATATTGCAGGGAGATTATGAAGGTGCAAAGGCATATGCGGAAAATATGCGTGAAATTTTTGGCGAAGGTAATTTCTTCCTTGAAATTCAGGACCACGGAATTCCTGAACAGAGAGAGGTTAACCGCGCTGTTATAAAAATGGCAGAAGAGTTGAATATTGACCTTGTTGCAACAAATGATGCAC
>JAZNOR010000090.1:0-12738 GCA_045589235.1 Eubacteriales bacterium | reverse complement strand
CACCAGTATCAACAAGCTTCTGCTTGCCGGTGAAAAACGGATGGCATTTTGAGCATACATCGATACGCAGGTTCTCCTTGGTAGAACCGGTCTCTATAACTTCACCGCATGCACAGACAATCTTGGTCTGTTCATACTTCGGATGAATTCCTTCCTTCATTACATTTCACCTCTTTCGAGCAACAAATCTACATAGTATATAGATAATACCACAACTTTTAAGTAAAATCAAGAGCAAATTTTTGTTTTTTTAAATTTTTTTATAAAATTACATCCTGACTATGCTGCAAATAATAGATATGGCGCGAAGAAACGGTCTTTTTCATAATTGCTTCAATTGCCTCTGTATAGACATTAAGCTGGCGTGCATACTGCTCATTTGTTTCATCGTCTATATTTTTGTCACTCTTAAAATCAACTAAAACGATTTCTCCGTTCTTTTCAAACATAAGGTCAACAACGCCCTGTAAAAGTGCTGTCTCTCCGTCGCAAACCTCTATAAGGCGCGAGAAATTAAACTCACGGCGCATAAATTCGCTTTGCATTGCACTTCTGCCCAAATCCGATTCAAAAAACGCAAATATTTTCTTTGCGTCAATTGTATCGTACTGCTCGGGAGATAAATATTCACCGTCTTTAAGGCGCAAAAGCTCATCACACACATCTGAAAGCTTCTTGCATTTTGAAAAATCAATAAGCTGCATTGCAAGATGCAGAGCAATTCCGCGCTCTGTAGCACTAAGCCCTTCCTTCGTTTTAAACTGTGGACGTGCAAAGTGGCGTCTTCTAATTACGCCGCTATGCGCAATACCCGTTGCAGTTAATTTGCTCTCAGTATTTACCGCTTCCATATACGGATATTTAAACGAAAATCGTTCCCGAAGCTTATTAACCTGCTCAGTCTGCACATTGATATTTATGTCTTTTGCATATCTTTTTTCCGGTTCAGGAATGTCTGATTTTTTAACTGTTTCAAATTTAAATATATCACTATTAGCAAAATGCGGAAGTAAAAACCATAAATCCGCACTATATGCTCGAAGCAGTGCTATCGGCGAAATTTTATTTCCCGAAAACATTCCAAGAGCTTTTTCCATACGCGTTTCTGCATTTTTCTCGGTGCAAAGTGTTATGAGCTTATCCTTTGCTCTAGTCATCGCAACGTAAAGCACACGCAACTCCTCGCTCTTCATTTCATTTTTAAGCGCAATTTCAATTGCATGGCGCGCAATAGTGGGATTTTCCGAGCGCAGGCGTGTGTTGCGAAAATTTAATCCCAAGCCTAATTTCGGATGCGTAATAACTTGCTCGCGCAAGTCCATTTCATTGAATATTCTGTTGCAGTCTGCAAGGAAAACAATCGGAAACTCAAGACCTTTTGACTTGTGAATAGACATGATTCTAACGGCATCGGAATTCTCCATACTTGAATTGCTCGCAATATCGCCACCTGTTTCTGTAATTTTTGCAATGTGGTTTAAAAAAGCATGGAGCCCCCTAAATCCGTTCTGTTCAAATCGTTCTGCCGCATAATAAACATCGTGCAGATGAGAAACTCTGACATTTCCATTTTCCATTGCGCCAAACATTCCGCGCGCAAAAGTAGTGTCCAGAAGTCGCCAAATAAGCTCGTCTGAGCCAATTTCGCCCGCAAGAGTTCGGAATTCTCCTAAGATGCCTAAAAAATCGCGGCACTTTATGCTTGTTTCGCTATCCTCGCGTGCCGCATCGTTAAGAGCGTCGAAGAAAAAGCCTTTCTTATGTCTGCGAATGTATGCAAGGTCATCCGCAGTAAATCCGAAAAGTGGCGAACGCAATGTGCTTACAAGCGATACATCCCATAGTGGGTTGTCAATTGTTTGCAGAAAAGATATTAAAATTCCAGCTTCAACCGAGCCTAAAATTCCCTCTTTTCTCTCACATACACAAGGTATATCATACTCACGAAGCACTCGCTCATAAATTTCTGCGCGCGACGCAAGCGAGCGAAGAAGAATTACAATATCTCCGTATTTTTTACCACTCGCAACAAGCTCACTAATTCGCGTTGCGATATAGCTTGCCTCCACTTCACGCGCGCTTTGCGAAAGCTCATCGTCTCCCTCCTCTTTTAAATCGATAACAACGAGCTCACTTGCGCAATCAAGCTTCTTATCGTCTTCCGTCTTTCCCAAGTATAGAAACTCTCTCTCGGTGTAATCAAGTTCACCCAGACGTTCAGACATCATAAGCGAGAAGTATGCATTACAGGTGTCTAAAACCTCATGGCGCGAACGGAAATTCTTTGATAAGTTAACAACGCGCGCCTCACCATCACCTGCATTATCATAATCCGAAAACCTCTTGTATTTTCTTAAGAAAATCGTTGGGTCAGCAAGACGGAAACGGTAAATAGACTGTTTCAAATCGCCAACCATGGTTAAATTTTGCTCATCCTTAGATATCGATCGAAAAATCACATCCTGGATACAGTTCGAATCCTGATACTCATCGACCATTATTTCGTAAAAATCCGCGGATAACTCCTTTGCAAGCGCGGTAGGATAAACCTTATCGTTTTCCTCGTCATAATCCTCAACTAAAAGCTCAATTGCCTTATGCTCCAAATCAGCATAATCCAACTCTCCTCGCTTTAGTTTTTCTTCGCTAAAGCGAACATCAAGTTCATAAGCTAAAGCACAGAGCTTTCGCGCAATCGGCTTTAACTCACGAATTTCATTTTTAATTTTTTCACTGCTTCTGCAAAGATATTTTTCAGAAAGTGCGCGAATCTCATCTTTCACCCACTTGCGCTCACTTTGCACTAATTTTTTAAGCACTTCATTTTCTGCTTTTTTAGCCGCAGGTAATTTCTCAAACTCAATGCTGCAAACAACTGCTGCAAGCTCGTCCCAATCACGCGTTGCGCACATTCTTTCAATTTTCGCCATATCGGACATAAGCGTCTGACTATATGCATCAAAAATCACCGCATCATCTCTGACTGCCACTATAAGCGATTCAAAACGCGAGCGCATATATTCACAAATTTCACTGATATATGTAACAACGTTCTCCTGCCAAACGGTGCTCTCGCCCTCATACATATTTGCACAAGCTTCAAGCCACGCTTTGGGGTTGGGATGCGTTCTGCTTTTTGCATGTAAAGATAAAATCGTATCAGCTATCTTTTTATCATCTCGCTCACCGCCAAGAGCATCACAAAGCAAAGTAAAATCATTATCGGCGTTTGCGTATTCCTCTTCCAGCAAATCATCTAAAACCATGCTTCTTAAAATTTTTGCTTCATTCTCATCAATGATTTTAAAATCGCTAGAAACATTCACAAAGTGGCCGTGTGTGCGCAAAACCTGAGTACAATACGCATGAATTGTTGAAATATTTGCGCGATGCACAAGCCGCATCTGCTTTGCAAGATGCTTATCGCGCGGATTTTCTGCAATCTTATCCGACAAAGCCGCTATGATTTTTGCACGCAACTCAGATGCCGCAGCATTTGTGTATGTAATCATAAGGAATTTGTCAATATCCTTTTTTTCGTTTGCGACCATCTTAAGCAATCGCTCAACCAAAACCGCAGTTTTACCGCTTCCTGCCGCCGCAGAAACGAGCAGAGTTCCGTGTCTGCTGTCTATTGCCTTTAATTGGTCATTTGTCCACATAACAGCCATATCAGCAGTCCTCCATTCCAACGGTAAATAAATAGCGTTTCATATCTCCCTCACTCGGATCAAAGTGGCAAGCACCGCGCATATCACAAAAGTCACAAGCACTCTCGCTCGCGTTCTTATAATATGGGTTTGCATTGATGATTCCACATGTAAGCTCTTCGCCTATGTTCTTTAAAATTTTATTTATTCTCTTTGAAATTTTAGCAAACTCATCGCTCGTTGCAACCGATGATTTAGAATCAAAATTGCCATCTTTTTTAAATTTTATCGGCAAAAATTCCTTATCACTGTATAGTTCTTTTTTATCGAGCAGAAGGCCGCTGCGTTTCTTCTTTGCATCACGTGCAAGCGAAATTTCATCATCGCTCTCGCCGCCTGTCGCAGAGTATACAAGGTCACGAGCCGGCATATACAAAACTCCTGCCGGAGTTGGATTTTTACCGTATCGTTTTGCGCCTAAATCACACAACGTGAACAGATACAGAAGAAGCTGCATATTAAGCCCGTTTAACACTTCGTTTACGTTAAAATTCTTACTTCCCGTCTTGTAATCAACAACTCGAAGATAAAGCGTATCATCCAGCGTGCAGGCATCAACACGGTCAACAAAGCCCTCAAGTGTTACTTCGTATCCGTCGCCGCAAACGGAAAGTGCCGGCAAATCTCCATCGTTATTTGAAAATTTAAGTTCAAAATCAACCGGCTCAAATTTAGAATTGCAAAGCTCCTCATGAATATTTTTTAAAATATCGTGGACATTTGCTTTAAGGCGCATAAATTGCGCTTTAAAACGCGCAGATTTACCAATAAAATTACCGAGCTTTTTCACAATAAAATCTTCAATTGCTGCATCTGCAATGTCAAATACATCGGACAGGCCTACTTTCTTATGACCGCCACGTGCTTTAACTTCTTTTAGTGTGATTTCCAAAACTTCGTGTATGAATGTTCCCACCTCAAGAGCGTCAAAGCTTGCACGACGTTTAGGTTTAAGATATAAACCGTATTTTAAGAAATACTGATAGCGGCAAGAATTAAAGCTATCTGTTCTGCTTGCGGAAAGCCTTATTTTTCTGCCAAAAATAGCTTCAATATTTTCTTTGTCACGAAGCGGTCCGCGCGGAATTTTCGAATTCCTGTGTGCAAGTGCAATTTTCTCTGCATATTCCGGACTTTCTGAAAAATATTTGCGCGCACTGTCACGCCATTGATGGTGCGCCTTTGCTACGGCAACGTCAAAGCACGGGGACACTGCATATGTGTCTGCCTCATCAAGGGTTTTCTCCTCAAGTGTAGGAAACAGTTTTTTGAGATTTTTAACCACAAAAGAACTCTGAGTTTCTGCGCCATCCGGCGAAAGCTTGGGAACGGTAAGTATGATTTTATCGCTCGCGGTTGTTAAGGCGCTGTAAATTATTTTAAATTCATTATCTAAACGTCGATGCGGATTTTTTGCCAATGTAATGCCAAGTTCCTCAATTTTTTCGCGCTCGGAATCACTTAAAATACCTTTCTCACTCGAATACATTGGAAGGCGACCATCAATAGCACCGAGTAAAATAACGCATTTCACCGGAGCTTCGCCCAGGCGTTCAACATCGCCGACATTTACGCGGTCAAGCGCTGTTGGTATCATCCCGACTTCATATTGCGATAACATAAGCGAAAATATTTTAGCAAAATCGCTCACCGAAAATCGTGTTTCAGAGTGAGTGTCAACAATGCCCTGAATTGCAGAAATCAATATTTCCCACAGTCTTTCATACATTTCTGCCGTTTCAAGATTGTTCTTCATTTTATAAAGAATTGTGCGCGCTTCAAGTTTTCGCGCAAGATTTATTTCTTTAAAAAACGCAAAA
Source organism: Eubacteriales bacterium (assembly GCA_045589235.1). Lineage (GTDB taxonomy): Bacteria > Bacillota > Clostridia > Oscillospirales > JAAYXM01 > RGIG7332. The sequence goes on along the minus strand of JAZNOR010000090.1, from coordinate 7,208 downwards.
AGCGCCTTTGCAAAGCCAAACCCTGTTGAATTTTCGCGCAGTGCTGCTTTTAAGTTCAAAAGCGGAGTTACAACACGCACGCGCAAACGATTTATAATCGCCAGTTCTTCAGCTTCACTATCGCTTATCTCAACATTTCTGCCCGACGGGCTTTCAACAAAGTCTCGGTTTTCCGTCCATTTTTTACCTTCAATATGCCAAGTATACAGATAATGTTCCAAACGGTCTAAGTTTTTGTTTCTCACTCCGCAAAGTCCTGTTTTTAAATACGCAATTACATCATCGTAGCGGAAGTTATCCGCTATAATTTTCAGCGCATTGAGCACAAAGAAAATCGGCGCCTGGCTGAGAACAGGTTGTTTTTTATTTTCATAGATAGGAATTTCAAAGCGAGCGAAAACAGAAGTAATCATACGGTCATATTCTGCCCAATTTCGCGCACAAACAGCAATGTCACGATATCTCATTCCCTGATTCCTGAGCTCAATTACTTTCGCCGCCGCCGTTTTGCACTCCTCAAATGCATTTGGTGCGGAATATATCTCAACTCCGTTCGGGTTATAACTAACACTTTCAGGTGCAAAAATTTCTTTTTCAACCAGCTTTAGTGCATCACAACTATAGCGCACCGCATTTTCAAGGCGCACCATTTTGCTATCTCCTGCAATACGCGCAAGTGTGTGATATGTGCTCCACGCCATCGAAAATGCGCCGCTACCCTCTTCAGGGTCATCGTTTAAGCAAAGAGACACCGTGCAAGATTCGCTCTGCGCAAAAATCACGCGAAGCATTTGAATTTCCTGCACCGAAAATCCTGTATATCCGTCTATCCAAACGGTTTTATTTTTGAAAAAGCCTGACATCTTGGCGCGATCGCAAGCTATTTTAATTTTATCAGTCGGGTCAATTGTACCGTTTTCAAATTCACCTGAATATGCCGATGTTATAAGCGCGATGTCGTGCAATTTATCCGCCAGAAGTCCCTCACCCGAATTACAAAGTGTTTCAGGTGTTATAAGGCAAGTTTTAACTTCCTCAACAATTTCAATTAAGTTTTCCAGAAATTCAGGCTTCGCCGCGGCATTACCCAAAACTTTCAACTGTCCTTTAACCGAAGACAGTGCCCTGTGCATAAGCAAAATTTTATGCCCGTTGTCAATCGTTCTGTTCGCAAGGCCGCCTGCAAATGCAAAAATTCGGTCACATATTCTGTTAAAGCTCAAAACCTCTGCCTTATTTGAAATTTCATCACCGCAAAGTGAACACATAAGTCGCTCAACTGAGTGGGAATACTGTTCGGGTACAAGTAAAATGTGCTCGCCCTCGGTTTCTTTAATTTTTCGGATTATGTGATGCGTCTTGCCACATCCTGCTCTGCCGATAATAAATGTGACCATAGTACTCCCTCACCTTCTGAAAAACATTTTATATTTATATGATAACAGTTATTCGCTTTACAAGCAACAAAAAAAAATGTAAAATATACTTATAATCATTTCGAGGTGCTTTATGGATAAGAATTGTGAAAGAGCTATATTGGTTGGTTTAAACTCTCCCGCACTTCCGCCGGAGCTTTCTGTAACCGACGCTACACTCGATGAGCTTGAAGAACTTTTTACAACGGCAGGCGGCGAAACTCTTGCAAGAGTTGTTCAGAACCGTCAGACGCCTGAGCCAAAGACCTTTCTAGGCACAGGGAAAGCCGAAGAAATAGGTGAGCTCGCGAAAAATTTATCTGCAACGCTCATTGTTTTTGATAACGAGCTTACCCCTGCACAAACACGTAATTTAGAGGATATAATCGGTGTGCGTGTAATTGACCGCAGCACGCTTATTTTGGATATTTTTGCATCGCGCGCACAAACGCGCGAAGGTAAATTGCAGGTCGAGCTCGCGCAGTACAAATATATTCTGCCACGCCTTACCGGTCGTGGTGTTGAGCTTTCACGTCTTGGTGGCGGTATCGGTACGCGTGGTCCAGGTGAAACCAAGCTTGAGACGGATAGGCGTCACATTCATCGACACATTTCAAAGCTTCGCGAGGAGCTCCTTGAGGTTCGCAAGAATCGCGGCGAACAGCGCCGTGCAAGGATTAAACACGAGATTCCTCTTGTCGCGATTGTCGGATATACAAATGCAGGCAAGTCAACGCTTTTAAATACGCTTACCAATTCCGAAATCTCGGCACAAAACCGGTTATTTGACACGCTTGACCCTACCACCAGAAAATATGAGGTGTCGGATACACTTGAGATTGTGCTGTCCGACACGGTAGGTTTTATTCGTAAATTACCTCACCATTTGGTTGAGGCGTTTAAGGCAACACTTGAAGAATTAAGCTTCGCAGATTTACTTTTACACGTTGTTGATTCTTCAAATCCCGATTGGCGCGATCACGTTCGCGTTGTGGAACAGATCGTTTCCGAATTAAATGCTTCCGATAAACCAGCAATCACAGTATTTAACAAAATTGATGCCTGCCCGGATATCGACGATTTGCCATTCGGCGAAAATATTGTTACAATCAGTGCAAAAACCGGAAAAGGACTTGACGATTTAAAAAACACAATTGCTCGCACCCTCGACCGTGGGCTTCGCAATGCAGTTCTGAATCTTCCTTACTCTCAGGCAGGACTTCTGGATTTACTGCACCGCGAGGCGCGTGTTGAATCTTTTGAATATTTACCCGAATGCATTGTAGTAAAAGCTATCTGCAACGAAAAGATTTACGGGCGTATTTCTGAATTTATTGTAAAGGAGAGCTGATAAAATGGATGAATACTTAGTTCCTGCCGGCTTTGGCGAGGACGAATTTACCGAGAAAAAATCGCGTTTTATCGGCTCTGTTTGGCGTTGTGAAACTGAAGAAGAGGCGCTCGATAAAATCCGTGAAATGAACGAAAAGTATCGTGGTGCAGCTCACAATTGCTATGCATATATAATCCGTGAAAACAATATCATGCGCTTTTCCGATAACGGCGAGCCGCAGGGTACTGCAGGTATGCCGATGTTAGAAGTGCTAAGGCGTGAGAACGTTACGAATGTGCTATGCGTTGCAACGCGCTATTTCGGCGGAATACTCTTAGGTGCCGGTGGCTTGGTGCGAGCATATACAAAAACCGCCAAAATCGGCCTTGATGCGGCAGGAATTGCGCTTATGCGCCGTTGGACTCATCTTTTAATTGAAGCACCATATAACTGGCAGGAGCGCGTTAAATTAAAAATAGAGGAGCTTGGCGGAGTTATTGATAATATTGATTACGGCTCGGCTGTTTTATTTGATGCCTGGTGCCCTGCCAAAGAGGTGGATAACTTCTGTGCACAGATTTTAGACCACACAAATGGTGCTGTCTCGCCCGTTCCTATGGAGGATAAATTTATGGGAGTGCGCATTAAATAGCTTGACAAAAGTTAAACTTCAACTTACACTATTATTATAACTAAACGGAGGTACAATAAAATGGACAGTGTTACTTTTTTAAACGATGAATTTGAAAATTCTATGACAGGTGAAAAGGTTGAGGGAGTTACCGTTATTGTCGACGGTAAGCTTCACGATATTTTATATGATATCTTAGAGAAAAACCAGGATAAATATTCAAATATCACCGAAATCATAAAAGATGCCCTCTTTATGGGCATTGAAAATTTAAAATAAATAAAACAGTGGCGAAAAGCCACTCTTTTTTTATTCACCCATTATTGTTTCGCGTAGAATTACACCTGCGCGGTTAACGAACTTGCCACCCTTTTCGATATGGTCTAAGATAGCGCGGCGGAGAGATGTGTCACGCGGGGCGGTTTTCGGGTCAAAATTGACATCGCCGAAAATGAACTTTCCGATAGTAGCCGGGAGTATATCCGGAAAAAGCGTAACATCATTTGCCCACTTAACTATATTGCTTGTCGGCGGTAAAAGTGCTACAAGTTCGGGGTCTAGCATCCAAGTAGATAAATGCACCGCCTTCGCTGTAAAACCAAAATGCTCCTCAAAAAACGGGAATGCTCTGCGATAGCTTTCCCAGCAGGCGTCGTGATCCATCGGCTCGCCCTGCGGAACATGTCCTTCAAGTATCGGATCTCCCTTTGAAAGACCGGGAATTTCACTTTCTTCCTTGAGCGTTGTCATTTCAAACTGCATTCTGCCTAGTCTGAACGCCTCGCCCGAATAGCTTTTATATAGCCAGAAATTGCTCGGAACATTAAGACGGCGCTCCTTGTTCTTTCTATCCCACATAAATATTGCGGTGTCCTGAAGAGTGTGGAGTAAAATATCGTCTGAAATGTTGTGTTCTTTATAAAATACAATAAGCTTTTCCAAGTTTAGAATACCGACGAGGATGTAGAAATGCCCGTCAAATGCGTTATCTGGAATAAGCTTATTATACTTTTCTTCAAGCGGCGGAAATTCTTTCTTTTCTATGTAAATTTCGCGATATGCATCCTGCAGATAGCCGAGAAGCTCTTCGCTTTGCTCAAGAGTTTCCATATAACTGCAAAGTTCACGCATCTGCTCATCATTTAATTTTAAATATTTATTAGCTTCTAAAACTGTCATATTTTTCACCTCAAAGCAAAACACACCTTACAGGTGTGTTTTTTTATAATTTTCAAAAAATTCTTTAATTTTATTAAATGTTTCGTCGCTCAAATCGTGCTCAATTTTGCAGCTGTCTTCAAAGGCAGTATCTCTTTCAACGCCGATTGCAATAAGCAGATTTGCAATCACCTCATGGCGTTCATAAACACGCTCCGCAACTGCTCTGCCTTTATCGGTGAGTGTAATAAACCCGTCAGCATCCATATTTATATATCCTTCCTCACGGAAGTTTTTCATGGCAACGGAAATACTCGCCTTGGAAAAGCAAAGTTCATTTGCAATATCAATGCTGCGAACCGTACCTTTTTCTTTTCCGATTTTAAGTATCGCTTCCAGATAATTTTCAGCCGACTCTTTAATCTTCATTACACATACTCCACATTTAATCTTTGGCTCTATTTTACCAAAAATAAATGGAGTTGTCAAACCGTGCTATAAAAGAGATTTTGTATCAAGAAGCTTGTTTTGAATGTTAAATTTTCGCTCACCGCGATACCAGTTTGCAAACTCGCCGTATTCGGCAATTTTTCTCATTTCGAGATACTCTTCTAATGCGCCGCACGCAAGCTTTATCGCAGCTTTTTCCTCTCGCGCATCAAACAGATTTGCATACCATTTGTAAATACAAAGCAGTGTTTTTGAGAAAAGAATCCACTTTGCTTTTATGTGCAAGCTTTGATTTGCAGGTAGTTTTTCCGCAAGGTTTTCAAAGTCAGCAGATAATTTTTCGTAATTTGAAATTGCGGTTTTAATTTCATCGTAATATAGCTTATAGAGCTTTTTGTCCGTAAACTCACCTGTTTTAAGCTCATGTATGAGATATGAGCCGTGGCGCAGAACATCGCCTTCTTTTATTATGTAGTTTTTAACATTTTCAGGCGTTTCGCCAATGTAACAGTTGAAAATCGCACCGTAGTAATGGTGAAGTGTTAAAAGCTTTGACTCAAGACACGGTAAAAAGTTAAAATAATTGCAAACGAGTTTTTTAGCTTCAAGCTTATGCTCTTTAAATACTTTGCAATATTTATCATAATACTTATCAATCGAAAATTCTCTAGTATTCCAGAGCATCTCGGCGCATGCACGCATTTCAAACACAAACTCGCGGATATTGGCAACATTTAAAATGTAATATGCGTTATCGCCATTATCGTATGCAAGTTTTGTATTGTAATAGATTTTATCTACACCCGTTTGCGGTGCAAGGTGCGGACCCATATCGAAAAAGTTAAGATGGTAGTATATTCCGTAGTTATATTTGCTCTCACGTTTTATACTGTAATATTCATTACCATACATCTGATTGAGCCCCGCATCAGCAAAAACAACGGTAACTCCCTCGGGGAAACTTAAAAAGCCCTTTTGCATAAGCTCAGAGCCTTCCATCCACAAAGTAGAGGTGAAATGCTGCGCTCTGCCGCCTGTTGCTTTTTTTATTATTTCTATTTGCTTTGCATAAACCTGACTTATAATCTCGCCGTATTTTCTCAAATCATCATCGGTCGGATCGTCTGTTTCATCGTACCATGCAGGCCTATCATCTAATCCGCGGAGACCAATCTGCCAAACCACGTTATCATACTCCGCCCATTTTTTCGCATAAAATTCCCAGGCTTTTTCCATAACCTCAGGGTTTTTCATATAAGAAAACTCACCCGTAATATTATATTTTTTGCAATAATCGGAGAAAGTATAGCCTGAAAGACCCAAAGGCTCAACGTGATGCTGTGATAAGTATATTCCTCGCTCTGCAACACAATCTGCAAGATGTTTTTCATCCGGATTGTCGATATTTAAAAATGTTGCAGGAATTACAAGATTCATTTTTAAACGGAGAATTGTTTCTATAACCTTGTCTATAACACTCTCTTCAAGCGTTGTTTTAAAAAGATTCATCCCCGGATAGTCGCGTACACCACTTCCGATTTTCCACTCGGTAAGTAAATCCTCATCGTTTATAAACGCGCCGCGGAAAGCAAAGCCTTTCTGCGCTTCTTCTATATTTATTTCAGAAATTTCAAGGCTTTCACGTTTTTCTATAGCCATATCATTAAACAGATAGCACGGATCTATCCCTAAAATCTTTTCCGAAAAGGTGTATATTCCCCACATTGTACCGAGATATGACGGAGCTTTAATTCTTATCTTCTCGCCATCTGTTTTAACCGAAAAGCTTTCATCCATTATCGGCTCATCGGTTAATTTATTTTCCTCAATTACAATGCAGCTATCACATTCTTCTTTTACTATTTCAGGAAAATTTCCACTTACTTTTACAAAGTCAGCTCGCAAATCTTCCACTGCTTTTAAAACATACTTACTTGTATTTTTAAGGCAAATTTTTATACAAAACTCTCTATTGAACAGCAACATAGTAAAAACTCCTTTTTACAATATTTATTTAGATTATAGTAAATTTTATTGCAATAGTCAATAGAAAGTAATAAAAAAAGAACGCCACGTGTCCGTCTTTTTAAATTTCATTAACTTATCTCTTTGCTGCAAGTAAAACCTTTTCAGCTTCAGTGTTCCAGAGGCCGTTATTTGCCTTGCAGAGCTTATCGAGTTCTGCAAAGAGCGGATCTGTCTCGCCGAGCTTTGCAAAGTC
>JAZNOR010000089.1:0-15825 GCA_045589235.1 Eubacteriales bacterium | reverse complement strand
GTCTGCTACCTTTTTGCCCTCGCCCTCGGTGAGTGCAAGATATGAACGCTCGACGCGGTCCCAACGATTGTCACGGTCCATTGCATAGTAACGACCGACGACTGTAGCGACTTCACCAACGCCGAGCTCCTTGCATTTTGCAACAGCCTCTGCTACAAAATCAGCACCCGATGTCGGAGAAACGTCACGACCATCCATAAAGCAGTGAATGAATACCTTTGAAAGTCCCTCACGCTTTGCAAGCTCTAAAAGACCCCAAAGATGAGTGTTATGACTATGGACACCGCCGTTTGACATAAGACCCATAAAATGTATTGCACTGTCGTTCTTCTTGCAGTTCTCTACAGCCTTAAGGAGAGCTTCATTCTTAAAGAAATCACCGTCTGCAATAGACTTTGTAATTCTCGGAAGCTCCTGGAAAACAACGCGACCGGCACCTATATTTGTATGGCCAACCTCGCTGTTACCCATCTGACCATCCGGCAGACCAACATCTAAGCCGGAAGCCGAGAGACGGCAATTGGCATTTTCTTTTATTATTTTATCGATATTCGGTGTAGCTGCTGCACGGATTGCATTACCTTCAGAGACAGGAGCAATACCAAACCCGTCCATAATAATTAAAGTAATAGGAGTTTTCATATTATCTCTCCGTTTTTATTGATTTGCTGCAGCAATGATAGCCGCAAAATCGTGAGCCTTTAATGAAGCACCGCCAATGAGTCCTCCGTCGATATCGAGCTGAGCGAGTAATTCTTCTGCATTTTTCGGGTTCATCGAGCCGCCGTACTGAATTGTAACAGAGCGAGCAACGCGTGCACCGTATTTTGCACGGATTACTGCACGGATAAGACCGCAAACCTCACTTGCTTGCTCAGCCGTTGCAGTCTTGCCTGTGCCGATAGCCCAAATCGGCTCATATGCAAATACGATTTTACGAAGCTGGTCTGCCTCGATACCGTCAAGTGCGAGCTTAACCTGCATTGTAATGTGCTCTGCAGTAACATCAGCCTCACGCTGCTCTAAGCTTTCGCCAACACAAACGATCGGACGGATACCATTTTCAAGTGCTGCCTTGATTTTCAAATTAACTGTCTTATCTGTTTCTGCAAAATACTCGCGGCGCTCGCTGTGTCCGATAACAACATACTTAACGCCGAGCTCCTTTAACATATCCGCTGAAACTTCACCGGTAAATGCACCGGATTTTTCAAAGTGCATATTCTGAGCTGCGATTGCAATCTTTGCGTCGCGCGCTGCGCGTACTGCTGCCGGAATATCTACAAACGGAACGCAGAGGACTACGTCACACCATTTCTGCTTTCCGACTTTTGATTTTAATTCACTGATAAGTGCCTTTGTTTCTGCAGGGGTTTTGTTCATCTTCCAGTTGCCTGCAATAATTGTTTTGCGATATTTTCTGTTCATTTTGTGCTCCTTAAAATTATGAAAAACGATTTATAAACTTACTTGCTCTCGAGGCATGCAATACCCGGAAGTTCGAGACCTTCAAGGAATTCGAGTGATGCGCCGCCACCTGTTGAAATGTGTGTCATCTTCTTGTCAAAGCCGAGCTTCTTAACAGCAGAAGCACTGTCGCCACCACCGATAATGCTGATTGAGCCACTCTCTGCGATTGCAGCTGCAACAGCCTTTGTGCCTTCAGCAAAACGCTCAAACTCAAACACGCCCATCGGACCGTTCCAAATAACTGTGCCTGCATTCTTAACTGCATTTGCAAATGTTTCAACTGTCTTCGGACCGATATCAAGACCCATCCAACCGTCCGGAATATCGTTTGTTGCAACAACATCACTTGCAGCATCTGCAGCAAACTTGTCAGCGATAACTGTATCAGTCGGGATTAAGAGGTTAACACCCTTAGCCTCAGCTTTTTTAATCATCTCAAGTGCATAATCGAGCTTGTCATCCTCGCAAAGAGAATTACCGATCTTGCCGCCCTGAGCCTTAGCAAAGGTGTAAGCCATACCGCCACCGATAATTAATGTATCAACCTTCTCGAGGAGGTTGTTGATAACGCCGATTTTATCTGAAACCTTAGAACCACCAAGGATTGCAACAAACGGGCGCTTCGGGCTCTCAAGAGCTTCGCCCATAATGCCGATTTCCTTCTTGATAAGGTAACCGCAAACTGCCGGTAAATAATCAGCAACACCTGCAGTTGAAGCATGCGCACGATGTGAAGTGCCGAATGCATCGTTAACGTAAAGCTCTGCCATTGAAGCTAATTCCTTAGCATAACCTGCATCGTTCTTCTCCTCTTCCTTGTGGAAGCGAACATTCTCTAAAAGTAAAACCTCACCCGGTTTTAAAGCTTGAGCTTTAGCCTTAGCATCCTCTCCGACAACATCCTTTGCCATCTCTACCTTAACGCCGAGAAGTTCAGCAAGGCGAGCAGCAACAGGCGCGAGAGAGAATTTCATATTGAATTCGCCCTTCGGACGGCCAAGGTGTGAGCATAAAATAACTGCAGCGTTATTCTTGAGCAAATACTCGATAGTCGGTAAAGACGCAACGATACGCTTATCTGATGTGATATTGCCGTTGTCGTCCTGCGGAACGTTAAAGTCACAACGAACTAAAACTTTCTTGCCGGAAACTGAAATGTCTTCAATACTTTTCTTGTTGTAAGTCATTATTTTCACTCCTATATTTTTATATTTTATATTATAAATTAAATTATAAAACTAAACAATGTGTTTTTTTGACTATTTTATAGCATTTTTATGCCCTTTTTTTGCCGTAATATACTATTCCGACAATATTAGGACCTGTATTTGTTAAAATTGATGCGCCAAGTGGGATTCTCGCCACCTTGCTTGCTCCTTTTTCATATAAAAAGTCTTCGACCATTTGAATGTATTCTTCAGAGGTATTTGCATAAAGTACGCAAGCAACATCGTCTTGATTTTGCTCTTTATCCATACGACTGTCAACAAAATCAAGAAGACCGTTTACCGCCGGCTTCTCGCCACGCACCTTGCCTACAGTATCGACACCGCAGGAGCATAAATGAATAATCGGCTTAATGCCTAAAAATTCACCTGCAATCGCTGCCGCACCGCTTACTCGCCCACTCTTTTTAAGATACTTGAGAGTGAAAACACAAGCCGCCGCCTCAACACGTGAGCAGTGGTCTTTAATAATATCAATTACCTCAGAAACCTCAGCTCCGTTATCTATTGCACGACGTGCAAGAAGCATTGCCGAGCCATAAGCATAAGAATAATTCTGCGAATCTATCATATGAATTTTCATATCCTCGCCATGGTCTGCATAAAACATATCGCGCGCCATAATGCCGGAATTGTATGTTCCGCTTCCCGCTGCATTTACCACAAGGCAAATAACATCGGTATAGCCTTCAGCTTTTGCCTCTTCAAATGCTTCGATATACTGAGCCGGAGAAATCTGCGCGGTTGAAGGAGCAGTCTCACTTGTTTCGAGTACGTCCCAATATTCTTTTATATCAATTTCTTCATATTCTTTATGTTCACTACCGTTATACATAATGGTAACCGGAAGAACTTTAATATCATTTTTTTCACAAAGCTCATGCGTTAAATCACAAGCCGAGTCAATCATTAAACGTATTTTACTCATATCAATCTCCTTGTTATCTAAATTTCAGCCATTTTTCCGGTACCGACAAGACCGTCGAAATCAAGCTGTCTCAGTGCTTCATAGGCAACAATTGCCACCGCGTTGGAAAGATTTAAACTTCTCGCCTCTTCACGCATAGGGATGCGAAGACACCTCTCCGGATTTGCATACAAAAGCGTTTCCGGAAGCCCTTTTGTTTCTTTGCCAAAAAGGAAGAAATCATTCTCGTTAAATTCACATTCGAGATATGTGCGCGGAGCCTTTGTCGTCAGATAATGAAAGCGCCCGCCTGCATTTTTCTCAAAAAACTCATCTAAATTCTCATATACTTTAACATCCAGAAGATGCCAGTAATCAAGCCCTGCTCTTTTCAAATGCTTGTCATCAATTGAAAAACCGAGAGGTTTAATAAGATGAAGCTTGGTTTTAGTTGCGGCACAGGTGCGCGCAATGTTACCGGTATTCGCCGGAATTTCCGGCTCGACCAAAACTATATTTATCACACTCGCACCTCGCTTTCACAGTTACTTCTATTTTATGCTAAAATTAAGATTTTTTCAATAGTTTTTTGGAAATTATTCCTTATTTTTATTGTTGCGCACACAATATTTTTATGTTACTATAAAAATATAATATTCTAAGGAGTGATTTTATGTCTTTCCGTAAACAAATCAAAGAATTTGCAAAGAGCAGAATGTACGAACAATACGGTACTTTTTTGCTTGCTATTCTGCTAACCATATTCGCTGTATCTTTTGCTATTGATTTGTTGTATTCGTTTATCGCCTTCCCATTGGGTTTTGTATCAGGCTTCTCAGGCGCTCTTTTCAACAAATATGCAATGATAATTATTATGTGTTTAACTTTACTAGTTGTTTTATTCGTTATTTGTATATTAGTTTCTCCGGTCAATATAGTTGCTCTTAACGGTACCGCACTTTTAGTTTCGCGAAGTGAAAAAATAAATGCTCTTGAACCATTTACAATAGGCTTTAACAACTATATGAAAAAGCTCGGCGGTATGGCATGGATGACGCTTTTTAGCTTATTATGGTCATTACTTTTTATAGTTCCCGGCATTGTAAAGGCATATTCTTACCGTTTCACTCCGTATATTCTTGCTGAGTGCCCGAATGTATCGGCACGCGATGCTCTCAAAATTTCAAGGCGTATGACACAAGATGTTAAATGGGAACTATTCGTTTTTGATTTAAGCTTTTCCGGCTGGTTTTTATTAACTGTATTAACATTTGGTTTACTTTCAATTTATACCCTTCCGTATTATCAGACTGCAGCAGCCGCACTTTACGATTCAATGAAGAACAACGCACTCCAGAACGGAAGAGTTTCTTATGAAGAGCTTGCATAGTATGAAAATTATTGCAAAAATAAAATCACCCTTTTGCGAAAAATTCGGTATTCCGCGCCAAAGCGGTATGGCAGAGGCGATTGTTTCGCAGATTATTTTTGAAGAAGAATACCGAAATGACGATGCACTTCGCGGAATCGAAGGCTTTTCGCACCTGTGGCTCATCTGGCAATTTTCAAAGGCAATACGTGAAAATTGGTCGCCAACCGTGCGTCCTCCGCGCCTCGGTGGCAACGAACGTGTCGGCGTTTTTGCAACGCGCTCTCCATTCAGACCAAACCCAATCGGCCTTTCTTCGGTTAAGCTCGTTGGTATTGAACACACAAAAGAATTTGGAACAGTACTCAATGTGTCGGGTGCTGATTTACTCGACGGTACACCAATTTACGATATAAAGCCGTATCTGTCATATACTGACTGTCACCCTGATGCAACGGAAGGTTTTACATCTTCATACTCGGGATATCAACTAAATGTTGAGATTGAAAATTCTTTGCTCACAACTATTCCTGAAAATTTGCGCGAAAGCGTTGTTGATATGTTAAGACTTGATCCGCGCCCTGCATATCAGAATGATCCCGACAGAATCTATGGTATGCGCTTTGACGATTATGAAATTAAATTCTCTGTAGCTGAAGACACACTCACCGTTAAAGACATAAAAAAGCTCTCGTAATTTACGAGAGCTTTTAATTTTATCTTATTGTTGAACCCGGAGCTAAACCGTCTACAAATAACACCTTTGCATCGTCGCCATCATCGGCAGCGAGTATCATGCCCTGACTTTCAACTCCGCAAAGCTTTGCCGGAGCTAAGTTTGCAACAAATACAACGCTCTTGCCAATCATATCCTCGGGCTTATACCACTTTGCAATTCCCGATACTACCTGGCGCTTTTCACAGCCGATGTCCACTTCCATCTTGAGAAGCTTCTTAGACTTCGGAACTGGCTCACAAGTGAGTACTTTTGCAACGCGAAGGTCAACCTTCATAAAGTCGTCAAATGCGATTTCATCTGAAATAGGAGCGACGTCAATTGCAGGCTCTTCCTTTGCTGCCTCTGCTGCCTTTGCTTCAGCTTCAGCCGCAAGCTTTTCAAGCTCTGCATTGACATCAATTCTCGGGAAGAGCGCATCGCCCTTCTTGACGGAATAATCTTTATTAGCACCCCAGACAAGTGCATCCCACGTCTTGAGTGCAGGATCTGTAATTCCGAGCTGTTCAAACATGCGCTCAGCGGTATCCGGCATAGCAGGAGTGATTAAAATCGCAGAAATTCTGAGTGCTTCACTTAAATTATAAAGCACCTCTGCAAGACGCGCATGCTTGCCTTCATCTTTAATAAGCGTCCACGGCATTGTTTCGTCAATGTATTTATTAGCGCGTGAAATAAGTCTCCACGCCTCGGTGAGCGCATTCGGGAAGAGAAGATTTTCCATATTCTCTTCGTATTTTGCAATAACCTCTTTTGCAAGATTTTTAAGCTCATCGTCAATTGCCTCTGCCTCACGGGTAGCAGGAACCTTGCCTTCAAAATACTTTTCGGTCATTGCAACGGTACGTGAAAGCAAGTTGCCGAGATCATTTGCAAGGTCAGAGTTAATTCTGTTAAAGAGTGCTTCATTTGAGAACACGCCGTCTGCTCCGAACGGAACCTCGCGAAGGAGGAAGTAACGAATTGCATCAACGCCATACTTCTCACAAAGCACAACCGGGTCAACAACATTGCCCTTAGACTTGCTCATCTTACCGCCCTCAAGGAGTAGCCAGCCGTGACCAAACACCTTTTTCGGAAGCGGAATATCAAGTGCCATAAGCATAATCGGCCATATAATGGTGTGGAAGCGGACGATTTCTTTACCAACCATATGCAGGTCTGCGGGCCAGTATTTGTTAAAGAGTTCTTCATCATCTGAACCATAGCCCATTGCGGTGATGTAGTTGCTGAGCGCATCAAGCCACACGTAAACAACATGCTTTTCATTTATCGGAACCTTAACGCCCCAATCAAAAGAGGTTCTTGAAATACAAAGGTCTTCAAGACCCGGCTTAATGAAGTTGTTCATCATTTCATTAAGTCTGCTCTTCGGCTGGCAGAACTCAGGGTTCTGTTCTAAGTATTCAACCAAGCGATCCTGATACTTTGAGAGCTTAAAGAAATAGCTTTCCTCATGAGATAATTCAACCGGTCGTCCACAGTCCGGACACTTGCCGTCAACCAACTGACGCTCGTTCCAGAAAGATTCGCACGGAGTGCAATACCAGCCCTCGTATTCGCTCTTATAGATATCGCCCTTGTCATAGAGCTTCTGGAATATTTTCTGCACAGCTTTTTTGTGCTGCTCGTCGGTTGTGCGAATAAAGCGGTCGTTTGAGATGTTAAGAAGCTTCCATAAATCCTTAACGCCCGCAACAATCTTATCTACATATTCCTGCGGAGTAACGCCACGCTCTTCTGCAATACGCGCAATCTTCTGACCGTGCTCATCTGTTCCTGTTAAAAACATAACGTCAAAGCCGCGCATTCTCTTGTAGCGTGCCATCATATCGGTAGATACCGTGCAGTAAGCGTGACCGATATGAAGCTTATCTGACGGGTAATAAATTGGTGTTGTAATATAAAACTTTTTCTTTTCCATAACTATTTGTCTCCTTTTAAGACATCATATTATTTTATAGTATAACATCTTTTTTTCAATTTGTCACACATATTTTTAAAATTTTACCGTATTACTTAAATTAGTAACAAAACTGTAATTTGCTTTTTAGCATAAATAGCACTATACTATATATAGTAGTTTTGTATATTGGGGTTGTGTATTATGTTTAAAATGAAAAAACAAACACTTTTTATAATAGGCGCAGCAGTAGCACTTGTTATTGCTCTGTTTTTAGCCTTTGCTGTTTTTGTAAGCTGTTACAAAAACACATATCCGAATACATATATTGCAGACATCAATGTTTCGGGAAAAAGCGAAGAGCAGGTAATATCGCTTTTAAACACAGAAAATGAAAGCAGATTTAAAGATGCTTCTTTTTCAGTTACCGTTGCAGATATTACCAAAACCGTTTACGCCTCTGACCTCGCCGTTGCAATTGATGCAAAAAAAGCTGCCGAGCTTGCTTTTGTCAAATCCTCGGGTGGCAATTTTATAACAAAGCCGTTTAAGTTTATAAAAGCTGCTTTTTCCAGAAATGAAATTGAATTGCCGGTTGTTTTTGACTCTGAGCTTTTAGGCTTAATTACAAGCGAATTTGCTGTGGCAAATATTCAGCCGATTGATGCATCTTACGTGATAGACGATGATGAAATGACGCTCACACCTCCCTCTGACGGCTATCTTCTCAATGAAGAAGAGTTTGCACGAACACTCAATGACAAGTTTTCATCTGAGGATTACAGCGACATAACAATTGAGTTACAGCTTGCAGAAGCTGCACATCACGATATGGATAAGCTCTATGAAGAGGTTCATACAACAGCATATGATGCAAAGCTTGAAGTTGTTGATGGCAAGAACATTGTAACACCACACGTTGTCGGTATCGACTTCGACTTGGATGCCGCAAAACGCTTGCACGACGCATCGCCCGATAAAGAGGTTGTTATTCCGCTTACCGTAACTCAGCCAAAGGTTACAACTTATATGGTGCAGTCCACATTATTCCAGGACACATTGTCAACTAAAACAACCTACTACAGTCCCAAGAAAATAAATCGTTGTGCAAATGTGCGCCTTGCCGCAAACCTTGTTAACGGAACAATTTTAAATCCGGGTGAAGTGTTCTCATTCAATAAGGTTGTTGGTCAACGTACTGCTGCACGTGGTTTTAAGCTTGCCGGTGTCTTTTCCGGCGGTGAAGTTGTCGACGGACTCGGTGGCGGCATCTGTCAGGTATCAAGCACAATTTATTTGGCTTCAATGTATGCAGATATGAAGACTGTAAGTCGCAGAAACCACTCCTTCTACGTTGACTATGCTCCAAAAGGTCAGGATGCAACCGTTGTTTACGGCTCAATTGATTTCCAGTTCGAGAACTCATCCCCATATCCGATTAAAATTTTGGCACATGCCAAAAACAATTATATTACAGTTACCATTAAAGGTACAAAAACCGAGGAAAAAACCGTTAAAATTACAAGTAATACTCTAAGTACAACACCATATACTACCAAAACTGTTGTAAACAACAACTTAAAGCCGGGTGAGCGCATTGTTCATCAGGCAGGTCAGCAGGGTATGACGATGGACGTTTATCGCCACGTTTACGACAAAAATGGCAAGCTCATCAGCAAAACATATGAGAACAGAACCAAATATGTTCCGATGACTGAGATTATACACGTAGGTCCGGCAACCGCACCTACCGTAACCCCTCCGCCGCAGGAACAACCGCCTGCAGCACAACCCTCCACACCGACGACGCCTCCGGTTTCCGAACCCCCTGCTGAGGTCGTAACTCCGCCGGTTCCTGAAGCTCCGCCAGAGTCCGAAACTCCGGTTGAACCTCAGCCTTCAACTGAAACAGAGCTTCCTACTGAAGAATCTCCCGCTACCGAGTCAGACAGCGATAATGAAAACAGCGAAGCTGCAGACAACGATTCGGAAGCAGACAGCAGTGATAATTCCACAATTTAGGAGTAATTTGAATGAAAACTTGGTCACAGCACCGCTATGAAGTTAAAAATCATGCAAAAAAATCGCTCGTAGGGCGGTATTTGAAATGTGTTACTGCATTTCTTGTTTTATTCTGTCTGGGAACGATTGCGCTTTGCTTTCTTCCTTTTCAGATTCCTGGTGCAATATCTAAAAACACAACTTTGAAAGCTCTCTTTGCACAGATTTTACCCAATGGATTTACTCGCGAGGTTATATTGCTCATTGCAATATCCATGCTTTTATATCTCCTGCTTACCGCTCCAATCAGTATTGGCATATGGCGATATTTTTTGCTCATCAGCCGTGGAGAAAAGCTAAAACTTCGCACTATTTTTACACCGTTTTTAAGTCTTAGAGAAGTATTCAATGCATGTATACTGACTGTAAGTGTTGCTGTTTTGCAGATTTTTTGGGCAGTAATTTTGTTTATAGTCCCATCTGCACTCACCGCATACGCTCCAATGCTCGGCCCGCTTGCAAAGCTCAGTGGAGACATACTTTCAATCGTTGCTGTAATTGTATTTTTTATTGTTTGCGTTCCATATGCAATTGCGCCGATTGTTCTTGCTGAACATTCAGAATACTCTCCGTTTAAAGCACTTAGTATAGCACGCAAAAAGTCACGCGGCGTTAAGCGTGAATTTTTGATATTCAGACTAAGCTTCATTTTATGGTACCTTTTCGCCTTCAGCTTTCCGGGTGTGCTTTTCGTGCGACCGTATATTGATATGGCAACCGTACGGTTTTACGATACAATAGATGAATGTAAATAAAAAAAGAGGTCAGATGACCTCTTTTTTTAATTTGCAACCGCATCGACTGCGCGCGTTCCCTCGATTGTTATAATAATTCCATTGGGTACGCACACAATCGACTCGCCTTTTTTTGAAATTTCACCTGTTTTTACGCAAACCTTGTCGGGACAGCTTGATTCTGTGATTGCTATTTTACCCTCAAAAACCCGCACAGTAGCGCCGTCAAGCTCTAGCGTTTCAGCTTTGTTAAGCGAAACTGTTTTTATTTCCTCCCCCTGCTTTATCTGCGCTTTTCCGCCGTGCTCAGAAAACATAGGGTATGCCCATATTGCCAAAGCGCAAACCAACACAATAGCTATAACAAAAAAATCACCTGCGCGCCACTTCATACTCATACCCCTCATCGGTTACGTTAAAATTATCTATTCCTTCTGTGACTATAATTTTACTATCAGTTACCAGAATCATTTCAAAATCGCGCTCTTTCTCCCAAAAATCAAGCGCCTTTTCACTTCCCATAACAAAAAGCGCGGTTGAATAAGCATCCGCAAGGGCGCCGTCATTTGAAATTATGGTAACAGAGCGTAAATCACTCTTTGCGGGATATCCTGTTTTCGGGTCTAATATATGGTGATAGCGCACGCCTTCCTCTTCAAAATAGCGTTCATAATCTCCCGATGATACAACAAATTTATCTTGTACTCCGATTGTTGCAATGTATTCATTTTCAGCACCATCGGGATCACGGATACCAACAATCCAATCACTTCCGTCACTCCTCGTGCCGTGCGCTATTACATTGCCGCCGAGAGATAAAATTGCACGCTCGACTCCTTTGTCACAAAGCTCCTTTAAAATTGCATCTGAAAGTGCGCCTTTAACTATCGCGCTTAAATTTATTTTCTTTTGTTTTGAAAGTGCTTCATTTATTTCTGCTTCACTCGGAACATATTCTCGATTCCACAAATCAATCAAATGCCCGAGATTTGGTGAAAATGCTCCATCCGTTTTCTGCGATAACTGCCCTGCACGGAACAAAACATCATCAAAAATTTCATTATGTACCCACTCGCCCCTGTTGTATTTTGAGAGTGTGCTTGTCTGCTTTGTGGGCGAAAAAATATCATCATATTCCATTATAATCTCTTCAACATCTGCTTTTCCATATATCGTCGCTAACATAAGCGTATCCATTGCAAAGTATGATTCTTGAACAGGCTTTGCACTGCATGAACACAAAAGAAAAATCAGTAAAATTGCAATAAATCTTTTCATATATAATCACCATTTTAATATTATCACATCCACTCTTTGTTAACAAGTTATTTTTTACTTTTTCGAAAAAGCTCACTTACTCCTATTATCAAAAGAAACCCGCCAAAAATTTTCTTTGATATTCCTTTATCCAGTTTGCCGAATACAAGTGCACTTACAAGCGTTGCAACCGTGCCGGGAATTGCAGTCCATAAAAACACTTCAAAGTTTATCATTTTATTCTTAATATGCCCAAAAAGCGACGCCCCTGCTGTTGGAATGAAATAGAGAAGATTTATCCCCTGCGCCGCCGTTTGCGATATTCCGAGAAAACTCGTCATTGTAATTATAAGAAGCGTGCCTCCGCCGATTCCAAAGCCCGATAGTATTCCGCATAATATTGCTGCAATAAACTTCAAAAGAATAAACTCCTCACTCCACCGTAAATTATAAAAAGTCCAAGTGCTTTTCGAAGCAGTCCGGTTGGGACTTTTTTAAATACAAGACCTGATAAAATTCCGCCTACAAGACCACCGACGAGAAAGGGAACAGACTGCCCAAACTCAAAATCTGCTCGCATAAGATAAACAATCGCAGACACAACCGACATCGGAAGAATCACCGAAACCGAGGTTGCAAACGCCTCACGCTCTGGTATTTTTATCCACTTGCAAAAAAACGGAACTAAAATCATCCCGCCGCCTGCACCGAAAAATCCATTCGGTAATCCCGCACAAACTCCGGTTACAATGCATTTAAATTTACTTTTCATCTTCTGACCTCATTTTTAAATATAAAATCAAAGCAATTGCAAGAATTGAAATTGCGCCGATTGCCAAAACCGTTCCGAACAGTGCAATATTCATTTCATCAGGCGGAGCTATAATAAGCGTTTTCATTGCTTTTTCCCCATTTTCCGCAATCGCTGCTATCTTCACCTGCCCCGCAGATTTAGCGGAAATTTTGCATTTACTGCCACCATATGATGCACGCGCTATATCGCCGCACTCCACATGCCATTTAACCGAGCTTTCCGGTTCTGTGTGCGCCGTGAATATCGCCTGCTCACCTATTTTAATCGTATCGCGCTCTCCCTCAATTGAAATCTCGGTTTTCTGCGGAAGAATTTTGATTTTAATCTCGCAAGATGCGCCGTTTTCATAACGTGCAATCAACACCACATCTCCTCTTTGCTTTGCTGTTAAAGTGCAACTTTTCCCCGCATAAGTCAACTTTGCATAAGGCGGAACACATTCCCAAAATATTTTACTGTCATCTGCAAATTTGGGAGTAAGGTCAACGCTGAAAACTTTGCTTTCATTTTCGTATAAAACAGCATTTAATGTGTTCGGAACAAGCTTTTCCGGCGGAATTTTTATGTTCAGATAAAAATCTTCATTGTTTGCACAACTAAATTGCATAAAAAAAGACATAATAAGTATTAGAATTAAAGTTTTGCGCATAATAAATCAGCTCTCATTTTTATTTTTAGTTTCGCCATTTTTTCGTTTTCTTAAACATTTTCAAGTTTTTTTCAAAAAACTGTTGACAAAAGCTCAAATTTATAGTAGAATAACTCTTGCTTTATGGCGATATGGCGGCATAGCTCAGCTGGCTAGAGCACTCGGTTCATACCCGAGCGGTCATGGGTTCAAATCCAATTGCCGCTACCATTTAATTGGAAGCGCAAAAGCGCTTCCGTAAATTTGGCCCGTTGGTCAAGCGGTTAAGACACCGCCCTTTCACGGCGGTAACAGGAGTTCGATTCTCCTACGGGTCACCACGCATTAACCTGCAAAGGAGAAACCTTTGCAGGTTATTTTTTTGGAGTTGTTTTTATGAATTTGAATAACATAGGAACTATTAGGGAAATATTAGAAAGGCATGGCTTTCACTTTTCAAAATCACTCGGGCAGAACTTTTTAACTGCTGCCTGGGTTCCGCAGGAAATCGTTGCGCAGTCGGGAATTGATGAAACTGTCGGTGCTTTAGAAATTGGGCCCGGTATCGGTTGTCTTACGCGTGAATTATCTTTTGCTGCAAAAAAAGTTGTAGCAGTAGAAATTGATCGCGCTTTAGTTCCGGTACTTGAAGAAACGTTAGGTGATCGTGATAACACAACAGTTATTTTTGAGGACATACTAAAGCTTAACCTTGAAGAATTGGTTTCAGAGCACTTTGCAGGGCTTAAGAAAAGTGTTTGCGCAAATCTTCCCTACTACATCACAACGCCAATTTTATCGCATCTTTTAGAAAGTCATCTTTTTGATTCAATAACCGTTATGATGCAGAAAGAAGTCGCACATCGTTTATGTGCCTCACCCGGAAGTGCGGATTACGGCGCATTCACAGTTTTTGTTAATTATTACTCCGAGCCTGAAATTCTATTTGACGTGCCGCGCGGCTGTTTTATTCCGCAGCCGAAGGTTGACAGTGCAGTCGTCTATTTGAAAGTCAGAAAGGCTCCACCTGTAGAATTATATGACGAAAAGCTATTCTTCCGCGTTGTTCGCGCATCATTTGCGCAAAGACGAAAACAGTTAATAAATGGCCTTTTCTCTGCATTTGGAAATGATTTTACAAAAGCCGAACTTTCTGAAATTATGGAACATGCAGGAATTTCTCCATCTGTACGCGGTGAAACTTTGTCGATTTCACAATTCGCAGATATGGCGAATTTACTACACAAAGAGCTGAAATCCAAGTAATTTTGATAAGAGTTTAACAATTTATGAATTTTCGTCATTTTGCTATTGCAAAATTTACCAACATTTAATATAATATAAAGTATAAAAGTGCAACGAAAGGAGCAAATTTAAAATGAGTTTAACAAAGAACCAGGCAGTAAACAGCTGGGTTGAAGAAATGATTCAGCTTACTACACCGGATACCGTTGTTTGGATCGACGGCAGTGAGGCACAGCTTGAGGCACTTCGTGCTGAAGCAGTAGCAACCGGTGAAATGATTAAATTAAACCAGGAGAAGCTTCCGGGCTGCTACTTGCACAGAACAGCAGTCAACGACGTCGCTCGTGTTGAGGGCAGAACCTTCATCTGCGCTCCGACTAAGGAAGAAGCTGGTCCGACAAACAACTGGATGGATCCGAAGGAAGCATATGAGATGCTCGGCAAGCTCTATGATGGCTGCATGAAGGGCAGAACAATGTATGTCATCCCGTTCAGCATGGGTCCTGTTGGTAGCCCGTTCTCAAAGGTTGGTATCGAGCTTACCGATTCTATCTACGTTGTTCTCAATATGGCAATTATGACTCGCGTTGGTCAGAACGTTCTCGACGCTCTCGGCGATAGCACCGACTTCGTTCACGGCTTACACGCTAAGGCTGATCTCGACGAAGAGAAGCGTTACATTGTTCAGTTCCCGCAGGATAACACAATCTGGAGTATCAACTCAGGTTACGGCGGTAACGTTCTCCTCGGTAAGAAGTGCTTCGCTCTTCGTATCGCATCTTACCAGGGTAAGAACGAAGGCTGGATGGCTGAGCACATGCTCATCCTCGGTCTTGAGAAGCCGAACGGCGAGACCAAGTATGTTGCAGCTGCATTCCCGTCAGCTTGCGGTAAGACAAACCTCGCTATGCTCATCCCGCCGGAAGGCTACAAGAGTAAGGGCTACAAGATTTGGTGTGTTGGTGACGATATCGCTTGGATGCGTGTTGGCGAAAACGGCGAGCTCCGCGCTATCAACCCTGAAGCAGGCTTCTTCGGCGTTGCTCCGGGTACCAATATGAAGTCTAACCCGAACGCTCTCCTCACCTGCCAGAAGAACACTATCTTCACAAACGTTGTACACAACTTAGAGGATAACACAGTTGGGTGGGAAGGCTTAGATAAGAACCCGCCGAAGAATGCTCTCACTTGGACAGGTGTTGAGTGGGACGGCGAAGGCAAGGGTGCTCATCCGAACAGCCGATTCACTGCTCCGGCTAGCCAGTGCCCGTGCATTTCAGATCACTTTGAGGATCCGAACGGCGTGGAAATTTCCGCTATCATCTTCGGTGGCCGTCGTGCTAAGACTGCTCCGCTCGTATATCAGTCATTTGACTGGAACCACGGTGTATTCGTAGGTTCAGCTATGGCTTCAGAGACAACTGCTGCTGCATCAGGTGCAGTTGGTGTTGTTCGTCGTGACCCGATGGCTATGC
>JAZNOR010000088.1:0-12976 GCA_045589235.1 Eubacteriales bacterium | reverse complement strand
CATCGCAGGTTCAAACGGCAAGATTAATCCTAAGGCTACAGCAACTCGTGCTGAAGTAGCAGTAGTTTTAAGCCGAATCTACGCACTTATCAATAAGTAATAATAAAAATCACCTGTGGGAAACCACAGGTGATTTTTTATTCACAAATATTTGTTGCGAGCTTAATTGCCGATTCGTAAATTGCATCGAAATTCACATAAGGATTGTATAGCGCTTCAATATTATCATGCAGGAGTTTTAATTCATTAAGAGAAGAATAAGCTTCTGTTAGAGTTGACTGCATAAGCTTTCGTGAAAATGCGATTTTCTTTTTCTTATCGCGCAAGAGAGCTGTATCTATCATTGCATCAAGGCGCACGCGGCGTTTATATTCGCCCGTGTATGCCGAATATTTTTTTGAAGTTATAAAGGCAAGACTAAGCTCCGGAATAATCACGTGCTCAAGACGGTCGGGACATAGCGGTGAATATGCTAGGTATACATTAAAACCTGCAGTTTTTGCAGCTTCTGCAATAGGATTTAAAAGAAACATTCCAAGCCCAAAATTATCATCTAAAACATATATGTTCTCCGCAAGCGTGGTTGCAGTCTCGAATAAAGTTGTATAGCCCTTAGAGGAAATTGAGGATAAAAATCTTCGCTTTACAACACCGCCACTACCTTTTTTTGTGATTTCGCGCGATACAATTCCTTTAGCTTTTTTTGCAATTCGCTCGAGAGATACACCGCCGAGCGCGATGTTTAAAAGTTCGCCCTCAATCGCTCCTGCAGTTGCTAAAAGATTATAAACAACTGCATAGTCTTTGCGATATTTATCCGTTAGTGCTATTATTTCATCCTTTTTTTCGCGGACAGAAGTATTGATGAACTCGCCAAGATTAATATAGTGTTCGACTGCCAATGGATATTTCGGTTCAACTATGTGCGGTGCAGTTCCGTCGACAAAAGCAATTTGAAGTGAGGGAATAATAATTCCATCAAGGGAATCCGGGTCAGATGAACACCAAATATCTTCAACCGTATGACCAGCATGTTCAAGCATCAGCTTTATTTTTTTCATAAATGATGACTTTCCGCAGCCGGGAGAGCCTTTTATGATGTAAACCGCATTTGCTTTCTTTAAATCAATTAAATTATCGTAAAACGAATGAAAACCATCTTTTGAATTTGATCCAAGAAAAAATCCGTATTGCACAGGTAATTCCTCCTAACCTAGTATCAGCCTATGCAAGAGACTATTCTAAGGTCACAAATTTTAAAATTTTTAAACAAGCACAGCTTTTAATTTGCTTATAAGCTCCAAAAGTTTAAATTCATAGCGATAAACATTTTCACCGTTTAAAATAAGTGAACGCTCTTCTTCTGTTAAATTGGCATTCTCGCACACGGAAACCGCATCTGCAACGCTAGTGCAAAGCGGTGGGAACATAACACACCACCAATTCTTGCCCTCACCGTTTCCGAGAGTGATTCTGAGCGCTTTATATTCACCTGCAGGAAGTGTAAAAGTATCATAATATCTGGTTGGAAACCTTGCATCGCAAAGCTCGGCAGAGCAAGAGTAACTGCTTATTTTTTCAGCTTCTGCAAGAAAAAGATTTAAATTTTTTGACATTATTTCTTCAGCTTCTGTGATACTTTTTACATTGCTTAAAAGTGGCGCTGCAACCTCAATCAATTTATCCCGCACGAGCAATTTTTCCTGCTGATCAAGCGGAGAATCGGAATTTGCTATGATATGCACGCGAATCAGCTTTTCGGCAAGAGATGTTTGCCTGAAGTCCGCGTATGCACCTGATATCATTGCAAATGTGAGCAAAACAGAAAATACGATAACTATTATTTTTTTCATATATGTAAAACCTCCTTATGGCGAAAGTATTGCCATAAGGAGATTATTTTAAACATTTATTTTTTTGATATGCATAAATAAAAAGTGGGAGACCGTGCCGGTTATTGCACCGGTGAATAGCGCACAGAAGAGCAGAAAGGGGAGATAAAATATTGCTGATATTGTTCCGAGCATAATGCAGGCAACAAAAATCTGCCCTATTCCATGTAACGCCGCGCCTGCGATACTGACTCCTGCAAGCGAGAGCTTATTAGTTTTTAAAAGGAAATACATAATACAAAGCGCGCAAACACCGCCGACCATCGAAAAGAAAAATGAAGTAATATTACCTGAGAACATTCCGGCTAAAATACACCTCAGAATGAGCACACAAAGCGCGTCTTTAAAACCTAAGAAGCAAAGCACAAACAGCGTCACAATATTTGCAAGACCGAGCTTAACTCCGGGTAGTGGAATGAGCGCAATAGGAATAAAATTTTCTGCAACGGAGATTACGAGTGCAAGTGCTGTAAATATTGCGATATAAGAGATTTTTTTAGCAGTGCTCATATATTTTACTCCTTTCTGTTTTTTAGGATAACATAAAACCGCTAAAAATTCAATGTCGCAATTGCAAAAGAGAAAATAATTTAGTATAATGATAATATGTATATAAATAATACGCAAATATTTCTTAAAATAACAAAATATTTGCACGGTTATGTGGAGGAAGAAATATGAATAAAATTCTTGAACTGCTTGATAAAGACAGCAGACTTTCTGCTGCTGAAATAGCAAGTATGCTTGATATTCCGCAAAGCGATGTTGAAAAGACCATACGTGAATATGAAGAGCAGAAAATTATTTTAGGTTATAAAACAATAATCGACTGGGAACGCACGGATAAAGAAATGCTCACTGCGCTTATAGAAATTCGCATTGCACCACAGCACGGTCAGGGTTTTGAACGCGTTGCACGCAGAATTAGCCAATATGATGAGGTCGAGAGTGTTTACCTAATGTCAGGCGGTTATGATTTATGCGTTATTATTAAGGGAAAAACACTCAAAGAGGTTGCAATGTTCGTTGCGCAGAAGCTCGCACCGCTTAAAGAGGTAACAGAAACCGCAACACATTTCGTGCTTCAGAAATTCAAGGAGCAGGGTGTTATGTTTGAGGAAGCAAATGATGATCAGGAACGCCTTATGTTACTGTAATTTGGAGGGACAATATGAACTACGATAAGATTTTATCATCAAGACTTAAAGATATTAAACCATCGGGTATAAGAAAGTTTTTCGATTTGCTTTCGGGTCGTGAGGATGTCATTTCACTCGGTATCGGTGAACCGGATTTCGTAACCCCGTGGCACATACGTGATGCAGGTATATATTCGCTTGAAAAAGGCTATACACACTACACTCCAAATGCCGGAACTATGGAGCTTAGAGGCGCAATAAGCAAATATTTAAACAGAAGATTTAAATTGGATTATGTAGCGAACGGCGAGATTTTAGTTACCGTAGGTGGCAGTGAGGCGATTGATGCGGCACTTCGTGCACTTGTGGAAAACGGGGATGAGGTTCTTATTCCTGAGCCGAGCTTTGTATGCTATGGCCCGATGACGGCGCTTGCAGGTGCAACTCCGGTTCCTGTTCCAACATATAAGGAAAATAATTTTAAGTTGACGGATGAGGATTTACGCGGTAAAATTACAAGTAAGAGCAAGGTGCTCATTTTACCGTATCCTTGTAATCCGACCGGTGCAATTATGACTCGCGATGAGCTCTCAGCCATCGCAAAAGTGGTTATTGAAAACGACCTTGTCGTTATATCTGATGAAATTTATTCCGAGCTTACTTATGACGGCGAGCATGTGTCTCCTGCAAGTATTCAGGGTATGCGCGAGAGAACGATTGTAGTTAACGGATTTTCAAAATCCTATGCGATGACAGGTTGGCGTTTAGGCTATGCTTGTGGACCGAAGGAGCTTATCGCCCCGATGACGCTTATTCATCAGTATGCAATTATGTCAGCACCGACTACCGCACAGTATGCGGCGGTTGAAGCGATAAACAACGGCGATGATGACATCGCGGAGATGCGCGAGGAATATAACCGTCGCCGCAGAGTAATTTGTGACAGGTTAAACAGCCTGGGGCTCACTTGCTTTGAGCCTAAGGGAGCTTTTTATGTATTCCCGTCAATTGAAATTACAGGGCTTTCATCAGAGGAGTTCTGCGAGAGGTTACTTAAAGAACACGGAGTTGCGGTTATTCCGGGTAATGCATTTGGCGAGTGTGGCGAGGGGTTTGTGCGCTGCTGCTATGCATCGTCTATGCGCGATTTAACGGAGGCACTTGCGAGAATTGAAGCATTTTTGAAAAAACTTGGATGTGTTTAAAAGGAATGTTAAAAAATGAAGCATTGTTTTGAAAGCGCCTACGCTAAAATCAATTTAACTCTTGATGTGGTTGCAAAGCGTCCTGATGGCTATCACGATTTGAAAATGATTATGCAAACCGTGTCACTGCGCGATAATATCGCTGTGCGCCGCGGCTGTGGCGAGGGAATAAAAACGATAACCAATTTAGGTTATTTGCCGGAGGACGACAGAAATATTGCGGTTAAAGCTGCTCGCGCATTTTTTGATGCCACTGGAGTTACTTGTGACGGTGTGCATATCGCTATAGAGAAGTTTATTCCTGTTGCTGCAGGGCTGGCAGGTGGTTCATCTGACGGTGCAGCAGTGCTTCGTGCATTAAACAGACTTTATGAAACAAATTTAAGCTTGAATGAGCTTTGCAAAATCGGCGTTAAAGTTGGCGCTGATGTTCCATTTTGCATATGTGGCGGTACAATGCTTGCTGAAGGCGTCGGGGAGATTTTAACACCGATTAATTCTATGCCTGAGTGCATTGTTGTTCTGTGTAAGCCGGGGTACGGTATGTCAACAGCAAAGGTTTTTGGATCACTGAATATTGATAAAATAAAAAAACATCCGGATACCGAGCGCGTGATTTCTGCAATTGAGGATAAGGATATAGCATCCGTTGCAGAGAATATGTATAATGTACTTGAGGAAATTGTTGCTTCTGAAAAACACGAAATTAAAAAAATTGAAGATATTTTAATTTCACACGGGGCACTTGGCGCAATGATGAGTGGCAGCGGAAGCACAACATTCGGCATTTTTAATGATCAGGATGCGGCAAAGGGCGTTTATAAAAAATTACGCTCTATGTATAAAGAAACCTACATTACAAAAACCTGTTCAATTTTTTGATTGTAATACAGAGAAAACTATGTTATACTAAATCTATAATGTGGGTAATGGGGGTTATCAGAATGGGTAACACATCAAAGAAAATGTTTAAAAAATCAGCTTTTGGCGGTTTTAATCGCGATGATGTAGCAAGTTATATAGCATCCTTAAGTGAGGAACATACGGCTGAAGTTAATAAAATACGCGACGAATTGAAGCTTTCTGCAACAGAAAATATTGAGCTTAAAAACAAGGTGTCCGAGCTCACCACTGAGCGAAATGAACTCATTAAAAAAGTTGTAGATTATGAGGAAATAGCAGAGCTTCTTGAGCAAACAAAGGCTGAGCTTGCCAGAGTAAAAGAGCTTTATGATAGCTTTGAGTCGGAAAACAGAGAGCTCAAGACAGAACTGGATATTCTTAGAGGAAGAGAGCAAGAGGTAAAAGAAAGCAAGGAACGAATTGCGGATTTAGAGCTTGAGGCTCGCCGCCGTGCTGCTCAAGCAGAAGAGAGTGCTCGCGCAAAAATGGAAGCTGAGGCTGAACGTCATCGCGCAGATATGGAGGCGCAGGCGGCTGAATTCAACGCATATCGCGATGGGAAATATGCCGAAGTAGAGCGCAATATAAGCGATATTTCGATGGCTTATCAAAACACCAAGGCGGCAGTCGGCAATTTTAAAACCGGATTTAAAGGCGTTGTTGCTGACCTTGCGCGCGAAATTGATTCGTTATCTGAGGCAAGTCTTGTTGTTGAGCAGGCTTTCGCAGCGCTTAACGAAACAGGTAAAGAAAAAACTGAATAAAAATAAAACCCCTATCTGAGATAGGGGTTATTTTTTATCTTTCGTCAGCATTTAGGGAAAAGTCCTTTTCACTGAAGTATCCGCTTGGCAATTCCTCAGGCTCTGCAGGCACACGTTTGGTCGGGTCGTAAACATAACGCCGACAACGGTATGTCATATCAACAACACCATGCTTTTTGCAAATTGCATCACGGTCATTTATTTGAGTAGCGTGCTCGCAATATGCGCAACACGGTGATATTTCTTTACTAAACAGCAATTGAATCGCCTCCTGCTATCCATTATACAGCATATTTTGCGTTTTTTCCACTATTTTTTTAAATTATATTAAATATTACCAAAATCAGAGCAATAATAAATGAAAAAACAGCGTGTATGGTTTTGCCAAAGAAATATTTTTTTGGCGATAAGTTTGCTTTGCAAATAAATGATAGTGCCTGTGCGTGAACGGAAAAACCGCCAAATCCCAAGAGCGTTGCACACAGAATAAAGCCACTTTTTGTTGCAGAGATGCGGCATATTCCTGATGTGAGTTCTAAAATTCCGATAATAAATGCATCAAAGAGCTTAAAACCACCGAAGAGAGTGCAAAGTGTGGGCAAAATATTAAAAGCATTTAAAACCTCGCACAGCACGGAAAAGAAAATCACAAAAGCGCAGATGTTAATTGCAGACACCGCGCCACTTTTAACTGCATTTGGAAATGCTCCGATTTCAGGCAGCGGTGTTTTAACTTTTTTATTGCTTTTAACACGGTTGAAAATAAGACCTGTAATAATGGCACAGATTATATGTATGAGGTACAAGGCTATACTGATTTTTATACTTTTGAAAATTGTACCGCCGACAGCACCGAAGATAAAGGCAGGTCCGCAATTATTACAAAATGCAAGCATGGCTTCTGCCTGAGCCTTTGAGCATTGACCGGTTGAATACATTTCGCATACCACCGATGCGCCTACGGGATACCCGCCTGTTGCGCCTAAAACAAATGCATTTATGTGAGGTTTATTAAATCCGCAAGCAAGCGATGATTTAATAACATAAGACGACAATACCAAAAATGGAAAAAGAGACGGAATTATAACCTTGCCACATAGGTTGAGTGCATCAAATGCGCTTTTTGAAGTGCGCTCAGGGAAGATGATAAGTCCCGTGCCGAAAAGTAAAACCGCGCACATATAAAAAATTTTTTTAACCATTTTAAACCACGTCCTCATTCTTTATAAGTTTATTCGAAATAATACAAATAATATGTTAAAAAACTCTCGCACAAATTAAAAAGATGTGCTATAATTATAATAGCTATATCTATATACAAAAATGGAGAGCGATTATGAAACAGAATATAAATGAAAACAGAACAGAGGGAATGATTGAAGGTCGCAACGCCGTGCACGAAGCATTGCGCGCAGGCCATACGATAAACAAGGTTTTTTACGCTAAAAGTGATGGTGACGGAATGTTGTCTCACCTTGCAATGCGCGCAAAGGAAAAGGGCGCGGTTGTCATTGCGTGTGATAGGCGAAAGCTTGACAGTATGAGTGAAACTCACGCGCATCAGGGAATTATAGCTTTTGCTTCTGCACATGAATATGCAACGATTTCGGACATACTTAAAAATGCCGAGCAGTCGGGCAGAGCGCCGCTTATCGTTGTGTGCGACGAAATTTCTGACCCGCATAACTTAGGTGCAATTATCCGTTCTGCGGAAGCCGCAGGAGCACACGGAGTTATAATTCCAAAACGCAGAAGCGCAGGACTTACTGCGGTGGTGGAAAAAGCATCCGCAGGAGCGATTGAGCATATACCCGTTGCCCGAGTTCCGAATATTACTGCGGCGATAAATGATTTGAAAAAAGCGGGCATTTGGGTGTTTGGCACAGCACTTTGTGATGACAGCATAAGTCTTTATGACGCGGACTTAAAAGGTGCTGTGGCCGTAGTTATCGGCTCTGAGGGCGACGGAATGAGCCGGTTGGTTCGCGAAAATTGCGATTTTACAGTTAAAATACCAATGATAGGAACGATACAGTCGTTAAACGCATCTGCAGCTGCGGCAATTGTGTTGTTTGAAGCAGTGCGACAGAGGTTAAGCTGAGGTGAGTATTTATGCCACGTAATGAGTGGGAAGATGTTCAAATTGAAGATTTCACTCTTGAAGATGTTTTGCTGGAGTTCGGAAGCGGAAAACATCAAGATGCGGTTACGGTTGAGCTTAAAGAATTGAAAGCTCAAGCCGAGGAGAAAAAAGAGGAAGAGAGCATCGTTGACCAAAATATTTTTGACGAAATAAAAAATGAAAATGAAACAAAGCAAACACCAATAAAAAAGGTGCAAAAAATCAAAGGTAAATTTTCAACCCTTGATTTTTTAAAGCGCGAGAAAAAAGCGACGGCACCTATCGCTGAAAAGCAAATAAAGGCTGCCCACGCGGTATCTGCAACGCGCACACCCGTTAAGCGTGAAAGAAAAGCTCGTCTTGACGAAACTCTTAACTTAAATGATTTATTTGAAAATAAAGACGATTACAATGAGGAAAATTTGAAAATAAAAGGCGATTTACCGTCGGAATATGTAAAACGAAATGCACTCAGTGTTCGTGCGGCGGCTCTGCGCTCGGTTTTCGCATTTTTACTGTGCTTGCCTGCACTATACCTATCGTTTGCAGAGCAATTTAAGTTCCCAATGCTCGAGGCGATTTCATGGAGTAAAAATTCATTCTGGTGCATATTGGTGCTTTTGGGAATACACTTGATTGCATTAGCGATGCATGGCAGAATTTTCTTTAGAGGACTTAAATCACTGGTAACTTTAAAGCCGGATATGAACTCAATGATTTGCGTTTCTTCGATCACCACAATTATGCATGCTGTGTTTATGCTTATTAATGAATCGGCAAGACTTACTGTACCGTATTGTGCAGTTTGTGTTGTTATGTTGTTCTTTGCAGGTGTTGGCTCATATCTTCGCGCAAGCGCACGAATTCGTGCGTGCAAGGCGGCAAGTGCATCTAAAGAACCGCTTGGCGTGTTCATTTCAGAACGTGATGGCGACATTAATCTTATAAAGCATCCGATAAGCGAAATTGAACCGTTTACGAAATACGTTCAAATGCCTGATGGTGCAGAGCGCTTTTGGACATATCTGGCGCCGATTTTTATCGTCGGATCACTGCTTATGTCGATTATTTCATCGATCGGAAGAAGCGACCCTGCGAGATTTTTCTGGGCGTTTGCAGCAATTACAACGGTTTCAACTCCGTTTTTTATGATGTTGTGCTACGGACTCCCGTTTGCAAAAATTACAAAGAAGCTTTCTAATTTAGGTGCGGCACTTGCCGGCTGGTATGCGGCGTTTTCGTTTTCGGGAAAAAGAAACCTCATAATGCGTGACAACGATATTTTCCCAAAAGGCACCGTTTCATCGCACGGGCTCAAGGTGTTTAACAATTATAGTTTAGAGAAAGTTGTGTGCTACGCAACGAGCATGGTCTGTGAGGCGAAAAGCGGAATTGCTCCGGTTTTTGAGGAATTGCTTAAGAGCCAATATGGCAAGTGTGAACACGTGTCGCATCTTATGCATCACGAATCAGGCGGTATGGAGGCTGAAATTCGTGGCGAACAGATACTTTTCGGTACTTCGGCGTTTATGACGCGTATGGGTATAACAATATCAGAGGTAACAAGCTCTAAAAATACAATGTATCTCGCAATCAACAAAAATCTTGCGGCGGCGTTCAATTTGAAATATCGAATGGTGGACGAGGTAAAATACAGTATCGAAAGCTTGATAAAAGCACGTTTAAATCCGGTCATGGCGGCAATAGATTGCAATCAAACACCGATTATGATTGAAAGCGAGCTGGACATTAAATCGGGTGCTATCGACTATCCGCGAATTGAAGACCGTCTGGATTTAGCATCTGAGGAGCAGTATCTTGAATATGACCCTGCGGCATTTATAACGCGTGCGGGAATAATGCCGTTTGCAAATGCGGTTATTGCTGCGCGCAAACTGCGTAAAATTACAATCAGAAACGTTGTTTTATCAACAATTTGTGCAGTTTTAGGCATGCTTCTTATGTTCTATATAACATTTGTTGGAAGTTACGAATCGGGCAATGCATATAATGTTTTACTTTATATGTTGCTTTGGACTTTGCCGGTGTATATATTATCCTCACGTATCGGCATAAATTAGGAGAAGTTTATGAATATTAAAAAATCAGGTATGGTTGCAATTGTCGGCCGTCCTAATGTGGGTAAATCAACGCTTATAAATGCGCTTGCAGGCGAGAAGATTGCAATTGTTTCAAATAAGCCGCAAACTACGCGAAATCGAATTTGCGGCGTTATAAACCGTGGTGAAACTCAGTTCGTTTTTATGGACACTCCGGGAATTCATAAGCCACAGAGCAGGCTCGGTGAGTTTATGGTTAAAGTTGTGCGCGAATCGGTAACAGATGTTGAGGCGACTCTTCTTTTGGTTCCTCCGATTGACACGATTGGTAAACCTGAAGAGGAGCTTATTTCGCAAATTGCTGCAAGTGGTATCCCTGCAATTTTAATTATAAATAAGATTGATACTGTACCGCATAGTGATATTTTCAAAGTAATTGACACTTATCAGAAAAGATATAATTTTGAGGCTGTAATTCCCGTTTCGGCAAAGATGGGCGACGGTGTTGAGCTTGTGCTTGATGAGGTGGAAAAGTTTATTCCCGAAGGTCCGCAACTTTTCCCTGAGGATATGATATCCGATCAGCCTGAACGTCAGATGATTGCGGAGATAATCCGTGAGAAGATGCTGGAATTGTTAGACCGTGAGGTTCCGCACGGAACTGCG
Organism: Eubacteriales bacterium; assembly: GCA_045589235.1. GTDB lineage: Bacteria > Bacillota > Clostridia > Oscillospirales > JAAYXM01 > RGIG7332. Next base: position 2,225 of record JAZNOR010000088.1, on the reverse strand, counting down.
GTTGAGATTGAAAAATTCTCCGAGCGCGATAATGGAATTATCGATGTCGGCGCAACTATTTATTGCGAAAAGGAAAGCCATAAGGGAATTATAATCGGTAAACGTGGCGCAATGCTCAAGAAAATCGGTGAGCGCGCTCGTGCAGATATCGAAGAATTTATGGGCACAAAGGTTTATCTTGAAACTTGGGTAAAAGTAAAGGAAAATTGGCGCGATAACAACGCGCTCATTCGCAATTTTGGTTACGAATAAAAAGGCGGGAGTTTTAAATGCACCGTGTTGAAAAAGGTCTTGTTTTGCGCGCGGTTCCTTATCGCGATGCAGATGCAATGCTTACAATACTTACCGAATGTCAGGGCAAAATCACGGCGGCTGCGCGCGGTGTTCGTCGCAAAAGCAGTCGTATTTCAGCTGCAGTGCAGAGCCTTGCATATTCTGAATTTACATTCTATGAAGCGTCAAACAGATTTACCGTAAATGAAGCAGAAGCAATTGAGCTTTTTTACGACTTGCGAAGCGACTTAGTTTCGCTTTCAATTGCAAATTACTTTGCAGAGGTATTGGAGCAGGCGTCCGATGAAGAGGTAGCAAACCCCGAACTTCTAAGACTTGGACTTAATGCTATTTACGCGCTTTCAAAGAAAATGTATGATGCAAGAATAATCAAAGCGGCATTTGAATTGCGAATTGCATCCTATTCGGGCTTTATGCCGAATATCGTTCGATGTGCAGGATGCGGCTGTGATTTTTATGAGGGTAAAATCAGCCTTGCAGACGGACTTTGCTATTGTAACAATTGCTCGCGTGGTGGAATACCTGTGTCGTCAGGCGTTATTTCTGCGATGCGCTATATTTTTGAAAGTGATGTTAAGAGAATCTTTTCATTTACATTAAGTGAAGATGGAATAATAACTCTATCTCACATAGCAGAGGACTATTTGAAAACGCAATTCGGGCGTGAATTTAAAACGCTTAGCTTTTACAAGAGTATTTTATGAGGTTAAACTATGATTGATTTATATAAAAAATCATTACAGACATTAGAACTTGAGCGCGTTCTGGAAATGCTGGCGACATGTGCAGTATCCGAGCAGGCAAAGGAGAACGCGATGTCGCTCGCTCCTATGACACACATAGAAGATGTCGAGCGTGCTCTTTTGGAAACGACAGATGCAAAGACGTTTATCGGTCTTCGCGGTGCTCCGCCGTTTGCGGGAATTAGAAATGTTTCGGCATCTCTTACGCGTGCAGAGCGTGGTGGATCTCTCAATTGCAAGGAACTTTTAGATATTGCAATGCTTTTAAAAACCGCACGCCTTATTCGAGGATATCGCGGTGATGAAGATAAGAAAACAAGCTTGGATGCGCTTTTTGCGTCTTTATCTTCTAATAAATTTTTAGAGGATTCAATAAATTCCGCAATTATAAGTGAGGATGAAATTGCGGATAATGCATCCGTTGCGCTAAATGACATACGCCGAAAAATTCGCGCGGCAAATGCAAAGGTGCGCGACGTACTTCAAAAGATGATTTCCAGTCCGTCGCAATCAAAGCTTTTGCAGGAGCCGATTATCACTCAGCGCTCGGGCAGATATGTAGTGCCGGTTAAGAGCGAGCATAAGGCGGACGTAGGCGGTTTGGTGCACGATATCTCATCATCGGGCGCAACGCTTTTTATTGAGCCGATGCCTGTTGTGTCGCTCAACAATGAACTTCGCGAGCTTGAGGCAAAAGAGAAAAAAGAAATCGAGAGAATTTTAGCAGAATTATCCGCTAAGGTTTCTGAATTTTCAAATTCAATCAGCGAAGATTATGAGATTCTTGTAAAGCTTGATTTAATTTTCGCTAAGGCTAAATTGTCGTATGATTTAAATGCGGATGTGCCTGAGGTAAATACCAAAGGTCAGGTGTCACTCAAGCGTGCACGTCATCCGCTCATTGATAAGAAAAATATCGTTCCCGTTACCATTCGTTTGGGTCTTGATTTTGACACACTTATCATAACCGGTCCGAACACAGGCGGTAAAACGGTTGCACTAAAAACGATTGGCCTTTTAAACGTTATGGCGCAGTGTGGACTTCACATTCCTTGTGATTCGGGAAGCTGTATTTCTGTTTTTGAAAATATTTTTGCAGATATCGGTGATGAACAGAGCATTGAGCAGTCACTCTCAACCTTCTCTTCGCATATGACTAATATTGTAGCGATACTTGAAAAAGCAGGG
>JAZNOR010000087.1:0-30840 GCA_045589235.1 Eubacteriales bacterium | reverse complement strand
TCTGTGTACAGGGCCAACACCGTGGGTGTGGCACTGCATGCGCTGACCAAAGCGCTTAACAGTACCTGCGGTACCCTTACCTTTGCTTGTGCCGGTAATGTCGACACAATCGCCCTCTGCGAAAACGTCTGCCTTGATTTCATCTCCGATGTTCAAAGCTGAACAGTCGTCAAGCTTGAACTCCTTGAGAATCTTCTTTGCGGAAACACCTGCTTTTTTGAGGTGGCCGGCCGCAGGCTTGTTAAGCTTGCGCTCCGCAATGTCGCCGTAACCGAACTGAACTGCCTCGTAACCATCGCGCTCTGTTGTCTTCTTATCAACAACTACGCAAGGACCGGCTTCAATAACGGTTACCGGAATGACCTTACCTTCGGCATCGAAGATCTGAGTCATGCCAACTTTTTTGCCGATGATTGCCTTCTGCATGTATTTTCCTCCTTTAGGTTATTGGTTGACGCACCCGCCAACATGACCCGCTCTTTACTGAATCACCTAAACCCCATGGCGATTTAAAAGAGCTGCGGTTCTAAACATATTAAAGTTTAATCTCGATTTCGACGCCTGCCGGAAGGTCAAGGGACATAAGTGCCTTAACGGTATCAGCTGACGGCTTAGAGATATCGATTAAACGCTTGTGTGTGCGGCGCTCGAACTGCTCACGGCTGTCCTTATACTTGTGTACCGCGCGTAAAATCGTGATAACTTCCTTAGATGTCGGAAGCGGAATCGGACCTGAAACCTTAGCGTTATTGCGCTTTGCAGTTTCAACGATTCTCTCAGCTGCCTGATCGATTAACTGATGATCATAAGCTTTTAAGCGAATTCTGATCTTTTCCTGTGCTGTTGCCATTGTTTGGTTCCTCCTTGTTCGTACGTAGTAATCTGTCTGCGTACGGCGAAATCTCTGCACAACCCTGCCGCGCGTATCGCGATTCGGCAATATAAAAACCGGCTTCAGTTCGGGGTTTCCCTGATTCCGGCTTACCTACTGTGATCCCTAGAGCCGCAAGCACTCTGAGGACCTCGTGCAGTAATTTCAGCCGCCCGATTGTCGGACATACTCCACAGAAGTTACCTGTGTAATCACAGCAATCTCCTGTTTCATCGCATACTGCGCCCCATACAGGCGCTATAATAGAATATAACAAAAAAGCCTTGTTGTCAAGGCTTTTTCACAAACTTTTTTGGTTTTTTTTAAACTTTTTTTGAGACTCACATTATCTTGTGGTCGGAGTAATTTTTAACCACAATTATTCATCTTTTTCGACGTATTTAAACTCTTCCCACGGAGCAACTACAATTCGTGTTTTGCGCTCTTTTTCATTTAACAATGTTTCTACATTATTATATATATCATTTACGTATACGCGATAAAAGCGCTTTGTTATCTCAGAAAGTACAACGCCGCTTTCTTCTGCATCACTTTCGTCATAACGAACTGCGATATTAAAATTCTCCTTTGAATCGCGAAGAACTTTCATTTCATCTAAAAATGTATTTATTGCGTTTTGCTTTTCTTCCTCTTCTTTAAAATATAGGTCCTTTGTTTCCTCGCCGATTGGGAATGTTACATTCGTTAAGAGAACTTCATTAAAGCCTATTTCATATGCACTTGTCACAACTTCTTTTATATAAGCGCGCGCTTCCGGAATATAAGGAGAAAGCCAGGTTATTTTATTTTCATCAATCCAAAGCAGACGATCTTCTGTTTTGCATGAAAGCGTGTGGTCCTCGCGTGGCATCAAATTATCCTTAAAGCACGAAATCTGCGCAACAGCATTAAGCTCTGCTGCTTTAACTTTATTTAACGCCTCTTCAACTTTTGCTACATTTTCTTCATTTAATAAAACCGTGCCGTCTTCAACTTTTATTGGAAAAACCACAGTATTTATATCGGATTCCTTAACAGAGGCAAGCATCTTGTCAAAAGCCTCGGCATCAAATAATATTTCACGCGATACGAATGTCGGCTTTTCAATGCGCGACTGATATTCCGGAATTTCCGGCTTGACATAGACATCGACAGGCTCCTCGATAATGAGTTTTACTTCCTCAGGCTCCGGCTCACCAAATGTTACGGTTTCGGATGAGAACGGGAGTTTTAGTATCATCTCTCCACTCTCTGCTTGCGTTAAGTTGAATTTAAGATATATAAGAAATACCGCTGCAAGAACACAAAGCACAACAAGGGTTGGAATTAAAATGCCAATTCTTCGCCTTCCTCCGCGATATCTGCGATAAACTCCACGTCCCATTAACAAAACAACCTTTCATATTTTATAAGCTTATTTTACCAAAAAAGAAAACAAATATCAATACGCTAAAAAATCCTCCGGCGATCGGAGGATTTTCTTTAATAATTAAGTTCCGGATGTTTATGCTGAAGCTTTAAATTAACAATCAAATGGCGCGGACACTTTTCTGCACATACGCCACAGGTTGTACACTTATCATAGTCAATTGTTGCGAGATTGTCTTCAACATGAATTGCTCCCTGCTCACAAGACTTTTCACAAATCTTACAGCCGATACAGCCGATGTCGCAAATTTTGCGAAGCTCTGCGCCTTTAACATGACTTGAGCACAATACCTGAACATCCGCGGTATATGGAACGGCTGTGATAACGCCGCGCGGACACATATCAACACATTTAAGACAGCCTGTGCACTTACTGTCATCAACCACTGCAACGCCATTTACAACATGGAGCGCATCAAATTTACATGCAGAAACACATGATCCGAGACCTAAGCAACCGTGTGCACATTCAGTAAGTCCTCCTGCAAGTCTGTTTGCAGCGTGGCAATCTGCAATACCGTCGTAAATATACTTGCTCTTGACGTTTGTACCACCGTTACAACGGACAAGTGCCTGCATTTTCTCATTTCTTGTAATCTGAATGCCTAAAATCTCTGCAATTTTTGCCCTGCCTTCGTCTTTGGTTACCGGACATGCATTGATGTCAGCATCCCCGGAAACAAGTGACTCTGCAAAATTAGCGCAACCTGCATAGCCACAGCCGCCGCAGTTTGCTCCGGGCAAAACTTCAAGAATAAGGTCTGCGCGCTCATCCTTTTCAACTGCAAACACACGGCTTGCAAATGCGAGAAGCGCACCGAAAACAACTCCGAGCGCACCTAATATGAGCACCGCATATAAAACATTTATAAAATTCATAATATTCCTCCGTATCTTCTTTGGAGTTTAGAAAATCTTCATTCCCTGAAAGCCCATAAATGCAAGGGCGATAAGGGATGCCGTAACAAGTGCTATCGGGAAGCCTTCAAAGCTTTTCGGGTAGTCTGCATATTCTATTCTCTCACGAACGGTTGAGAATAAAACAATTGCGAGTGTAAATCCAACGCCTGCCGCAAACCCGAAAACAACTGAACCAATAAAATTGTAGTTGTTTTGCGCATTCAAAAGTGCCGCACCGAGAACCGCACAGTTTGTTGTGATAAGCGGAAGGTAAATTCCAAGTGCCTTGTGAAGCGCCGGAAGCATTTTTTGCATAACCGTTTCAACAAACTGAACGAGTGCCGCGATAACTAAGATAAACGCGACCGTCTGCATATATTCAAGCCCAAGCGGTCTTAACATGAAGTGGTCAACAAGCCAGGTGAAGGCAGAGGCGAGTGTCATAACGAAAATTACCGCAACACCCATACCGACAGCCGTATCGGACTTCTTTGAAACTCCGAGGAACGGGCATATTCCAAGGAACTTAACGAGAACAAAGTTCTCAATTAAAATTGCGGAAATCGAAAGAGATAAAATTTCAGTTAAGCTCACTTTTTATACCCCCTTCTTTGCACGAATATAGTTAATTAAAGCAATAACACAACCCAGTGTTAAGAATCCGCCCATCGGCAATGCAATAAGCGTTGCCGCCGGGAAGCTTTCACCGAAGATGTGAATTCCGCAAAAAGTGCCGTTACCGATAATTTCGCGAATAGTTGAAAGGATAAAAAGTGCGCCGGTGAAACCGAGACCCATACCCAAACCATCAACCGCCGAGGCGAGCACTCCGTTTTTGGATGCAAATGCTTCAGCACGCGCTAAGATTATACAGTTAACGACGATAAGCGGAATGAAAATTCCGAGTGATGCGTGAAGTGACGGTAAAAACGCCTCTAAAAGCATATTAACAACCGTTACAAAGCCCGCAATGATTACGATATACGATGCAATTCGAATCTGATTCGGAATGCATTTACGCAAAAGCGAAATAACGACGTTTGAACAAATTAAAACAACAGTTGCCGCAACACCCATGCCTAAACCATTTGTAACAGATGTTGAGGTTGCAAGAAGCGGACACATTCCCAAAAGAAGCACAAAAGACGGGTTCTGGAAAAGGATGCCTGCTTTTAAAATATCAAATAATTTTTTCATTTAAGCAGCCCCCTTCATAAGCTCTGCCGCGCTTATCGCAGCAGCAACACCGTTTGTTACAGCCTTTGATGAAACCGTTGCACCCGAAACTGCAGAAACCTCATTCTCTCCCGCGTCACCACGAGTTATTACAGAAACCCCGCTTCTCTTTCCTTTAAACTGAGCGAGCCATTCAGCATCTCTTGTTTTTGTTCCGACATTCGCGGTTTCAGACATTGAGGTTATCTTAACGCCGGTAACCGCACAATCTAAATCAACGCCAACAACCATTTCAATTACGCCGCCGTATCCTGACGGAGTTGTTTTAATGCAATAACCAACGGTATTGCCGCCTGATTTAGCTGTGTAAACCTCAGCAATAAGTGGATCAAAGCCGAGCTCTTCCATATTTTCTAAAAGCTCATAATTTTCAGCTTCCATAACCTCGCTCATACCCTGTGCAAGTGCTTTTGCTTTCTGCTCTGCAATCGGACCTTTTGTAATTTCATTAACTGCGCCGAGGAGCATTGCTACAACAGCGGTAATTGCAAGTAAAATAAGCGCAAGGCGGACAATTCCCCAAACATCTTTTTTCTCAAACATATTATTTGTTATTGGTAGTATTTGCTTTCTTTACAAAGCGCTTCACACCGAAGCGGCGCGGTTTAATGTACTTGTCAATTGACCATACGCAAAGGTTCATAATTAAAATCGCACACGACACGCCCTCACTGTATGATCCAAAGTATCTTATCAAAACGGTAAGCAAGCCGCAACCAATTCCATAAATTACTCTACCTGTTGCGGAAACCGGTGAGGTGACGTAGTCAGTGGCCATAAATACTGCACCGAGCATAAGACCGCCGGAACTTATGCTGTAAAGCATCCACTGGAGATTGTTGCAACCACCAAGTGGGAAGATAAAGGTAATAAGCGCAACCGTGCCTACATATGCAAGCGGAATGTGAATTGTGATTACCTTACGGATCAACAGATAGACAAGCGCCGCGAGTAAAACAATCGCAGATACCTCGCCGATACAACCCGGTACGTTACCGATAAATGTATCGCGGAGGGTATATGAAATATCACCCTCGATGCTCGGTAAAATTGTCGACGGAAGACTTCCTGCCGCCATCTTTGCAAGCGGAGTTGCCGATGCAATTGCATCAACCGCCATATTGTCAGCCGTTACATTGCCGAAAAGTGAAATTCCGGAATTTATAAGCGGCTTAACCCAGAGGGATGTGTGACCCGTCCAGCAAAGCATAAGAAATGCACGCGCAGCTAAAGCCGGATTAACAAAGTTTTTACCAAGTCCACCATATAATTGCTTAACAATTACAATTGCGAAAAACGAGCCGACTACCGGAATCCAAAGCGGTGCCGATACAGGCAAGTTAAACGCGATGAGCATACCGGTAACAACCGCAGATAAATCGTGAACACTTGACGGTTTCTTTAATAAATAGCGATAAAGCCATTCAAAAGCAATACTTGATGCAACCGCGGTTGCAGTGAGCGTAAGCGAGCGCCAGCCAAAGAAATAAATTGCCATAATAAGCGGAAATAAAAGCGCGATAACAACATCAAGCATAATTGAACGTGTTCCGTCTTCGCATCTAATATGCGGTGAAGATGAAACATGAAGCTGATTTGAAAGTTCCATTCGGCTTACACTCCTTTCTTTCTGTTCTCGATTATGCGAGCCTTTGCAACTCTGAAAGTCTGCGTCAGGTGAAGTCTGCCCGGGCAGATATACGTACAGCTGCCGCACTCGATACAGTCTAAAACATTATTCTTTTCAACGTCGGCAAGGTTTCCTGCCTTAGCATACATATTTAAATAAACAGGGCGAAGATTTACAGGACATACTCCCACGCACTTACCGCAATGAATACAATTCTGTGCCGGGTCTGTTTTATCTTCCTTATCACAGAATGCTAAAATTGCATTTGTTCCTTTAATTACAGGAACGTCAATACTGTGCTGAGCGACACCCATCATCGGACCGCCCATGATAACCTTATCCGGCTCGTTCAAAAGACCGCCTGCATACTCGATAAGCTCACTTATCGGTGTGCCGATTCGCACAAGAAGGTTCTTTGGATTTGCAATTGCCGAACCGGAAACAGTTACAACCTTTGTAGTTAAAACCTCTCCCTTTCTTACTGCGCGCGAAATTGCAACGCAGGTTGCGGTGTTCATATTAATAACGCCAACTGCACTCGGAAGCGCACCGGGTGGGATTTCTCTTCCGCATATCGCATAGATAAGCTGCTTCTCAGAGCCCTGCGGATACTTTGTGTGCAACACGTGGAGCTTGATATGTGGCATATTTGCGCAAATCTCACGGAACTTAAGTATAGCCTCTTTTTTATTTGACTCTATACCGATGTGTAATTCCTTGAGCCCAAGTGCTTTCATAACAATTGTTGCACCATCTGCAAGTTCATCGCCATGCTCTAAAATAATTCGATTGTCCGACGTAATATACGGCTCACACTCAGAACCATTTATAACAAGCGTGTCTACCTTGCCGATTGCAGATGCAATTTTAATCTTTGTAGGGAACGCTGCACCGCCGAGACCTACGATACCTGCATTATGACAAATGTCTGCAAGCTCTTCTGCGGTTATATCCGCAAACTGTGTTGTTTCAACAGGAGTTAAACCAACTGTTTCATCCTCAAAGTCATTTTCAATTACGATTGACATAACCTTTGTTCCGTTCGGATGCGGGCGTGGTTCAATCGCTAATACCTTACCTGAAACAGATGCATGAACAGGCGCTGATACCGGAGCATCTGACTCTGCAATTTTCTGCCCCTTAAGCACTCTATCTCCAACACTAACAAGCGGATTACAAGGTGCACCGATATGCATTGATACCGGAAGAATCACTTGAGCAGGAGCCGGCATTTCTTCAATTGAACGTTTTGCCGTTGCTGCCTTGTGGTCCTCCGGGTGTATTCCTCCTCTGAATCCGAAAGCCATTTACTTCACCTCTTTAAATATTCTCATATTTCTGTAAATGAACATACTTAGTCATTATAAATGTATTATACACCAAGATGCTATATTTCGCAAGTATGGTTATTTTTTTAACGACCTTTTAACAGAATGTTTATATTATTGTTATTTTGTGCCTGTAATTTTTCTTGACTTTTCCACGTGATAAGCCTATACTAACAGCATAGAAATAATGGGAGGTTTCCTTAATGAGAGACGAAACAAAATGCTTGCACTCGGGCTATACTCCGAAGAATTCAGAACCTCGCGTAGTTCCGATTGTTCAGAGCACAACTTATGTATACGATTCAACCGAGGAGGTTGCATCAGTTTTTGATGAGCCTACAAAGTCACTTATCTATTCACGCTTTGCCAATCCAACCGTTATGGCGGTTGAAAACAAAATTGCCGAGCTTGAGGGTGGCGTTGGCGCTATGTGTACATCATCCGGTCAGGCGGCAACCTTGCTTTCAATTTTAAACCTTTGCAGCGCAGGTGATAGCTTCGTCAGTACCACTGAGATTTACGGCGGTACATTTAACCTTTTTGCTGTTACACTAAAACGCATGGGTATCGAGTGCATTTTTATTGACAAAAATGCCAGTGATGAAGAAATTTCAAAGGCGTTTAAGCCTAATACCAAGGCGATGTTCGGTGAAACTATTGCAAACCCGGCACTCACCGTTTTTGATATTGAACGTTTTGCACGTATTGCGCATGCACACAATGTTCCGCTTATCGTTGACAATACCTTTGCAACTCCGATACTTTGTAAGCCGTTTGATTTCGGCGCAGACATCGTTATTCACTCAACTTCAAAGTATTTAGACGGCCATGCTGTTCAGGTTGGCGGTGTTATCGTTGACTCAGGTAAATTCGACTGGACATGTGGCAATTTCCCTGACTTCACTGAGCCGGACGAATCATATCACGGCATCACTTATGTAGGCACATACGGTAAAGCAGCTTATATTATCAAGGCGAGAATGCAGCTTATGCGCGACTTTGGTGTATACCCTGCGGCGCACTCTGCTTTCCTTTTGAATTTAGGCCTTGAGACCCTCGCGGTCAGAATGCAGCGCTACTGCGAAAACGCAATCATCGTTGCTAAGTTCTTGGAGTCAAATGAGCATGTTGCAAGCATCCGCTATCCGGGTCTTGAAAATGACATTGACAATGCCCTTGCAAAGAAGTATTTAAAGGGCGCAAGCGGTGTTATTTCATTCGTTATGAAGGGCGGCAAAGATGCTGCAATCAAGTTTATGAACGCATTAAAGCTTGCATCTAACGAGGTTCACGTTGCTGATATCCGCACCTGTGTTCTTCACCCTGCAAGCGAAACGCACCGCCAGCTCACCGATGAGCAGCTTGTTGCGGCAGGAATTGATCCGGGTCTCATCCGTTTCTCCGTTGGTCTTGAAAATGTTGAAGATATTTTAGAGGATATTAAAATCGGCTTTGCAGCATTATAAAAAGTTAAACCGCACGGAAAATTCCGTGCGGTTTTTTTAATGTATATTCGCGAGGAAAAGTCTTGTTTCATTTTTATTATATGCGCGATTGCTTTTTTTGTTCACTTAATGTATACTTACATAGAGGTGATTTAATTGAATTCGAATTTTTTCGCACTGCTCTCGCGAATGAAATATATCGAGCGCTGGGCGCTTATGAGGAATACAGATAAAGAAAACATCGCCGAGCACTCGTTTTTTGTGTCGCTACTGTCACATGCACTTGCGTGTATCAAGCGTGATATTTTCGGTGAGGATATAAATCCCGAAAAGGCTGCAACACTTGCACTTTTGCACGATGCAAGCGAAATTTTTACAGGTGACATGCCAACGCCGATCAAATATCACAACCCCAATATGCGCGCGATATACGCCGAAATTGAGGCTGAGGCAAACGAGAACTTTTTAAACGCTCTTCCAAGCGAGCTCACTTCCTCCTATCGGGAACTGCTTTTTATTGACGAGGAATATAAGCCTATTATAAAAGCGGCGGACAAACTCTCGGCGTATATAAAATGTATCGAAGAACGTCGCGCAGGCAATGCTGAATTTAAAAATGCAGAAGAAGCAACACTTTCCTCTCTGCGAGCACTCAATATGCGCGAGGTGGATTATTTTATAGAAACCTTCATCCCTGCATATACACTTACTTTAGATGAACTTTAAAATTAAAAGCTGTGTGGATTTACCACACAGCTTTTTCTATTGCACGTTATTTTGGTTTTTTAACATAAAGCAGGTACTTATCGGCATATAAACCACAAAGGCAACAAGCGGTAAAATCACCGTAAAGTCAAGCTTTAAAACGTATTCTGCGTTGAGTGCGCTCGCAACAAACGGTGCGATTAACTCAATAATACAGAAGAATGTTCCGACCGTTGCTGCGCAAGCTGCAACCCAAAGCGTGTTTTTGCGATAAACATATCCCGATTGCGCATAGGTAAACATTAAAATTCCAATATATGCAAAAACAATATGGATATAATCGGCAGCTATCGGATCTGCAATTCTGTCTCTGAATATCAAGATAAGGGCAATGCAGGACCAGATTACCGGCACGAGTGCCATAAATGAATAAAGTGAGTTTTGATTGTTCTGTAAATTTTTAGCGCCTAGCAGGGCAAAAGCAAACGCACAAAGCAATGAAATTACGGCAAAAATCAAATTTATTGCCTCTCCCTCGACTTGATTTGTCACGAAAGCATATCCGCCGAGTGCCAAAAACATTGCGCAACCGAAAAACGCTGCAACGGTATGCGAAGTGCTTTTTCTTTCATCTTGTGCCGCAAAATTTTTTTTAAAGGTTAAAAGAATGCCAACTGCAAGCATAATTGCCGCAACGACAATAATAGCCGGTGTTGCCCAAAGGTTCCCCTTTGGCAATCCACTTGCAAAGTCAAAGGAAAACGCAAGTTCGTATGCACGAATCACTCCTGCAATAATTCCTAAAATCACAGGTGCAATTCCAATCAAAAGAATTTTCTTCATAACTATCTGTCCTCTATGCTGACGTATTCGGTATCCTTTGCAATTGACTTATATGCCGGACGGATGATTCTGCCGCCAAACATAATTTCCTCAATTCTATGAGCGCACCAGCCGACCATGCGCGAAATTGCAAAAATCGGAGTGTACATATCCTTTGGAATACCAAGCATTTCATAAACCATACCTGAATACAGGTCGATATTTGCGCAAATAGCCTTATCGCCACCCTTTTCCTCAAGGAATACCTGCGGAGTGAGTCGCTCAACAGACTCGATAAGCTCAAATCTATCCTTAAGACCTTTCTTGACTGCGAGGTTTTTAGCAAATTTACGAAGCAAGACTGCACGCGGGTCAGAAACCGTGTATACCGCGTGACCCATACCGTAAATCTTACCGCTCTTATCGCCAACTTCCTTACGGATTATGCGACGCAGATAGTTTGACACCTCTTCGTCACTCTTCCAATCCTTAACGTTCTTTTCAATATCTGTAAGCATACGCTCAACCTGAGCATTAGCGCCACCATGAAGCGGGCCCTTAAGCGAGCCGATGGCTGCAGCAATTGCAGAATATGTATCCGTTCCTGTTGATGAAAGAACGCGGCATGTAAAGCTCGAGTTGTTACCGCCACCATGCTCTGCGTGTAAAATCATACAGATATCAAGAAGGCGCGCCTCCTCTTCTGTAAACTTCTTATCCGAACGGATGCAGTAAAGCAATGTTTCCGCAGTTGAAAGACCATCCGGCGGAACATGAAGATGCATTGTTTTCTTTTCATAATAATGACGCTTTACCTGATATGCCTGCGCCGCAATTATCGGAATACGCGCAATTAACTGAATGCTCTGTCTTAAAATGTTCTCAAGTGATGTATCATCAGGATTATCGTCAAATGAATAGAGCGCGAGAACCGAGCGCGCAAGCTTGTTCATAACATTATTACTCGGCGCCTTGATAATCATATCCTCGGTAAAGTTTACCGGAAGATCGCGATTATCATTGATAAGCTTTGAGAAAACCTCAAGCTGTTCCTTTGTCGGAAGATGGCCGAACAAGAGAAGGTATGCCACCTCTTCATAACCGAAACGGTCTTCTGCAGTTATAGCCTCAACAATTTTTTCAACATCAATACCGCGGAAAAGAAGCTTGCCTGGTAAAGAATGACGCTCATCGTCGATAATAGTATAACCACGAACGTTACCTACAAGCGTAACACCTGCAAGAACACCCGTACCATCTGCGTTTCTGAGACCACGGCGCACCTTTAAATTTGTGCACACCTCGGGCGGAATATTGTTATTTTTTCTAAACTCATTGCATAAGCTTTCAATGAACTCTTTTGATGATAACATAAAAATCCTCCTTTCTTGAGGGACAAACTCATCAATATTTCATAATTACATTATATTGTATCGTATTTTTTGTATTCCGTCAACTATTTTTAAAAATAACTGAAAGTCTGGAGATGTTTTAAAATGAAGCGATTTTTAATTATGAGCACTTGTTTGTGGCTATGTGCATTTGCCATTCCTGCCATCATGGTTAAACCATGGAAAATGCAAGTTTCTGTCGAAAATCCTGCAAATTTACAAGAAGATCCCATTGACAGCACAACTAAAATCACACTTTATCACAACGACGAAGTTTTGGAGCTTAATCTGGATGAATACCTCGCAGGTGTTGTTGCGGCTGAGATTCCCGCCTCTTTTCCGGTTGAAGCGATGAAAGCACAAGTGGTCGCCGCGCGTACATACACTATGAATCGCGCAAGTCTAGAACCAAGCCTTGAGCATAAAGGTGCAATGGTATGTTCAAATTATGCGCATTGCAAGGCATATACTCCACTTGCAACCGCAGCGGCAAAATGGGGTAAGAATGAAGCATCATACACAAGTAAAATCCGCGAATGCATAAAGGAAACCGATGGTGAAATTCTGCTCTATGATAATAAACCGATTTCCGCCGTCTTTTTTGCATATTCCGCCGGAAAAACCGAGCGTGCCGCCGATGTGTGGGGATCAGATGTTCCGTATTTACAGAGTGTGGACAGCTCTACAGACAAAGATATCGATAATGCAACTCGAACCGTATCGTTTCCTGCAAATGAATTTAAAGAAAAGTTCAAAGCAAAGTATCCCGCTGCTGTTTTTAACGATGACCCATCAACTTGGTTTACAGATATAACACGAAGTGATGCAGGTGGCGTTATGACCCTTAAAGTTGGCGGTGTTGCTCTAAAGGGCACAGCGTTGCGCTCAAGCTTTGGTTTGCGCTCAACTAATTTTTCAGTAAGTGCAACTAAAGACACAATAACCTTTGAAACTCGTGGCTACGGACACGGTGTAGGAATGAGCCAATACGGCGCAAAAGGACTTGCAGATGCAGGGAAAAATTATCACGATATTCTAGCTCATTACTATAAAGGTGTAAGTTTCGGTAAAATTTCAAAATAATTACTTATTTTCCTTTACTTTTTACCCTTAAATATGGTAGAATAAATTATATTTGTTTACTATTATTTTAAAGGGGCAGAATAAAAATGAAAAATACAGAAAAGACAATGGAAAAAATTGTCGCGCTGTGTAAAGGTCGCGGCTTTGTTTACAGCGGCAGTGAAATCTACGGCGGTCTTGCCAATACTTGGGACTATGGCCCGCTCGGCGTTGAGTTCAAGAATAATGTTAAGCGCGCTTGGTGGAAAAAGTTCGTTCAGGAGAGCCGTTATAATGTAGGACTCGACAGTGCGATTCTTATGAACCCGCAGGTATGGGTTGCTTCCGGTCACGTTGGCGGATTCTCAGACCCGCTTATGGACTGTAAGGAATGTAAGACCCGTCACCGCGCAGACCAGCTTATTGAGGCTACCGGCGTAAATCCGGCAGGCTGGAGCTTTGAGGAAATGGCTCAGTATATTAAAGATAACAACATTGTTTGTCCGGATTGCGGTAAGCAGAATTTTACCGATATCCGCAAATTCAACCTTATGTTCAAGACATTCCAGGGTGTTACCGAGGATGCTAAGAACGAATTATATCTCCGTCCGGAGACTGCGCAGGGTATCTTCGTTAACTTCAAGTCAATCCAGCGCACAACAAGAAAGAAAATTCCTTTTGGCGTAGGCCAGGTTGGTAAATCTTTCCGTAACGAGATTACTCCGGGTAACTTTACTTTCCGTACTCGTGAGTTTGAGCAGATGGAGCTTGAGTTCTTCTGCAAGCCGGGCACAGACTTAGAATGGTTTAAGTATTGGAAAGATGCTTGTGAAAAGTGGCTCTTAGATCTCGGCATCAAGAGCGAGAACTTAAAGCTTCGTGATCATGAGCAGGAAGAGCTTTCTCACTATTCAAATGCTACTACCGATATCGAGTATCTCTTCCCGTTTGGTTGGGGCGAGCTTTGGGGTATCGCTGACAGAACAGACTTCGACTTAAAGGCTCATCAGACACATTCAGGTGAGAGCATGGATTACTTCGATCAGGAAGCTAATGAAAAGTATGTTCCGTATGTTATCGAGCCGTCACTCGGTGCCGACCGTGTTGCCCTTGCATTCCTCTGCGAGGCATATGACGAAGAGGTTGTTGATGCAGAGAAGAACGATGTTCGAGTTGTTATGCGCCTGCATCCGGCACTTGCACCGTACAAGGCTGCAATCTTACCGCTTTCAAAGAAGCTTTCGGAAAAGGCTGATGCTGTTTATGCAGAGCTTGCAAAGCACTTCCCTGTTGAGTTTGACGATGCCGGTTCAATCGGTAAGCGTTACCGCCGTCAGGACGAAATCGGTACTCCGGTTTGCATTACCTACGACTTCGAGAGTGAAGAAGACGGATGCGTTACCGTTCGCGACCGCGACACTATGGAGCAGGAGCGAATTGCAATTGCTGACCTCGTTTCATATATTTCAAAGAAAATCGAATTCTAAACTGAATATTAAAAGACCTGATGCAATGCATCAGGTCTTTTTTTGTTTAGCTGTAGAGATACCAATAACCAAAGTATGCCATGTTATATTCACCATTTGATGCTGCATATAATTCCGTATCAGCCCAGCTAAGAAGCGATACAAGCATTGCGCCTGCTCTTTCCTCGTGCTCCGCAATCTTATATTGCGGCACATACTCTGCGCCATCTGTCTGCGTCATTACAATAGCCGAGTTGTTATAAAGCAATTTAGCATCAAATACTGCTTCGCCAACATAATCATTATATGAGTAGTATGTATCTTCCTCATACGAGTAACTCATCAGGCATTCCTGCGATACCGAGTCAAGCTTTGTTGTAAGAGATACTGTGCATCCGCGTGCAGACTGTACTACTGTTAAATAAATCCAGTTGTAAGCACTATCATATGACATTACGTACCATATTTCACTACCGTCCGATGCCTTTTTGATTGTTCTGCGTGCAGGTTCGTTGCTAGTTGTATAATTACTGTTTCTCAAAATATATGTTTTGAGCGCATTAAATGCCTGTTGCTGACTGCTTCCGGTATTTGGGCCTGAGCTGGAGCCACTACTGCCGGTTCCGGAACCATTGTCCAGCATACCGGTTATCTGCTGCAGTTCTGCAAACGAAATTACATATGATGACTCACTCATATCAACGATAGAAAGCGGGACTGCGAGATTTAAGTTCTGCCCGTTCTCAAAAAGTGCGCTTGTTATACCGATTGCCTCGCCGTATTTATTAAGAAGTGCGCCACCGGAGCTTCCCTGTGAAATCGGTGCTGTTATCTGGATATACGGAGTTTCTCCAATCACGCGTTTGGGATTTGAAATTATTCCCTCGGAAAATGTGTTTTGCAATCCAAGCGGTGAACCAAGCGCATAAACAGAGCTTCCCGTTACAAGAGCATCCTCGGTATTAACAGGAAGATATGAAAAACCACTGCCGTTAACCTTGATTACTGCCCAGTCGTTTTCCTTGCTATACTGTAAAACTCCGCTGATTTCATAAACAGTCTCCTCATCGGAAAGCCAGATATATGCCTCAGATGCTTTCTCAATAACATGATAATTTGTAACTGCTGTTCCGTCGGAATCAATAAAAAATCCGCTTCCTAAGCCATATGCCTCGCCATTTTCATCATACATCTGGACATAGAAAACCGCATCTTTACACGACTGATATATCTCCTCTGATGTCTTTGCCACGCGTTCGGGGTATTTTTTAGCAATCGCATCCTTATCGTAATATGCGTTAAATGCATCTGCCGTAAACACTCCTGCACTTATCAAAGTATCAGCGAGCTTTCTGCCTGAGCCCTTTACTTCTTTATCAAGTGCTGCATATGAAACCAGCACGACATCTGCACGCCAGAAATTTGCAGTATCAACTCCATTTGTTAAAACACCTATTTCTTTTGCAAGGTCAAACGGATTATCCCATGTAAATTCGCCGTATGCATCGGAATAACCGAGCGCACGGAGAACGAATGTCAAATACATTGCTGCGTTTGCGCGCCCTGTACCGAAGGTTGTAAGTCCCACGCCGTTTGCAAGACCTCTCTCGTAACCAAAGCCGACATATTTATCTGCCCAAGCAGGGACATCGGTAAACGGGTGTTTCCAATTACCTGCAAGTGCTTCCTTTTCACTACCGAGGACGCGGATTAGCATAACGAGAGCTTCAACACGTGTTGGCGCGCGGTCTAAATCAAAATCAGTATAGGAAACACCGTAGAAAAGACCGAGCTGCTTTAAATCTTCCGCAAGTGTTTCTTCAAAAGAAGTGTCGCGCGCTGCAAAAGACATCGGCATTACACCTATAATCAATGTAAAGCACAATAAAAGTGATATAACTTTTTTCATTTGCCCATTACCTCCTTTGTTTTTTTATTTTATACCAATTTCTTCTGCCCGTCAATTAAAGCTTGGCCATATTTACAGAAAATTAAAATAGCACCGGTTGAAAAACAACCGGTGCTACTTAATTTATAGTGCTTTAGACATCAAGATCGCGTTTGCTTGCTTCAGCCCATAAGTCAAGATGACGTGAATAAATCGGGTCGCCTATTGCAACACCGCGTGCTGAGAAGTCATCCATTACTTCTTCAATATGTTTGTACTCTGCTAAAAGACGCTCATCGCTCATCTTATGCGCAGGAGTTAAAGTCATATACCAATCCGGCTGCTTTGTTAATACTTCCGGCGGATTCGGGTCGAGCGTCATGCTTGTTACAGTCTGAGTAGCTGTCTTTGTAAGACTTGCAATAAGCTCGCTGTTGTCAAGTGCAGTTACGAAGTAGCGATGTAAGAAGGTTACAATCTGCGCACGTGTGCAAGTTGCATTCGGTGAGAATGTTGTTCCTCCTGTACCGTTTGTAATACCCTTTCTTACCGCCCATGAAACCGCCTTGTCAAGTGTGCTTCCCTCTTTAACATCAGAGAACGGAACTCTTGTTGAAGAAGTTGCACCTGCATAACGCCAGAAATATTCAACAGTAGATGCACGTGTACAAAGCGCATTCGGAGCAAATGTTGAGCCGCCCGGATTATAGATACCCTTTTCCTTTGCCCAAATTGCTACCTTGTAGAAATAATCACTTGTCTTTACATCCTTATACGGATTGCTACCACTCGGCTCCGGCGAACCTGCTGCGCGCCAGAGGAAAGTGAGAATCTGCGCGCGTGTGCAAGTGTTATTCGGAGCGAATATATTTACACCTGCGCCATTAGTAATGCCCTTTTCGAGTGCCCAATTTACCGGCTCGAAGAAGTAATCCGATCTCTTTACATCCTTAAATTCCGGTGTTGTTGTTACTGCCTGTTTTAAAACAGTGAAGCTTCCTGTGCTGTTGCGGTCTTTTGCAGGGGCAAACTGGAAAACACCGTTTTTAACCTGAAGTACCATAAAGAGGTTGTCCGGATAATAGTGACCGCCGTAGTATGTCCAGAGATATAAGTAGTATGTTCCGTCTACATTGAGTGGAATATCTCCATCATCAAAGTAAACTGACATTGTGTTGATTTTGCCTGACTCCATCTTGTGCTCGTCAGTATAATAGAGCATGCCGAACTTGTTGCTGTTTGCAAGAACTTCATCCCATGAGCCGAAAGCTCTACCATAGTAACCAAGGTCAGTAAAGTCGCCGTAATACTTATCTGTTCCTGCTTCACCTGCAGAACGCAAGCGCTGGGTCATAACCGTCATACGGCTACTTGCAGATGCTGTATCCCAACCGAAGTTGATGTTGAGACTCTTTACAGCGCCGCTGTTGTAGTAAGCTGCAGATGTAACAGAAATGTTAGTAGCTGCCGCAAATGCAGTCACCGGTACGAGTGTTACTGCCATACAAAGCAATAACACAAGGCTTATGATTCTTTTTTTCATTTTAAATTCCCTCCTAAGTGAATTTTAATTGGGTAAGCTATTATGCCCCCTTATTTTTTATAGCATACGGTCTTGAAATTTTCTGACCATATGCTATAATGATTATATATCGTACATCAATGGTCGATGCAATAGTTTTTTTAAGTTTGAGGATTTTTTATGAATAACGACAATTTATTCTCCATAGGTGAGGTTGCCAAATCCATTGGAATAACCAGAAAAATCATATTGAATTATGAGGTAAAAGGACTTATAACACCCGACAAAAAAGAGGGCTATACCGGAAATCGGTATTATACTATTGATACATTTACTCAAATTCGCGCAATTCGTGTCTTTCAAGATTTAGGGCTTTCACTTGATGAAATACGTGAATATTTCAGCGATTCATCGGATTTGCAGCCAATGATAACGCGACTTGAAAAAATGAGAGACGAACTTAATCTTACTATAGAAAAACTCAAAGAGCGAACACAAAACCAAGGCAATGTTATTAAAAAAATTATAGTTGACCCGCAAAAAATCTACTGTCGCACATATAATTCCACTTCAATTGCTGACAAAACAAATCTCCTGAAAGATACCGCACTTGAGGCAATGCGCCTATATGGAACGGATACGACAAGACGTATGTATTTTACCGAGTATTCTGCCAAAGCGCCCGAAGAAATTTCATATTGCGTTGCCGTTCCGTCCGAAAGTGAAGGTGAATACGTAAAGCATATTCCTGAGTTAAATGCAATTTCACTGTTTCATCATGGTGCGTATGAGGATATTACTGAGGCGCGCAAACGTCTTATTGTATATGCAGAAGAAAATAATATAAAGCTAACGGGCACATTCCGCAATCTTTATATTGAAGGCCCACCACAGCATAAAGACAAAAGTAAATTTATTACTCAGCTAATCGCGATAATAGAATGAGCGTTTATTTTCCATATCAACGAAAAAGGAACAGGTTTACACAATGTGTGAACCTGTTCCTTGTTGGCGGAGAAGGGGAGATTTTACCCGTTTGCGGTGCCCGAAATTTTTTGTGGCAGTCGGTGCTGCCTTAAAAATTTCGACCGCGGCACAGCCCTGCGCCCTCCTTGCATCCGCCACCGGCGGCAGTCGGGCTCGGTTCCCCCTTGCCGCTACGCGGCGCGAGATTTCCATATCTACAAAAAAAGAACAGGTCCACACTTCGTGTGAACCTGTTCTTTTTGGCGGAAAAGGGGAGATTTGAACTCCCGCGCCGCGTGAACGACCTACACCCTTAGCAGGGGCGCCTCTTCGACCTCTTGAGTACTTCTCCATGTCGAAAATATCATTTAATTGTAGCGGTCGGAAAATCGGCGCGATTTTCCGACTGCACAAATTATTATACCTAAATAAAAGCTAATAGTCAAGAAAAACTTTTTCTTTTCCTACATCGCTTTAACAGCATAGTAAACACCGGTTAAAATAATATATGCTAAAAGCGCAAATACACAGTAGTATGTTGCCGGAGTTGCGATAAACCACATAACAACCATAAGTGCAAGAGTAAGCGCATAAGCTACATATAAGAGCGCATATTTTGCATCTTTGTTGAAAAACTTCTTTCCAAAAAACTTGCCACCAGAAAGCTGAGCTACAATTGTTAGAATGGTTGCAATAACAAGCATCGCGAGCATTGTACCGATGATAAGAGAAAATCTTGCAACGCCGATACCATAACCCATAGCACTGCCCATAAGCCAGATACCGATTGCACCAAAGCCTGCAACTAAAGACAGAACAAAGAAGTCACGCGGGAATGTGTGGTAGATAATAAACAAAACGGTGACTGCCGGAATGAAGATATAGAGAAGGTTAATTGTGTTCTCATTAAATGCAATTGATAACGCTGCAGAACAAACCGTTATAAATGCCAAAATAACTGCAATATGCTTTGCTGTTATGAGTTTATATTTCTCTTCCTTGCCGCGAACTTTTGCAATAATTGCAAAAACTATTGCAACAGCAGTGAGCGCAAGCATTATCCAGGTAAATATCTCAATGCCTTTAAATGTTGCAACAAATGTATCCGTACTGCGCATCATACGACCAACATTCATAATTGCGATAATCATGATAAAAGCAATTGTGAATGCACACAAAAGCTTATTGGTAACATAATCCTGCGCTCTGGTCTGTTCTTCTTTCTTATTTAAATTAGCCACAATTCCTCACTCCTAAATTTACAAATTGTCGGTATGATAAAGGATGGCGCAAACTGCGCATCCCGGCGCGGTTTCGCAACGCAAAATTCTTTTTCCGAGCGATACGGATTTAAATCCGCACCTTTCTGCTTCTTCTGCCTCTGCCTTATCGAACCCACCCTCCGGGCCGACAACGATACATACATTTTTAAATTCTTTTTTTGATAATTCAGCTTTAAGAGAATTCTCCTCTTCACACTCATAGCAGAAAAGAGATAAATCAAACTCTCCCGCCCTTGCACAAAGCTCTCTCCAGGAAATAGGCAATGAAACCTTTGGAATAATTCCCCTTCCCGACTGCTTTGCCGCCGACTCTGCTATCTTTTGCCAACGCTCTGTTTTCTTTACCTTATCTTTGTCCGTAAGTTTAACTACACAGCGCGATGACGAAAACGGAATAATTTGCGTAACGCCAAGCTCAACGCATTTTTGAATTACATACTCCATTTTATCGCTCTTCGGAAGTGCTATAAAAAGAGTGATTGCAACCGTCGGCTCTGCATCACACAGAGTTTTCTCCAAAATTCTGAGTGAAACGGAATTTATATCCATTTCGGCGATTTCACAAGTATAGTCCATACCTCCGCCGTCGCACACATAGATTATATCACCTATGCGATGACGCAAAACACGCGAAATGTGATTTGCATCCGCACCGTTTATTAAAACCGTGCTCTCGCCGATATTTTCATGACTTACAAAAAACTTCGGCACACAAATCACCAATCCGTTACATCAAAATCAACTTATATTTTACCAAACTTTTACTGATTTGTCTAGTACATAAACTTATTATACTCAAAATTTTTCTGTTTATTTTAAAACTTTGGTCTGCAAACGATTGCCGCCCAATCGTTTTTCTCATAAATATTTTCTATATCAAAATTTTTCTCAAGTGCCGATTTAACCTCATCGAGTCGACTCATAATAATTCCTGAAGTGACAAAAATGCTGCCTTTATGCATAAAACGCGGCGCAATATCAGCGAGCGGAATAATTACATCCGCAACGATATTTGCAAGCACCATATCATATTTTGTCTCCTCATATTTCGCCTGCAGTGTGGTATCCGTTAAAATATTTCCGGCATAGACATTGTATTTTTCGCGTAAAACATTATTTCTGTCTGCATTTTCATATGCAATTTTTTCTGCATTCGGGTCAATGTCAATAGCATCGGCATAATCGGCGCCGAGTAAAATTGCGATAATTGATAAAATTCCGCTGCCACAACCGAGATCTAAAACCTTCATTCCATCTTTTACTCGCGCTTCCAACTGCTCAATGCAAAGCTGAGTTGTGTGATGTGAACCGGTTCCGAAGATCATTCCCGGATTTACCGTAAATACAACTCTACCCTCGGTATCCTCTGCCGGCTCCCACTCAGGCTGAATAAGCACACGTTTGCCTATTTTTAGCGGATGGAAAAACTGCTTCCAATTTTCCGCCCAATCTTCTTCATTCATATTGCAAAGCTCAATTGAAAGAGAACCAAGCTCCGGAAATTCTTTTTTGACTTCCTCTGCCTTTTTGCGGATATTTACAAGTGTTTCAAGGCCCGACTCATTGTTGGTAACGTAAATTTTAACCTTTGTGTCACCTTTTTTCTGCTCTAAAAGCTCATCGTCGACATAGTCCCAATACTGTTTATTTTCTTCTAAAAATCGGGTGAAATCGCCCTCGTCTTCAATTTCAAATCCGTTTATTCCAAGTCCCATTAAAATTCCGCAAAGTGCGTCAACTCCCTCGGGTGTGGTTGTTATAGAAACCTGTATCCATTCCATTTTTTAGCACGCTCCTTTTTTGTTAGTATACACCAAATTCAATCTTCCGTAAAGAGTTAATACATTTTTTTGGCAAACTTCTTGTTTTACACGAATTTATATGATATTATATAATATAATGTACTTGAAAAGAGGGCTGTCTTATATGAACAATTATACTAAAGACGATATTATTCGCATTGTTGATGAAGAAAACGTTAAATTTATACGTCTGCAATTTACCGATATTTTCGGCACTCTTAAAAATATCTCGATTACCGAAAAGCAGCTTGAAAAAGCGCTTAATAATCAATGTATGTTTGACGGCTCATCAATTGAGGGCTTTGTTCGCATCGAGGAATCGGATATGTATTTATATCCTGACCTTAATTCTTTTGCAATTCTCCCGTGGATTGAGGGTAAAGAAAAGGTTGCGCGCCTTATTTGTGATGTCTACCGTCCCGATGGCACTCCTTTCGAGGGTGACCCACGTTATATTCTTAAAAAGGTTCTTAATACGGCAAAGGAAATGGGCTTTGACGGCTTTAATATTGGCCCAGAGGCCGAGTTTTTCCTCTTCAAAACCGATGATGAGGGCAAGCCTTCCAATATTTTATACGATAAAGCGGGTTATTTTGATTTGGGGCCTGTTGACCTTGGCGAATGTGTGCGTCGTGATATGTGCGTTGTGCTCGAGGATATGGGCTTTGAAATCGAAGCTTCCCATCACGAATGTGCCGATTCTCAGCACGAAATTGATTTTAAATATGGCGATGCACTTTCAACTGCTGATAATATTATGACCTTCAAACTCGCAGTTAAGAGCATTGCTCAGCGCCATAATTTACATGCTACCTTTATGCCAAAGCCGATTTACGGCATCGCAGGCTCGGGTATGCACATAAATATGTCACTTACCAAAAATGGCAAGAATGCTTTTTATGACGAGAATGACGAGCTTGGCCTTTCAAATGATGCCTACCATTTCATCGCAGGTATATTAAATCACAGTAAAGGTCTTGCCGCGGTTACCAATCCGCTTGTAAATTCATATAAGCGACTTGTTCCCGGCTATGAAGCGCCGATTTACATTGCATGGAGCGCACATAACCGTTCACCCCTTATCCGAATCCCGTCTGCACGCGGTGCCGGCACACGAATTGAGCTTCGCAATCCCGACCCGTCAGCTAATCCGTACCTCGCAGTTGCAGTTGCTCTTGCGGCAGGTCTTGAGGGTATCCGCAATAAACTTACACCACCTGCTCCGGTTGACTGTAATATTTATGATATGTCGCGCAAGGAGCGCCGTGAAAAAGGTATTCTCTCTCTTCCGCGAAATCTTTTGGAGGCAATTGATGCTATGCGTGAGGATGACCTCGTTTGCGACACGCTGGGCGAACATATTTGCGAAAAGTATATTGAAGCTAAAGAACTTGAGTGGACCGAGTATACCACCCGTGTTCACGATTGGGAAGTCGATAGCTATTTAATTAAGTATTAAAGGAAGTTAAGTATGAAAAATCTTATTATTCCAAAGGATTATAAAACGCCTCTCTCCATTCGTGAAACTGAGGTTGCAATCAAAGCAGTTAAGGATAATTTCGAGCGCAATTTAGCAGAAGCACTTAATTTAACCCGTGTTTCAGCACCGCTTTTTGTACGTCCGGAATCCGGCTTAAATGATAACTTAAATGGTTTTGAGCGTCCGGTTACATTCGGCGTACTTGAGCTTAACGATGCGCCTTGCGAGATTGTACATTCACTTGCTAAGTGGAAGCGCCAGGCACTTAAAACTTATGGTTTCTCTGCAGGAGAGGGTCTTTATACCGATATGAATGCAATTCGTCGCGATGAGGATACAGATAATCTCCATTCCATTTACGTTGACCAGTGGGATTGGGAGTGTGTGCTCACACGCGAGGAGAGAACTGTTGAAAATTTAAAGAAAATAGTTTCAAAAATTTATGCTGCTTTCCGCAAAACAGAAAGCTATTTATGTGAAAAGTATCCGTTCATATCCCCAAAGCTCCCTGAAGAAATTTCTTTTATCACCTCGCAGGAGCTTCTTGATATGTATCCTGATAAAACAGCAAAAGAACGTGAGTATGAAATCACTAAGAAATGTGGCGCAGTATTCATAATGCAAATTGGTTGCAAGTTAAGTAACGGCGAAAAGCACGATGGCCGCGCACCCGACTATGATGATTGGTCTTTAAACGGCGATATTATGCTCTACTATCCTCTTCTTGATTTAGCTGTTGAGGTTTCTTCAATGGGAATTCGCGTTGATGAAAAGAGCCTTATTTCTCAGCTTAAGCAGGAAAACTGTATGGACAGATTGGAGCTTCCGTTCCAAAAAGCGCTTGCAAACGGGGAGCTCCCTCTCACTGTCGGCGGCGGTATCGGTCAATCTCGCATTTGTATGTTCTTCTTAAATAAAGCGCATATCGGCGAGGTCCAGTCCTCCATTTGGCCTGACGATGATATTTCTCGTTGCAGGGCTGCAGGTATCAATTTATTGTAATGCGTTATTATTTCGAAATTTATAACAAAGCGTATTGTGAAATCGGGTCACTTACTCCGATCTCTGCCGATTGCGGGAAGCTGTGCAATGCTAAGTGCTGCAACGGCGATGAAAATGACGGAATGATTGTATTTCCCGGTGAAGAAAATCTTCTTAAGGCGCATGGATATAAGACGGTCTTAAGTGAGATGAATGGGCATCCCGTTTATTTCACTTCGTGCAACGGAAAGTGCAATCGCGTTTATCGCCCACTATCGTGCAGAATTTTTCCGCTTGCACCAACGCTGCGCAACGGCAAGCTTGAAATAATTTCTGACCCGAGGGTAAAATACATCTGCCCGCTTCTTTTGTCCGATTCGGTTGAAGAAAAATTTAAAACCGCGGTGATGCGCGCTTTTTCTCACCTTATAGAAGACGAAAAGGTGCGCGAAATGTTAGAGCATTACACCGAAGTGCTTGATGAATATGATAAATTTACAGGATAACTCCTCTGCTTTTGCTGAGGAGTTTTTTTCATCAAAATTTGTCTGAAGTTTTTTTAATTTTATTAGTCTATTTACTTGACTTTTAACACGTTTCGTAGTATTATGTAATTAGTTTGTAACACTTTGTAACTTTTGTTAAAAGGATGTGATTTCTCTGGCACGTGATTTAAATGTCGGTGTGTCTGCAAGCGGTGTTAAAACCAGCTCTCCCGTTCGTACATCTGCACATGGTTTCCATCGTGTTCTGCGCATCGCCACAATCGGGCTATGGGATAAAATTAAATATATATTTCTGATTCTGCAATTTATCTGGTGCAGATATGTGTGGCCGTTTATGCGCAAGAAAATCTGCATTCCGACTGCAATTTTTTGCATTGCGCTCTACGCTGCTTTGCAAAAGTTTTTAATTGCACGAAAGCACAGTATTTTGTGCACTTCGCATCAGATTGCCGCCGCAATCGCACGTGCCCGAGCACAGAGACTTTCTTGCATTGCAGTTTTAGCTTTTATTTCTGTATTTTTATTCTCAACTGCATTTTACAGCTTTGGAATTGAAGTTTTTATTGATGGCAAGTCACTTGGCTACGTTATAAGTCAGGCTGATTATCAGGAAAGTGTTATGCATGTGCAAACACGTGTAAGTCAGATTATGGGCACTCCGCTTTCAGTTAATCCTAATGTTGCGTTTTCTTTTGGCATCGTTCCGCGAGATAAGATTTTAGAAGGCGAAAAGTTAGAAAGCCTTCTCTATTCACAAATTGAAGGTGTTGAAGAGCTATATACCTTAACTGTTGACGGCAGGTTACTCGGTGCATGCCGCGATAAAGAAAGTGTTGAAGCTGCACTTGCTTCTATGACCAAAACAGATAATACAAGCGGAAAAATAGATATTTTAAGTGATTATAAAATTTCATTTGAAGCGGTTGAAACGATAAATTTATGCACGACGGACGAGCTTATAGAGCGTCTGAATGACACAATTGAAATTGAAACAACTCATACCGTTTATAAAAAGCAAACAGCAACATCAATTTGCAAGGCTTATGGTATGACTCGTGCAGAGCTTCGTAAATTAAACCCGAACATTAACACCTCTTCACTTTCTGAAGGTCAAGAAGTTGTTGTTACCAAAACAGTTCCTGTTCTCTCACTTAAAGAGTTTACCCGCATTACCGAAACGGTTTCCATTCCATATGAAACACAGAAAATTAACGATTCTTCCATTTATAAAGGAAAAACCTCGATTAAAACAAACGGTGTTGCAGGCAAAAAACAAGTAGTTTCAGACGTTACTTATGTTGACGGCAAGGAGACTGAACGAATTTTAGTCAGCGAAACAGTTATCAGTGAGCCGACAACAAAGGTCGTTTTGGTGGGAACAAAGCCCGTTCCGAAAAAAGCCGCAACCGGTACATTCCGCAGACCGACGAGTGGAGGCGTGGTTTCTTCAAACTATGGCTATCGCCGTGGCGGATTCCATACAGGCGTTGACTTTGCTATCGCACACGGAAGCCCGGTTTACGCGTCCGACGGCGGTACGGTTTCTTTCTCAGGCTGGAAGGGCGGCTATGGTTATCTAGTTATAATTAACCACGGCAACGGAAAGCAGACCTATTACGCGCACAACTCAAAGCTTCTTGTAAAGCGAGGTCAGAAGATCGGCAAGGGTGAGCAGATTGCTAAAATCGGAAGTACCGGAAATAGCTCGGGGCCTCATTGCCACTTTGAAATCCGTGTTAACGGTAAGCACGTTAACCCCTGGCGTTATATTGATTAAAAAAGAAAAGTCCTTAAAGGACTTTTCTTTTTGCTTTTTTTAATGTATAATGTTTTTATGTTATTCCGAAAGGATGCTTTAAATGCAAGATTTACTCAAATGCGCGGTGATAAATGATCTCTCCGGCTTTGGAAGATGCTCACTCACCGTTGCAATCCCCGTTATTTCGGCGCTTGGCATTCAAACCTGTCCCGTGCCGACTGCAATTTTATCAAATCACACCGCGTATCCCGATTTTTATTTCGAGGATTATAGCGATAGAATAGCGCCTTACTGCGAAAAATGGAAGACTCTCAATTTGCATTTTAGCTCAATCTATACAGGTTTTTTAGGCAGTGAAACGCAAATTGAGCTTATTCTGGATTTCATTTCGCAATTTAAAGACGAAAATACTCTTCTTTTTGTAGACCCGGTTATGGGCGATAACGGCGAGCGTTATGCAACCTGCGACATTCCTCTTTGCAACGGTATGCGAAAGCTCGTTGCAAAGGCCGACATAATTACTCCAAATTTAACTGAGGCATGCTTACTTGCCGATGTGCCATACATATACGATGTAAAAGAAGCTGACCACGGGAAAATTTTCGAAATTGCGGAAAAGCTTTTGGATATGGGCCCGCAAACCGTTGTAATCACAGGTGTGCGCACGGGTGATATAATGCATAATTTTGTGCGTAGTCGTAACGATAATGAACGCTTTTATGTTTCTTCGCCATTTGTTGCGCAGGAGTATTGCGGAACGGGTGATTTGTTTGCATCTCTCCTCTGCGGATATTTGACAAAAGGTCTTCCTCATCGCGAAGCGTTGCAGAAAACGCAGGATATCGTTTCGCGCGCGCTTGAATTTTCTCATAAAATCGGCGGCCACCCGCTTGACGGTGTCGCTTTTGAACCATTTTTAAAGGAGCTGTAAAAAATGAAAAAAAATAAGAAAAAGCTTTTGGCAACGCTGGTTTTCACAGTAATTATTTTTATCGTTTCTCTGATAACTAAAAAAGAAACTCCGGGTTATTACATCTCCCTCGGCGATACCTTTGTTATGCTCGCCGCTTGCTTTTTACCTACCGGATTTTCAATGCTTGCCGCCCTCTTAGGCTGCGGCATTGCGGCATATCTGATTGCAGGAATCCCCGGCCTCATCGGTGTTGTTGTTTTCAGAGTTCTCGCCGCTTGCTGGTTTATGGACGATGAGAAAAAGCTTCTAACCTCACGAACTGCAATTGGTATCGTTATGAGCTTTATTCTCTTTACCGCCGGCGGATATATGATTGAAGCGGTAAAATTAAATGATTATGTCGCACCGCTTTCTACACTTTATTTCTCAGCACTTGGCTCAATCGCAAACGTTGTGTTATTTTTAATTATCGCGCTTATCTTTGATAAATTTGATGTCAAAGGAAAAATAAATTTAGAAGATAAGAAAGAAAAGTAAAAAAAATCCCCATCATACGGGGATTTTTTATTTTTATGTTAAAAAGCTCTCTGTTTTTACAGAGAGCTTTTAATCATCTTCCAATAATTTAGAGGGAGGAATTTTTAAAACCTGCGCCATTTTAAAAAGAGTTTCAAGAGATACTCCGCACACTGTGCCGGTTCCTTCAACTTGTCCGACAAAATTGACACTTTTGCCAATAAGTTCTGCAAAGTTTTCCTGTGTATATCCGGACTTTTTTCTATAATAAGCTATTTTCAATCCTAATGTTATATATCGGTCAGGAAATTCGGTTTTCATATAATCCCCTCCTCAATTTATATTTTACCAATTGAAGAAGCAAATTATAATTGATACAAACTATATTTTTATTTACTTTAATTAAATAATAGTATATAATTATTAAAATATTATTTAATTAAAGGCGTGGTTTTGTGTATAACAATGCCTGTTGTTTTTTCGGGCACAGAAAAATAGAAATCACAAACACATTGATAAAAAAATTGTATAATACTCTTGAAAAGCATATTGTTGAAAAACAAGTTAACACTTTTCTTTTTGGTAGCAAAAGTCAATTTGATGTGTTATGCTATCAAATTGTCAGCGAGTTAAAAGAAAAATATAATTTTATAAAACGAGTTTATGTTCGAGCGGAATTTCCACACATTAATGATGATTACGCATCATATTTACTTGAATATTATGAAGACAGTTATTTCCCCAATAATATTATAAAAGCAGGGCGCGCAATCTATATTGAACGAAATTACGAAATGATAAATAAAAGTAAGTTTTGTTTAATATATTTTAATGATAACTATGTTTTATCTAAAAGCGGAACAAAGCTTGCATACAACTATGCAATCAGAAAACAAAGAGTAATTATAAATATGTTTAATAACTAAAAAAGACGGAGGTTTTAAACTTCCGTCTTTTTTATTGTTGCATTTCTCGTCTGCCTTCAATTGCACGAGTTAAAGTAATTTCATCGGCATATTCAAGATGGCCGCCAACCGGGATGCCGTAAGCTAAACGTGTTATACGAATTTCAAACGGCTTTAGCAGACGCGTTAAGTACATTGCTGTTGCTTCGCCCTCGGTGTCCGGATTAGTTGCCATGATAATTTCTTTTACATCCTCTCGCGCGACGCGCTCAAGCAACTCTTTAATTCTTATATCATCAGGGCCTATGTTATTCATTGGTGAAATGCATCCGTGAAGCACGTGGTATAATCCACGATATTCGCGTGTTTTCTCAATTGCAATTACATCCTTCGGGTCGCACACCACACAGATTGTAGCTCTGTCGCGGCTTGTATCCGAGCATAGATTACACAGCTCCGAATCCGTTAAGTTTTGGCAATCACGGCAGAACTTAACGCTCTTTTTTGCATCAAGCACTGCATTTGCAAAAGCCTCTGCTTCCGTTTGCGGCAAAGCCAACACAAAAAACGCCAAGCGCTGTGCAGTCTTGCGCCCGATTCCGGGTAATTTTTGAAATTGCTCTATTAAATTTTCCACAGGTTGTGTGAAAAAACGCAAAACTCTCGCTCCTTTAGAATAATCCCGGAATATTCATACCGCCGGTAATCTTCTTCATTTCGCTTGCCGCTCCCTCTTCTGCTGCGCGCATAGCTTCATTGATTGCAGCTAATACTAAATCTTCAAGCATCTCTGTATCATCAGGATCGACTACATCGGGAGATATTTTAATTGAAATAACCTTATTTTTTCCGTTAACAGTCGCCTCAACAGCACCTCCGCCTGAGCTTGCGGTAAATTCCTTCTCCTCAAGCTCCTCCTGCATTTTCATCATGTCCTGCTGCATCTTCTGCGCCTGCTTAATCATATTCATATTCATGCCGCCCATTGCGCCACCCGGAAATCCTCTTTTCATAATCATTCTCCTCCAATTATTGTAACATTGTCATTATTTTTCAGCTTTTCGCAAAGCTTTGAAAATTCATCATTTTCCACTTTTGCAGGATTTTGGTCACCAATTGAAATCGCAACTCGCTTACCGTATATTTTTTCTGCCGCAATCTCCAATTTTTTTATAAAGCCGACCTGCTTTAAAATGTTTTTTGACATTTCATCTTTGCAGAAAAGTTGTAAATTTTCACCATTTTGTGTCGCTTTTACAGACTTTAAAAACGGAATTATTCCGGGTGATAATTCGCCCTTTGCAGCTTCAATTATTTTTAGCCACTCAATGCCGCTGTCCGTCATTGGTGGACACGGCTTTTCCTGTTCGATAGGTGGCTTTTCTGTTGAAATTACTGGCTTTTCCACATTTTCCACAGGTTTTACCACAGGCTTTTCTGTCGAAATTTGTCTTTTTTCCACCGGCTGAACAAACCCGCTTGCAAGTTTTCTCTCAAGCTCTTCAACCCGTTGCAGCAGAACGCTTTCGGCGTTTTCAGCATCGCCTGTACACAGCTTTACAATGCAAACTTCTGCATCAATTCTCTTGTTTGCACTAGCGGAAATTGTGGACAAAGCGTTGGAAATTGTTGAAATCATTGCAATAAGGCGATTTTCGCCAAATTCTTCTATTTGACGTGCAATTGTAGTTGCGCTTACGGACACATTCATTCGGTTAATTTTTGCACCTTCCGCAACTTTTTCAACTAATAAATCTCTAAAATATGCGCTTAGCTCTCCTAGAAGCGAAATAAGGTCACGACCACCATTATACAAATCCGAAAGCTGACCGAGCGCGCTCGCGCTATCCCTGCTCGCAATTGCATCAACAAGTGACTCAATCGCACTTGAACCGGTAAGACCTACGACATTTTCAACGGTTGAAACCGATATGCTGCTCTCACCATATGCCGCACACTGGTCAAAAATTGAAAGCGCATCGCGCATACCGCCATCGCACAGACGTGCAATGAACGTAGCCGCATCGTCATCAAT
>JAZNOR010000086.1:0-4856 GCA_045589235.1 Eubacteriales bacterium | reverse complement strand
CGTTGAGGATTCATTCCCGAACGGTCATCCCCCGCTCGATAAAACAAGCGGTATGTTCTTCACCACTCGTGAAACCGTTGAGAACACTGAGCGTATGAAGGTTACAACTTGCCTCAATCCGCTTCACACAGCTTTAGCTGTTTACGGCTGTATGCTCGGCTTTACATCAATTGCAGATGAGATGAAGGACCTGTGCCTCTCAACATTCGTTAAGAAGATGGGTTATGACGAGAGTATGCCGGTTGTTGTTAACCCGGGCATCGTTGACCCGAAGCAGTTTATTGATGAGGTAACAACAATGCGTCTCCCGAATCCGTTTATTCCGGATACCCCGCAGCGCATCGCTTGCGATACATCACAGAAGCTTGCAATCCGCTTCGGTGAGACAATTAAGAGCTATGTTGCTCACAAGGATTTAGATGTTAACGATTTAACTCTCATTCCGCTTGTTCTTGCAGGTTGGTGCCGCTACGTTCTCGGCGTTGACGATAACCTCGAAAAGTTTGATTTAAGTCCGGACCCGATGCTCGAAACAATGCAGGCATCTCTTGCAGGCATTGATCCGGCTACAGGCGCATATCAGGGTCAGCTTAAGGAAGTTTTAAAGAACAAGGTTCTCTTCGGTGTTGACCTTTATGAAGTAGGTCTCGGCGATAAGGTTGAAGGAATGTTTAAGGAGCTTATCGCAGGTAAGGGCGCTGTTCGCAAGACAATTGAAAAATACGTTAAGTAATTTTAAATGCCTTTCGGAAAAAATCCGAAAGGCATTTTTTATTGTTTTTTCATAGTTAAAGAAATTCGTTTTTTCTCGGGGATGACTTCAAGCACCCAAACAGTAACAATATCGCCAACCTTTAATACTTCTGACGGATGACGGATAAATCTATCGCAAATCTGTGAAATATGAACCAAGCCGTCCTGGTGTACGCCGATATCGATGAATGCACCAAAGTCAATAACGTTGCGAACTGTGCCTTTAAGCTCCATGCCCGGTTTTAAATCATTTAAATCCATAACATCGGAGCGTAAAAGCGGTTTTGGAAGTTCATCACGTGGGTCACGCCCCGGCTTTTGCAGTTCTTTTATAATATCTGAAAGAGTCGGAACACCAACGCCACATTCTTCTGCGAGATCAGAAAGGGAACCTTTTGCGAGCGCATCAAGCTCATCTACGGTTTTTGCCTTTGACAAAATAATTTTAGCGGCGTCATATGATTCCGGATGAACACCTGTATTATCTAAAATGTTTTTGCTTTCAGGGATGCGTAAAAATCCTGCGCACTGTTCATAAGCTTTTGGTCCTAGCTTCGGTACTTTTTTTAGCTCTGCGCGAGTTTTGAATGCACCGTTTTCTTCGCGGTAGGTAACAATGTTTTTAGCAACTGCGCTTGAAACGCCTGAAACATATGATAAAAGGGAGGATGATGCGGTATTTAAGTCAACGCCGACTTTATTAACGCAATCCTCAACAACTCCACCAAGCGCCTCATCGAGACGAGCCTGTGGCATATCGTGCTGATATTGACCAACACCAATTGATTTAGGGTCAATCTTAACCAGCTCAGCTAACGGATCCTGAAGTCTGCGCGCGATTGATACCGCACTTCTAAGTGATACGTCAAAATCAGGAAATTCTGCCGCCGCAAGCTTTGATGCGGAATAAACTGAAGCACCGGCCTCGCTTACAACCATATACTGAAGCGGAGCTTTGAGCTCGTGAATAAGCTCGCTTATGAAAATTTCGGTTTCCTTAGATGCAGTACCGTTACCGATTGAAAAGATTTCAACATTGTGCTTAGCGATAAGCTTTTCTAAAATCTTTTTAGCCTCGTCGATTTTGTTCTGCGGCGGAGTGGGGTAGATGACAGCGGTATCTAAAACCTTACCCGTCATATCAACAACTGCAATTTTGCAACCTGTGCGGTAAGCCGGGTCGACACCCATAACCGTGTGTCCTTTAACAGGCGGCTGCATTAAAAGCTGAGATAAGTTTAAACCGAACATAGAAATTGCCTGTTCGTTTGCACCGTCGGTAAGAGTGTTTCGCACTTCGCGCTCAAGAGACGGGAAGATAAGGCGTGACCATGCGTCCTCACAAATTGAGCGCAGAAGATTCGGATATTTACAATCAAGCTTTGCAATTGATGAGAAAATAATTCCGATTGCAGGTGCGTTTTCACAAGAAATTGAAACCTTTAAGAAATCCTCGCGTTCACCGCGGTTTATCGCTAAAATACGATGGCTTTGTATGCGAGAAACCGGCTCGGAAAACTCGTAATACATACTGTAAACCGAATCTTCTTCTTTAGCGGCAAGCGAAGTTACCGCAGCAGAACGGTTTATCATAGCACGAAGTGCAGCACGAATTTTTGCGTTATCCGATAAATCTTCGGCTATAATGTCGCCCGCGCCTGCGATAGCAGATTCGGCATCAGCAACTTCTTTTTCATTATCAATAAATTTTTCAGCTTCTTCAAAAAGAGTTTTTTCGTCAAGCGTTTGTGCTAAAATAAGCTCAGCTAAAGGCTCAAGCCCACGCTCACGAGCTATTGTAGCACGTGTTCTGCGCTTTGGTCTGTAAGGACGGTATAAGTCTTCAAGAGAAGCCTGAGTTACTGCGGCATTGATTTCAGCTAAAAGTTCATCTGTCATTTTACCTTGCTCTTCAATGCTGTGAATTATTTCTTCACGGCGCTTCTCTAAATTGCGAAGATAAGTGAGCCTGTCGGATAACTCGCGAAGTAGCTGGTCGTCAATGCTGCCGGTAAGCTCCTTGCGGTATCGGGCAATAAACGGAAGGGTATTGCCCTCGTCAATTAGGCTTATAATATTAGCTACGTGATCGGGTTTTAAATTAAATTCCTGTGATAAAACCAAAACAAAATCCATAATCGTCTCTCCTAAAATGTTATGTAATAATTATACCTTTTTTTAACACAAAAAACAATTGAAATTTAATAAAATCGGATATAATAAAAATAAGCTATACAAAAGGGAAAAAATGTGTTATAATAAAATTAACTTGGAGTGTTATGCACTCGGAATCGGACTTAATTTAAAATGATTTGGTATAGCATTTGCTTATACCTTTATTTTGCTGTATTTAAAATACATAAAAATGAATTGGAGTAGTGATTTAATGGCACAAAAACTGAAAATGATAGCACTTGGTGGTCTCAATGAGATTGGCAAGAATATGTACCTTTATGAATATGCAGGGGAGATTATCGTTGTTGATGCAGGTCTTGCATTTCCAGACGAAGAAATGCTCGGCGTTGACCTTGTAATTCCTGATATTTCATATCTTATTGCTAATAAAAAGCGTGTGCGCGGAATTATTTTAACCCATGCGCACGAGGACCATATAGGCTCGCTTCCGTATGTACTGCGTGAAATTCAGGCACCGGTATATGCTACAATGCTTACAGCAGGTATTGTTAAAACAAAGCTTGAGGAACATAATTTATTATCAAAAACAAAGATTAAAATTGTTTCGGCAGGAGATACCGTTCGCATGGGCAATTTCAGAGTTGAGTTTATCCATGTAAACCACTCGATTGCTGATGCAGTTGCACTTGCAATTACAACACCACTAGGCACGGTTATTCACACAGGTGATTTCAAGCTTGATATGACCCCGATACAGGGTAAGATGATGGATATTGCACGTCTTGGCTCACTTGGAAAAGCCGGCGTTTTAGCATTGTTTGGTGAATCAACTAATGTTGAGCATCCGGGCTATACTTTGAGCGAACGCACAGTAGGCGAAACCTTTGATGCGCTCTTTAAGGATTGCAAGTCACGAATTATTGTAACAACATTTGCATCCAATGTCCACCGCGTTCAGCAGATTATAAATTCTGCGGCTAAATACGGCAGAAAAGTCGCAATTTCCGGCCGCAGTATGGAAAATATAATGGGTGTTGCGCAGAATTTAGGTTATCTCGATGTGCCGGAAAATATTTTAATTGATATAAACACACTGTCACGCCATCCTAAGCACAAGGTTTGTATCATAACAACGGGCAGTCAGGGCGAGACTATGAGTGCGCTTTACCGTATTGCATTTAATGGGCATAAAAAGATTGAAATTATGCCGGGCGACCGCGTAATTATTTCGGCATCGCCGATTCCGGGTAATGAAAAGGGAATAAGCACGGTTATAAATGAGCTTTTCCGAAAGGGTGCCGAGGTTATTTATGAAAAGCTTGCAGATGTTCACGTATCAGGTCACGCCTGCCAGGAGGAGTTAAAGCTTATGCTTGCGCTTACTCAGCCTAAGTACTTTGTTCCAATTCATGGCGAATATCGTCATATGCGCGCTCACGGCGAGCTCGCAAAGCTTATGGGCGTTGCACCCAAAAATGTATTTATAAGCGATGTGGGCAGAGTTTTTGAGATTGGCGAAAAGAGCGCTAAGCTTGCAGGAACAGTCCAAAGCGGCAATGTTTTAGTTGACGGATTAGGTGTAGGTGATGTCGGTAACGTCGTACTTCGCGACAGAAAGCACTTAGCCGAAGATGGACTTATTACAGTTGTAATAACTCTTGATAAAACAGGTAGAATTGTTGCAGGACCCGATATTGTGTCGCGCGGATTTATTTATGTTCGCGAAGCAGAAGATATGATGGAGGATTTAAAACAGATTTCCAAACAAGTTGTTTTAAAGTGCACAAAGGGCAAGTATTTTGATTGGTCTACAATAAAAACAACACTGAAAAACAAATTATCGGATTACCTTTATCAGAAGACAAAGCGCAACCCGATGATTTTCCCGATTATTATGGAAGTTGAAGAATAAGGATATTTTAAAACCCGGAACAAAATCTTGTTCCGGGTTTTGTTGTATCATTTTA
>JAZNOR010000085.1:0-29258 GCA_045589235.1 Eubacteriales bacterium | reverse complement strand
GGATGAAGTTCAAGTAAAAAATGACTCATAATCCTGATGGATATGAGTCATTTTTAATGCAGAAATTCGCCAAAAGACGCTTTTTCAGGGCAATACTTCCTTGTCTGGTTGTGGCTAATGCTAACTCTGTTTTTTAATTGATGGAAGTTTTTTGTAAATCTTTAAAAGAGTTTCGCCTTTGGGCAACATACGCACATCATCATCTTCGAGTCCTCGTATGAAAACCATAACAATTAAATAAACAATGATGCCAACTACTACGGCGCCGAGTGTCGCAAGATTTTCACTTGGGAGCAATTTTTCAAAAAGACGGCATGCGCCATATGCACTTGCGGCACAGGAAGCGCCGCCTACTAACGGTTTAACGAATATCGAAATAACATTTGGCTTGATTTTCGTAATTTTAAATAAACATATAACGCTTACAGTCATAATGAGTGCATAGCAGATAAATGTTGAAAATGCTGCGCCACGGATATTAATTTCGGGTATACCTACTAAAATATAGTTAAGACCTATCTTAACTACTGAGCAGCACGCCATAATGATAAGCGGAATATATGCATGGTGGGTTGCCTGAAGCATACTGTTAATCGGAGAGCACGTAGCAGAGAAAATTACCGCAATGCCGAGGAAAAAGAGAAGTGGAGCTGCAATTTGAACTTCCTGCGGACGATTTCCGAATAGAAGAATTAAAATATCCTCTGATAAAACAGCAAGTGAAAGTCCTGCCGGAATTGCAAGAGAGAGAGTTACTCGAAGAGCGGATTCAATATTTTTCTTAAGCGAAACTTGATCCTTCTGCTCCCAAGCAACCGTTACCGCAGGCAGAGCACTGACACCGAACGCAACAGTAAATGTTGGAATTAGGTTATAAAGCGTTACTGCAAGACCTTTATATGAGCCGTTTAAGTAGTTGGGAATGTCTGCGAGTGCACGCTCAACAGGAATTGCACCCTGATACATATTGAAAATTGCATCAGCATTAACTGAAACAGCATAGTGTAGCCTGCGCATTATTGTAAATAAGTCTATTACATTTGCGAGCTGGCTGACACAAGAGCCGAGTGCAACAGGAATTGCAAATAAAATAATTTTCTTAGCGAGTGCACGACGTGATGTGTCAAGCTGTGGAGCATTTAGTTCTTCATCAGTAATTTTATCGCCGCCAATTTTGTGGCGGAGGTAAATGGAAAAAGCAGCGCCGAGTGAACCGAGGCCAACACCTGCGATTGCGCCACCTGCCGCAAATTGCAAAACACGGAGCTTGGCAGCATCAAATGTCTGCATAGCTTTGCCGAAAACAATGCCAGAAGCTTCATATGAATTTATACCAAAATTATAAATCCACATGGAAAGACCAAGACCCAAGGCAAGCTTAACAACCGCTTCAACAACTTGTGAAATAGCGGTTGGAACCATGTTCTGAAGTCCTTCGTAATAACCGCGAAAAGAACAGGTGAGACATACAAAAAATACAGTCGGCGCCATCATCATAACTGCGATGTATGCGCCGGGATTTTTAATGTAATTAACAAACCAATTTGCGCCGAAGAACATAATCAGCATTCCGATTAATCCTGTGCAGAAAAAGATTAAATTAGAAATCTTAAGCACACGCCGTGCATCACGAAATCTTCCGTTTGAAGTGCATTCGGCAACAACACGCGACACCGCAACGGGAAGGCCTGCATTTGACAGGACATAAATTGGCATATACATATCATAAGCGGTGGTATAATAACCCATACCGTCGCCACCTAATATGTTTGCAAGCGGAATTTTAAATACAGCTCCGATAAGCTTAACTATAAGTGCGGCAAGTGAGAGCACAAGCGCACCCTTTAAAAAACCTTGTTTCGGGCGAGTTTCCTTATTATTCAAGGATATTACCTCCTAAGAGCCTCAATGGTAGCCGCCATATCGTCGGCGCCAAAAACAGCTGATCCTGCAACAAGCACATTTGCACCAGCTTCGATAATTGCAGTTGAATTTGCAGGGGACACACCACCGTCAATTTCAAGCAAGCAAGACGGGTTTGAAGCTTCTATAAGCTTGCGTGTAGCTGCTAATCTTTCAAGTGATTCCGGCATAAATTTCTGACCGCCAAAGCCCGGTTCAACTGACATAATTAAAATTAAATCGCAGAGGTCAATGTACTCGCGAAGAACAGAAACATCAGTGCCCGGTTTGATTGAAAGACCTGCTTTTATACCAAAAGAACGGATTTTCTCAAGAGTTGCGCGAATATCTGAATCGCACTCGTAATGAATTGTAATTATATAAGAACCTGCTTTTGCAAAATCTTCGATGTAACGTGCAGGGTCTGAAATCATAAGATGAACGTCAAGCAAAATGTCGGATGCTTTTGAAAGAGCTTTAACAACCGGAGCGCCAATAGTTAAATTTGGAACGAAATGCCCATCCATAACATCGACGTGTGCAAGGTCAGCACCCGCGTCTTTAATTCTTTTTAAGTCACGTTCCAAGTTAGCAAAATCTGCTGATAAAATAGAAGGGGATACCTGTATCATTATATTTTTCCTCCAAAATTAAAGTATATTATAATAATACCTCGAATTTACATCAAGGTCAATAGTCACAAAGATATATGTTATGACATAATATAAGTAAGAAGCATCGGTACCGGGTTTTTCTCGCTTAAAAACAGGCTTTGTGCGGCACCGTGCTCTTTAATATAAATGCCGCGTGAGGAAATTCTCACGCGGCAATGCTTTTTAATTGATAACACGGCGGGCGCCAATATAGTATGTATTGTAATAACCTGAATTAATTGTTGTGTATTTAACATTCTGACCACGGTTTGGAGCATGAATCATCTGACCGTTGCCGACATAAATGCCAACGTGGGTTGCGGCACCGCTTCCGTAACGTGAGTCTCTGAAAAATACGAGGTCACCCGGGAGTAGGTTAGCCTTTGAAACGCTGACGCCAAGAGATTTAAGCTGTTTTGACGGACTGCGCTCAATGCTGTAACCGCAGATTTTATACACATACTGTGTAAGACCTGAACAGTCAAAACTATATGGGCCGTTTCTGTTGTAAGCGTAAGGTTTTCCGAGCTGAGCAACAGCTGCGTTTACAATTTTCTGTCTTGCGGAAGAATAATTATTGGCTGCAGG
Source organism: Eubacteriales bacterium (assembly GCA_045589235.1). Classification (GTDB taxonomy): domain Bacteria; phylum Bacillota; class Clostridia; order Oscillospirales; family JAAYXM01; genus RGIG7332. The sequence continues at coordinate 26,115 of JAZNOR010000085.1, read as the reverse complement.
GGCAGTTGCAGAAAAAGATAAATACTGTGTGGAAACAAAACCGGTTGTATTTGCATAGGTAATTTTGCTCCAACTGCCATTTTGCTCAATAACTGAAACGGATGCGCCGTAGGGAAGTGTTGTTATAATATTGTAGCCTGTTCCGGCACCAGTTCTCATACGTAATCCGCTTCCTGCAGAAACATATGCGGAAGATGCCGCGTTTGCGAAAGTTAAACTAAGTGCAAGTGCTGCCGTGAAAATAAGGGCAGTTTTTGCGAGTTTTCGTATCATTGGAATAAACCTCCGATGTATCTTTTGTAAAAACTATTCTTTAGTAAGTGCGCGCTCAAGCCATATAGAACCGATATCAAAAGCTTCGTAGAGACCATTTGTCTCAGTTTTTTTAACGATGCGGTCCTTAGCCTTAACGTCGGGAGCTGTCTGCTGGAGTTGAACGGAAACCTTTGTTGCAACCTGAGCATCATTTTCCGTTTTGCTCTCAAGAATCTGAAACATAATAATGAATTTATCAGCCATACTGCCGTAATAAATCATATTATCCTTGCGTGAAACAGGTCTTCCTTTATAAGAAAGGAGTTCGTCTTTTTTCTTCTTTGCTGTAGCCATTATATAATCTCTCCTTTTTTAAAGACTTGTTACAATCCGTAATCATCAACACTACAAATTGTAACATATTGTAACTAAAATGTCAACAGATTGTGGAAAAATAGTTTTTACAAAAAGAAACAAATTGCGCGGTACCGATCAAGATACCGCGCAAAATAAGGGTTATTCCGAAAGATAGTTGCGAACAAGCTCGTGTAGCAACTCATCGCGGTCAATTTTGCGGATTAAGCTGCGAGCGTTGTTGTGATTAGTAATATAAGTCGGATCCTCGGAGAGAATGTAACCGACAATTTGGCTTATCGGTTTATATCCTTTAGCCTTGAGAGCCTTGTAAACCTCGGTTAAAATATACTTCATCTCGAGTTCCTTATCATCGCCTAAGACGAATTTTTGGGTATGGTCAAGCATTGTCGGAAACCTCCTCGTTTAGATGTTATACTTATAATATAGCATTTTTTTATTTTTCTGTAAAGAAAAAGTTTTATGATCTGAGGGTTGCGCCGAAATCACGCTCAAGAGCATTTAATGCACGGCGAATTTTAGACTCTACCTCGTCATCGGTAAGCGTGTGGTCAAATGCGCGAAGAGTGAGAGAATATGCAACGCTCTTTTTATCTGCCGCCATATGTTCACCGGTGTATACGTCAAAGAGAGTGACTGCTTCGAGCATTTTGCCAACTTGAGCTTTAATGCACTTTTCAAGATGTGCAACCGGAAGTGCACGGTCGCAAACGATAGCTAAGTCACGGGTAACTGCAGGGAATTTCGGAAGCGGCTGATATTCAGTCTCTTTACCGCGGCATTCGTATAATTTATCAACGGAAAGCTCTGCCATATAAACTTCACAGTCCATACCAAAGTTTGAGGCAACTGCAGGATGAATCTGACCGATTGTACCGATTACCTCGCCCTTTGAGTAGATTCTTGCACATCTGCCCGGATGCCATGTCGGGTCGTCAGAAACCGGCTCAAATGAAACGTCTTCAATTAAAAGGGTAGAGAGAATAGCTTCAAGTGCACCCTTTAAGGTGAAGAAGTTCTTGTCTTTACCGTATGATCCCATAACAAATGTCGGTGCTTCATACGGAAGCTGGTCATCAGTCGGGAGATAAATCTTATTGATTTCATACATATCAGCAAAAGCGTTGCGGTTATTGTAGTTGCGAGAGAGAACCTCAAGCATTGACGGAAGGAGAGAGGTACGCATAACAGAACTCTCGTCACCAAGCGGATTTGTGATTACAACGTGCTTGCGAAGCGGACTATCACTTGCAAGTGCGAGTAAATCATCGGTCTTCGGGCTTGTGTATGAATATGTTATGCATTCGCTGAAACCGATTCCACGAGCGAGGACGCCAATACTCTCGTCAAACTTCTGACGCGGAGAGAGACCGCCCTGTGTGCTTTCACCACGCATAAGGGTTGAAGTAATTTTATTATAACCGTAAATACGAGCAACCTCTTCTGCGATATCAGCAAAACCTACAAGGTCCGGTCTGAATGACGGAATAACTAAATTATTACCATCAAGCTTGATTTCAAGACGAGCAAGATATTTAACCATGTCCTCAGCCGGAATGTCTGTTCCGAGGAAGGAATTGATTCTATCCGGCTCAAATGCAATCTTATTGAGTTCATGGTTTGAATTATCAATATCAACGTATCCGTTAAGAACAGTACCTGCACCAAGTAACTCAACGAGCTCACAAGCGCGGTCAATTGCAGGGATTGTGTTGTTTGCATCAAGACCCTTTTCGTAAAGAGCAGAAGCATCTGTTCTCATACCCAAATCACGTGCAGTTGTACGAACGGAAGCTGCATTAAAGGTAGCGGATTCGAAGATTACAGTTGTAGTATTATCACGAATTTCAGAATTTAAACCACCCATAACACCGGCGAGTGCAACAGCTCCGTCATCATCGGCGATAACGAGCATCTTATCTGTGAGAGTATGCTCAATATCATCTAATGTAGTGAACTTTGAACCGTCTTCTGCACGACGCACGATAATGTGGCTGTTTTTGACAAAATCGGCATCAAATGCGTGCATCGGCTGACCGTATTCAAGCATAACGTAATTTGTTATGTCAACGATGTTGTTAACCGGACGGACGCCTGCGGCGTGAAGACGAGCACGAAGCCACATCGGAGAGGTTTCAATTTTAACATCTTTAACCATGCGTGCAGTGTATCTCGGACAGAGGTCAGGCGCTTCAACGGTGACTTTTACTTTGCCGTCAATAGACTCGTCTGAACCTTTAACGCTAGGTACAGGTAAATTAAGCGGTAAATCAAAGGTTGCTGCAACCTCACGCGCAAGACCGCGCATTGAGAAGCAATCCGGACGGTTTGAGGTGATTTCAAACTCAACGGATAAGTCGTCTAAACCTAAAACTGTACGGATATCGTCGCCGATTTCACATTTTTCCTGAAGAAGTAAAATTCCGTCTTCATCTGCATACGGAACGTTGCAAAGATTAAGACCAAGCTCGTGGAAAGAGCAGAGCATACCGTTTGACGGAACACCGCGCAATTTTCCGGCCTTAATCTTAACACCGCCGGCGAGTGTGCTGCCGTCGAGTGCAACCGGAACGATGTCACCAACGTGAACATTCTGCGCAGCGGTTACAATCTGCAAAAGCTCATCTTTTCCAACATTTAACATACAAATCTGAAGCTTATCTGCATCAGGATGTTTTTCGATAGATTCAATTCTACCAACAACGACATTGGTGATTTCTGCACCTAAATCAGTTGTAACTTCAACTTTCGAGCCGGACATTGTCATTTCCTCGGCAAAGGTGCGCGCAGGAACATCTATTTTAACATAATCCTGTAACCATTTCATTGATAAATTCATTTTAGAGCACCCCCTGGAACTGCTTTAAGAAGCGCATATCGTTTTCATAGAACATACGGATGTCTTTGATACCGTAGCGGCGCATTGTTATACGCTCAAGACCGATACCGAAAGCATAACCGCTGTATACCGTTGAGTCAATACCACAGTTTTCAAGAACTTTTGGATGCACCATACCGGCACCGAGTACTTCGATCCAACCCTCATCCTTACAGAGGCGACATCCCTTACCCTGGCAGTTGAAGCACATAATGTCAACCTCAGCTGACGGCTCGGTAAACGGGAAGTGGTGCGGACGGAAACGAAGAACGGCATCATCACCGTAAAGACGCTTTGCAAAAACTTCAAGTGTGCCCTTTAAATCGCCCATAGTGATGCCCTTGTCAACGACAAGACCTTCAATCTGATGGAAAATCGGTGAATGAGTAGCATCAGCTGCATCGCTGCGGTAAACACGACCCGGAGAAATAACGCGAATCGGCGGTTTGAATTTCTCCATGTAACGAACCTGGACCGGTGAGGTCTGGGTACGTAAAAGAACGTTTTCAGTAATATAGAAAGTGTCCTGCGTGTCACGTGCAGGGTGGTCTTTCGGAAGGTTTAAAGCTTCAAAGTTATAGTAGTCAAGCTCAACTTCCGGGCCTTCTGCAATCTGGAAGCCCATTCCGAGGAAGATGTCGCGTGTTTCCTGAAGAACAATTGACATCGGGTGCTTGTGACCTACCGTCGGAACGGAACCCGGCATAGAAACGTCAATTGTTTCTGAAACAAGGCGTGCGTTGAGAGCTTCAGCTTCAAGACGAGCAGCACTTTCTTTGATTTCATTTTCAATTGTCTCACGAACTTCGTTTGCGAGCTGACCAATAATCGGTCTCATTTCAGGTGAGAGCGAACCCATCTGCTTTAAAATGCCGGTAAGCTCACCTTTTTTGCCGAGAAATCGAACGCGTAAAGCTTCAATATCAGCAGGGGATTTAGCCTCTGCGATACAAGCAAGCGCCGAGCTTCTCATAGCTTCTAACTGGTCTTTCATAAATTAAACTCCTTTCGGCGAGTAAATAAAAAAGCCTTCTCGCCCCATTTAATCGGGACGAAAAAGGCATAAATCACTTTTCCGCGTTACCACCCGTATTCGCAGTGTGTTAACCGCGCTCTCGTTTCGGGCACATTTAATGCCCTGTTCCTGTAACGGGAAACCCCCGCATCACTCTACCACAAAAGCTTCAAGCAACGTGCTCGGAAGGGAACTTCGGAAATCTGCCAAATAAGCGCGCTTTCAGTCACGACGCACTCTCCCTGAAAACGACAAAAGACCTACTTTTCTTCGTCATTGCATTTTTATATGTATATATTATATACTTTTTTGAGAATTTGTCAACCTTAAACTTGATTTTTGCCTGTAAAACGGATATACTTTAACCAAAGGATGTGTTAAAAGTGTTTGGTAAGAAGAAAAAATTTGTATCAGCAGTTATACCTGCGGCGGGAAGTGCATCTCGTATGCAAGGAATTGATAAAAATTTCCACGAGCTCTGTGGTGTTCCGATTATAGTAAGAACACTTATGAAATTTGAAATGCATCCTATGATTGATGAAATCATAATTCCAACACGTGAGGATATGATTTCAAAGCTCGAAACGCTTTGCGCAGAGTATAATATAACAAAGCTGAAAGCGGTTGTAGCGGGCGGAAAAACGCGCGCAGAATCAGTTCTTTGTGGCTTGCGTGAAGTCAGTAAAAAATGTGATATTGTTGCAATTCACGATGCGGCACGTCCTATGGTCAGCGATAAAATCATAACGGACACCATAAATGCGGCAATCAAGTTTTCGGCAGCGGCACCGTACATTCCAATTGTAGATACGGTTAAGGTTAAGAAGGATGGATTTACAGACGAAACAGTAGATCGAGACGCTCTTTGCGCAATACAAACTCCACAGGTCTTTGATAAAGAACTTATTTTGGGCGCACTTTCGAATGCGATTGAAAAAAGGCTTCCGATAACCGATGATTGCTCGGCAGTCGAGCTTATTGGCGGAAGAATTGCTTTATGCGAAGGCGATGTTCTAAACAGAAAGATAACAACGCGTGAGGATTTGATTTTTGCACGTGTAATCTTAGAAAATGAGGAGTTAATATGAGAATAGGTCACGGATATGATGTTCACCGCTTGGTAGAGGGGCGAGAATTAATCCTCGGCGGAGTTAAAATTGAGTATGAAAAAGGCCTTTTGGGTCACAGTGATGCGGATGTTCTGCTTCACGCGATTTCGGATGCCCTGCTTGGTGCGGCGGCACTGGGGGATATCGGACGACATTTTCCGGATACCGATGAAAAATACAAAGGAGCAGATAGTTTAAAACTACTCTCTGAGGTGTGTAAGCTTATTGAGCGAGAGGGATATATTGTTTGCAATATTGATGCAACTGTGATTGCACAAAAACCAAAGCTTGCACCGTTTATAGAAAAGATGCGAGAGAATATCGCGGGTGCGTTGAATGTGGAAGTGAATAAAATCAGCGTTAAGGCGACAACTGAGGAAAAGCTTGGTTTTACAGGTGAAGGACTTGGAATTTCGACCCATGCGGTTTGCTTAATTGAAGAAAAACAGGCATTATAAAATGCCTGTTTTTTTGTGTCACAACCTCTTTTTTGCACATATTATGGTGTGAAAAGGAGATGAGACTATGCTGAGTGGATATATGATAGTATTGCGCTCCGTTACCTATGCGCAACGTGCAGTGCGAGTGCTTTCTAAAAACGGAATAAGCGGACATGTAGTTCGCCCGGATATAAAAATGCTGGATTCAGGTTGCGGATTTGCAGTAAAGGTGTCGGAAACTTATCTGGCTGAAGCGATCGAAATACTGAGAAAAAACTCTTTTGAATTTAATACTGTTTTAATAGTGGATAAAGATGGTGGTTTCAGGGAGATGAAAGTGTGATATATTTAGATAATGCTGCAACAACACTTATAAAGCCGAAAGAAGTATACGATGCGGTGCTTTGCGCTATGAAGACATCGGCAAATGCAGGACGTGGAGGACATATAGCATCGATGAATGCTGCCGATGTTTTGCTAAATTGCAGAGAGATAGCGGCGAAATATTTTGGCGCCAAAAGTGCTGAAAATGTTGTTTTTACTCTGAATGCAACACATGCACTCAACATAGCTATACGTGGAATAATGAAAAACGGAGGCCATTGTGTAATTTCAGGCTATGAGCATAATTCTGTTGTTAGACCGCTAAGCTTTATGGCAGGGTGTGGGGTGACGTATTCCGTTGCACGCGCGCCACTTTTTGAACCGGATGCTATGGTAGATGCGATTTATTCTGAAATACGACGCGACACAAAAGCGGTTATTGTAACACATGTATCCAATGTTTTTGGTTATATTTTGCCTATTGCTAAAATAGACGAGCTGTGTGCAAGTAAGAACATTCCTCTTATCATAGATGCTTCGCAATCAGCGGGATGTATAGATGTAAAGCTATCCAACTTAACAGCTGCGCGTTTTTTGTGTATGCCGGGGCACAAGGGTCTTTATGGTCCGCAAGGTACAGGTATGTTAATATGTCGTGATGGGCGCGAGATCGAGCCACTTATGCAAGGTGGAACGGGAAGTCAGTCACAAGAAACGGAAAGTCCGGATTTTATGCCGGACAGACATGAAGCAGGAACGCAAAATATGCATGGAATTGCCGGACTATATGAAGGAATTAAATTTGCATGTAAAGAAAAAGAACTTTACAGGCGTGAACGTAAACTTTTGGAGTACGCGGCAGAGAAAATTTTAAAAATTCAGGGAAGTAGCGTGTATTACGATGGCGGACGAGGTCTTCAAAGCGGAGTGTTATCTTTTAATTTACGTGGAATTTCTTCCGAAGAGGTCGCATATTATTTGTCGGAGCATGATATTGCGGTCAGAGCAGGGCTTCATTGTGCACCAATCGCACATGAAACAGTGGGCGATATGTACGGAACGGTGCGCATAAGCTTTTCGGCTTTCAATACAAAAGATGAAATAGACAGTCTGATTTCAGCTCTTTTACTAATTAAAAAATAAAAACTTTGTAAATAAGCAAAAAAACACTTCACAAAACACTATTCTTTGTGGTAAAATGAATATAGTAAAATGCAAAGGACGAGTGGCAGATGGATGTTTTAAATTCAATTGCAAATTTTACGGCTATGTTTTCAATTCGTGATGTGATAGATATCGCAATAATCGCGTTTTTGACATATAAGCTTATCAAGTTAATAAGACGCTCAAATGCGGGCAAAGTTTTGAAAGGAATTATATTATTGCTTGTGGCAACTCAGCTTGCGCAGCTTTTTGGATTTAAGGTAATTAACTTTATCCTTGCCAATACAATGCAGGTTGGTCTCATTGCACTCATTGTTATGTTCCAGCCTGAGCTTAGAAAAGCACTTGAAAAAGTTGGAAGAAGCTCATTTCCACAGCTCATTCCGCGCGGAAATACTGACGTGATGGAAAAAGCAATTGTTAACACGGTTTCTGCGTGCGAAGCTATGTCGTGGGCACGAGATGGGGCACTTATCGTATTTCAACGCCAGGTGGTATTGGATGATGTTATTAAAACAGGTACGGTGATTGGCGCAGAGCCGACAAGTGAGCTTATTAAAAACATATTCTATCCCAAGGCTCCACTTCATGACGGTGCAGTAATTATGCGCGACGGTCTTGTGGCAGCGGCAGGCTGTATGCTACCGCTTACCGAGAACACGAATTTGAGCAAAGAGCTTGGTATGCGTCACCGTGCGGGTATTGGTATCAGTGAGCAATCCGATGCTGTTGTTGTAATCGTGTCGGAAGAAAGTGGCTCGATTTCCGTTGCAATTGATGGCATGATTAAACGACATCTTGCTCCGGAAACACTTGAGAAGCTTCTTAGAAACGAACTTCTAAGTGGACCTGATGAAGATAATAAGAAGAGCTTGCTTGAAAACATACTTGGAATTATAAGGGTGAAGAAACAGTGAAAGAATGGCTTAAAAAATATGATGTTTTAACCAAGGCGCTGGCGATACTAATATCAATAGTGCTTTGGATTTATGTCGTTACGGTAGTTGACCCTGTGGGTGAACTGCCTGTTTCGTACGTTATGCCAACATACTCAGGCAGTGAACAGCTTTTGAACACACAAAACCTTATAGTTGGAAATTCTGAAGATAATGCAGTGTCGATGCGCCTTACGGGAACGCGCCGTGCGCTGTCGATGCTCAATACCGATGATATAAAGGTTGAGGTTGACATTTCTAAAATTGTTGAACCGGGAACCTATAAGCTTTCATATAAAATTGTTTTACCTACGGGTGACGTGTCTGTTGCCAGCCGCAATCCGTCACAGCTTGAGGTGAAAATTGATAGAATTGTAACAGCTACCGTACCGGTGAAAGTTGTACTTGAAGGCTCGGTTGCAGACGGATATATTGCAGGTGATGCAACAACGGTTCCAAGCTCGCTTTCCGTTCTGGGTCTTGCTGAGGAAATAAATAATATTTCATATGCACAGGTGAAAATCGGCAAAAAGCATCTTAATACGTCAATACACGAACAGATGAGCTATTCTTATTATGATGAAAACGGTAAGGAGCTTAATTTATCCTCTGTGCAGACAGAGAGCAGACTTGTTGAAGTTATTCTGCCTGTTCTGAAAACTAAAAAAATCCCGCTTGATATTGATGTTGTTGAGGGTGGCGGTGCACTGGAGAAAAATGTGAATTACGATGTTAATCCGGCTGAAATAACCATAGCAGGTGAAGAAAAAGTGATTGATGCTATGGAGTCTCTTGTTATCGGTGTAGCGGACCTTTCAAAAATATCGGGCGACACAGAACTTGACTTTAAGTTGATTATGCCTGATGGAATCAGAAATATGAGTGGTGAAAGTAATGCAAATGTCTATCTCTCCCTCAGTGGTCTTGGTACAAAGAGCATATCAACAAATACAATTGAGATTATTAACATTCCGCGTGGATACACAATTGAACCACTTACTAACAATTTAAATGTTTTGCTTCGCGGCAGTGAAACGGATTTGAATAATATTCTTCCGCAAAATGTGCGCGCAGTTGTTGACTTAGCATCAACTGTGCTCTCTCCGGGGCAGCACACGCTTACAGCTCGTGTTACAGTTGACGGAAACGTCAGTGTTGGAGCAGTAGGTGAGTATAAAATAGACGTTAAAGTTTCTAAGTGAGAGGTGTAAAATGCTGCAAACGGCAATAGTAATTGCAATTTCAGATAACAGTATCGCGCAGGTATCAGTAAAGAGAGCGAGCGCTTGCGGCCACGATTGCACGTCTTGCGGCGCTTGCGGGATTATGGACAAGCCGCTTATTGTCGAGGTTGAAAATTCAATTGGTGCAAAGCTTGGTGACACGGTTGAAATTGAAAGCGAAAGCAAAAAAATTCTCTACCTTGCAAGCGTCGTTTACTTGTTGCCGCTTCTTATGTTTTTTGTTCTGTATCTTTTGTTTTTCTCATTTACTAAAAGCGATATATTATCCTTGCTTATAGGCGGAGTTGGTTTTGTACTCGGTATAGTTTTTGCAATAATTACAAATCACCGTGAGATTAATAAAAAAACTGTTGAATATAAGATTGTGCGGGTGCTCTGATGTTTGGGTATGTTAAACCTTATAAAGCAGAATTAAAAGTGCGCAAATGGGAGCATTATCGTCCTGTATATTGTGGCCTTTGTCATGCGTTGCGACAAAAATTCGGTGTGATGCACCGATTTGCGCTCAGCTATGATATAACATTTTTAGCACTTGTGCTTGATGCATTTGGCGATAAGAATTGTGAATATACAAAGAAACGGTGTATTGCAAGCCCGTTTAAGAAAAAATGCGTTGTTTGTAATTCAAAAGCAGTGAATTTCACAGCGGATGTATCTGTTATCTTAAGCTATTTTAAAATTTGTGATTCCATAGCAGACAGCAATGCTGTAAGAGCGATAGGATACAAGTTTTTAAGGCTTTTGTTTTTACCGGCATATAAAAAAGCAAAAAAAACATTGCCGTGGTTTGATGCAATTGTCATAGAAAAGTTAAATGAATTGTCACAAATTGAAAGAAAAATGGAGAAGAACATTGATGCTCCGGCGGACGCATTTGCAAAAATATTGGCATCGCTTTCAAGATATTTTGACGGTAATAATGCGCGCATAACATATGAGATTTTTTATCATATCGGTCGTGCAATTTATATTATCGATGCGCTTTGCGATGTCAATGACGATGTGAAAAAGAAAAACTATAACCCGGTTGTCTTGTGTAATTTGGAGCGAGATGAGGTTATTGAAACGATTAACTGCAGTCTTAATACTGCGATAGCAGCTCTTAATTTAGTTAATGCAGATACAAATTTAATTTTAAATATACTTGCACTTGGTATTCCCGATGTGCTTGATAAAAAGGAGAAAACAAATGAATGACCCGTATAGCGTGCTTGGAGTATCACCAAGCGCGACCGATGATGAAATAAAGCGCGCATATCGAGCGCTTGCTAAAAAGTATCATCCTGACAATTATGTAAATAATCCTTTGGCAGACCTTGCACAGGAGAAAATGAAAGCGATAAATGAGGCGTATGATGCGATTGAAAAAATGCGAAAAGGTAGCTCAAATCAGAACTATTCAGGTGCATATTCGCAAAGCAGTTCGGGAAATTCAACGTATCAGCAGATAAGACAAGCGATTTCTGCAGGAAATATTATGCTTGCTGAACAGCTTTTATCATCGTGTAAAAATCACGATGCAGAGTGGAATTTTCTTATGGGCAGTCTTATGATAAAGAAAGGTTGGTTTAGCGAAGCAAAACGCTATATCGAAATTGCGTGCTCGCTTGACCCGTCAAATTCAGAATATAGTTATGCGCGCACTCAGCTTTTTGATATGCAAAGCTCGCCGTATACTAATATTAACAGTGCAGGAATGAATACATGCGACTGTTGCACTTCTTTTCTTTGTGCGGAGTTTTGTTGCGACAGCACGCCGTGTTTCTGTGATTGCAATCCGTGTTGCTAGATTAACATATAAACATAAAGGAAGTGACAGTGTGATAAAAAGTATGACCGGCTATGGTCGTGGTCAAGTGATTGGAGAGCGTCGTGACATCACAGTTGAAGTCCGTTCGGTAAATCACCGCTATTTTGACTGCTCAATTCGCACACCACGTGGATGTGCATTTTTGGAGGAACCAGTTAAAGCGAAGCTGCAGGAGCATATAGGTCGCGGAAAGACCGATGTATACATTACTGTAGATACTTCGAAGTGCACAGATACAAATGTAGCATTATCGGAGCAGATGGTAAATACATATCTTGCACTGGCAAAGAGTCTTGAAGAAGATTATGGTATGGTAAATGACCTTACAACTACGCGAATGATGCGCTTGCCGGATGTTTTAACCGTAACAAAAGAAGAAACTGATGAGGAAGAGCTCTTACGCGAGGTTATTGAGGCACTTTCAATTGCAATTGAAGGTCACACCGCAATGGCAGTTAAAGAGGGAGAACGCCTTGTGTCTGACATTTTCCTCAGACTTGACAATATTGAAGCGTTGGTAAATGAAATCGAAAAGAGAAGCCCTGAGTGTGTCACGGAATACCGTGAAAAGCTGGAAGCACGAATGAAAGAAGTGCTTGAAACAGTTAATGTTGACCCGCAGAGAATTTTAACTGAAGCCGCGATTTTTGCAGATAAAATTGCAGTAACAGAAGAGATCGTTCGTCTTCGCAGTCACATTGCTCAAATGCGCGATATGTTAAATTGTGGCGGTGCAGTTGGCAGAAAGCTCGATTTCTTGGTTCAGGAATTTAATCGTGAGGCCAACACAACCGGATCTAAGGCAAACGATGTTGTTATGGCGCAGCTTGTTGTTGATTTAAAAGCCGAGATTGAAAAAATCCGTGAGCAGATTCAGAATATTGAATAAGGCGGTGTTTTAATTGAAGCTTATAAATATAGGTTTTGGCAATGTTGTTTCAGCCAGTCGCGTTATTGCGATTGTCAGCCCGGAATCAGCACCGATTAAGCGTATAGTGCAAGAGGCACGTGAGCGTGGGATGCTCATTGACGCAACTTATGGCAGAAGAACACGCGCTGTAATTGTTGCAGATAGTGACCATGTTATTTTATCAGCAATACTTCCGGAAACCGTTGCCGGCAGAATTGAAAAAGGCGAAAATGATGAAGAAATTATAGAAAGAGGTAATTTATAATGTTATATCCTTCAATGAATTTATTAAGTGAAAAAGTAGATAGCCGATATATGCTTGTTAATGTTACAGCAAAGCGCGCGCGCCAGATTGCTGATGAGGCTGAGGCAGAAGGAAGACCACTTAAGGTTAAACCTGTTCGTGCGGCTGTTAATGAAATTGCAAGCGGAAAGCTTGTGATTTTGAAGAAAGACTAATTTAAAAGGCGAAGACATCTTCGCCTTTTTACTTATTGGCAGGAGGTGGCAAAAATGTTTAATATTGCACGTGTTGCTGTAAGTCAGGCAGTTTTTGCCATCGACAAGCCATATGCGTACACAATTCCGGAGCACTTGGCAGAAAAAATCTGCATAGGTGTCCGCGTTGAAGTGTCATTTGGCAGAGGAAACAAGTGTTGTGAGGCTATGGTGCTTGCTCTTGAAGAATCAGAGAATGTTACAGGGCTTAAACAAATTCTTTCAGTTTTAGATAGTGAACCGATAATATCAAGAGAAGCCATGCGCCTTGCTTTTTGGGTGCGCGAGCGATCATTTTGTTCGTTATACGATGTGTTCAGGGCGCAACTTCCGTCAGGTTTATGGTATAAGTTCAAGCCGATATACACATTGGCTGATGGAACAAACGCAATTGATATTTCGTCATATTTAAAAGGCGATGAAGCAAACGAAGTTGCAGAAATTTTTGCAAATAACAAAGAAGTGAGCGGGGATTTGCTTAATAAAAAAACAATTGCGGAGCTTTTGAAAGCAGGAATTATTTGCGAAAAATCTGTTCCGGAGCGAAAAATATCGGATAAAACAGTTAAAGTTGCATCTCTTGCAGTTAGTGAGGATGAAGCACAGGAGTTTATTGCAGGTAATAAGCGTGCGCATATGCAATGTGAAGTGTTAAAATTGCTTTGCGATATAGGTAAAGCTCGTGCAAATGAGCTGTGTTATTTTACCGGTGCAACAACAGCAACCATAAATACACTTGCAAAACGAGGTCTTATTGAACTGTCTGAAATTGAGGTTTTCAGAAGACCTAAATTTTTTTCAAAAAAAGAACGATCAGAAATCAGTCTGACTGATGAACAAAACGATGTATATGTTTCTTTGCTTAAGAAATTGAATGAAAACAAAGCATCGTGCTCGCTACTTTTTGGTGTAACGGGAAGCGGGAAAACGCTTGTTTATATGAAACTCATTGAGCAGGCAATAAATAATGGTCGCGGTGCAATAATGCTTGTTCCGGAAATTGCGCTTACGCCACAGATGGTTGAGCGATTTTATGCCTATTTTGGCGGCAGAATTGCAATACTACACAGTGCATTGTCAATTGGCGAACGATTTGATGAATGGAAGAGAGTAAAACGTGGCGAGGTTTCTGTTGTTGTAGGGACGCGCTCTGCAATCTTTGCACCTGTTAAAAATCTGGGAATTATAATTATGGACGAAGAACAGGAACATACATATAAATCCGGCAATTCACCCCGATATCATGCACGCGAGGTTGCCAAATTCCGTTGTGTTTCTGAAAATGCAATGCTGCTACTTGGCTCTGCAACTCCATCAATTGAGAGTATGTATGCAGCACAGAGCGGTAAATACAGTTTGTTTACTTTAGAAAATCGATTTAATGCGCGAAATCTGCCCGAAGTTATAATCGCAGATATGCGCGAGGAAGTGAAAGCGGGTAACGGAAGAACGATCGGTTCTGTTCTGGCGCGAGAAATTTCACTTAACTTAGAAAAGGGAGAACAGAGCATTCTGTTTTTAAATCGCAGAGGAAACGCGCGTTATGCTATGTGTGGGCAATGCGGTTACATCCCGGAATGTCCGAATTGCAGCACATCGCTTACATATCATTCAGCTAACGGCAGATTTATGTGCCATCATTGCGGGTACTCTCAAAACGGAGCTAAAATTTGCTCAAAATGCGGAGAAAAGTTGATATTCTGTGGCGCAGGAACGCAAAAGCTAGAAGATGAATTGGCAGAGCTTTTTCCGGAAGTTAAAGTTTTGAGAATGGATTATGACACAACGACAGCAAAGGCATCTCATGAAGAAATCCTTCATGAGTTTGAAAAAGAAAAAGTGCCGATTTTGCTTGGAACTCAAATGATAACAAAAGGTCTTGATTTTGAAAATGTAACGCTTGTCGGCGTGCTTTCTGCAGATCAGGCACTGAATGTAGATGACTTTCGCGCGCAAGAAAGTACATTTTCGCTAATAACACAGGTTGTTGGTCGCGCAGGCAGAGGTGAAAAGCGAGGTCGCGCGGTAATTCAAACGTATTCTCCCAAAAACCCTGTAATACATCAGGCCGCGGCGCAGGATTATATGGGATTTTATGAGAGTGAAATTAATTTGCGAAAAGCTCGCTTACTTCCACCGTTTTCTGATATAATAAGTGTTGTTATATCAGGTGCAAGTGAATACGAGGTTTCAAATGCGAGTGTTTCTTTTGCAAGAAAATCAGAAATATTGGCTAAAAATGAATATACAGAACAAAAAATTCGCGTTTACGGGCCGACGCCGGCAAATGTACTGCGAGTTAATGGTAAATTCAGATATAAGATTTCTGTTTTTTGCGAGAATAATAAACGCGTGCGTGAGATGATTTCTCGCCTAATATGCGATTTCAGAAAAAACAGCAAAAACAGAAGACTTACAGTAATTGCAGATGTAAATTCAATTGAGTTTTAGGAGAGGTAAAAAATGGCAATAAGAAATATAGTAAAACGTGGAGATGGATCTCTGGCAAAAAAGTCACGCGAGGTAGTTAATTTTGATGCACGACTTCACGCATTGCTTGATGATATGCTTGATACCGTGCGTGAAGCAGACGGAGCAGGCCTTGCGGCACCGCAGGTAGGTGTGTTGCGTCGAGTTGTTTTGGTGCTCGACCATGATGATATTTTTATAGAGCTTATTAACCCGAAAATCGTTGAAACTCGTGGTGAACAGATTGAGCCTGAAGGGTGCCTCAGCGTACCGGGAATATATGGAACGGTCAGTCGACCGGAATATGTTAAGGTACAGGCGCAAGACAGATACGGCAAGACCTTTGAACTTGATGGAGAAGGGCTTTTGGCGCGTGAATTTTGCCACGAAATCGACCATTTAGACGGAATTTTATTTACCGATAAGGTCATCGAATACTTAGAGCAGGAGTAGAGTTATGCGAGTTTTATTTATGGGCACACCTGATTTCGCAGTGCCGTCACTTAAAGCACTTAAAGCTGCAGGACACGATATCTGTGCGGTTTTCACTCAGCCCGACCGCCCGTCGGGCAGGGGAATGAAGCTTCAGCCACCACCCGTTAAGGCAGAGGCTGAAGCTATGCAAATTCCCGTTCACCAGCCAACAAAACTTAAAAATGAAGCACTTCTTCCGCTTTTAGAGGAGTATAAGCCGGAGGTCATTGCTGTTGTAGCTTATGGCAGAATTTTACCTAAATACATTCTTGATTTTCCCAAATACGGATGCATAAATGTTCACGGTTCACTACTTCCCAAATATCGTGGTGCGGCACCAATTCAGTGGTCTGTGTTAAATGGCGATGAAAAAACAGGTGTATGCACAATGCGAATGGATGAAGGACTGGACACAGGTGATGTGATTGAGCGTTATGAAACACCGATAGGTGAAAACGAGACCTCGGAAGAGGTGTTTGACAGACTATCGGCCATAGGTGCAGACGCGCTTTGCAGCACTCTTGAATTGCTAAAAAAAGGAGAAGCAACATACACTCCGCAAAATGATAACGAGGCTACCTACGCACGTATGATTGCGCGTGAGGACGGAGAAATTTTGTGGAGCAGAAATTCAAATGAAGTTTTAAATACCGTTCGTGGGTGTTTTTCCTGGCCTATTGCATATACTATGTTTAAAAATGAAAAAATTAAAATTTATAAAACAATACCGGGAGAGGCAACAAGTGCACCGGCAGGAAAAGTTATTTCCATTGATTCGCGCGGAATGCAGGTTGCCTGCGGCGACGGAAAGAGCATTTTCGTCACCGAGCTTCAATTCCCGAATTCAAAACGAATGGCACCTGAAGCGTATTTCAGAGGTCATGAAACAATTCTGAATGAGATTTTAAAGTAGGAGATAACTATGTATTATTACGGAATTGATACAACCTATATTATTTACGTGTTACCTGCGCTTATTTTTACTTTGATTGCACAGTGGGGAGTTACAAGTGCATATAAAAAAGCATCAAAGCTTCGTGTATCATCAATGAAAACCGGCGCTGAAGTTGCGGAAAGAATTTTATATGCGGCAGGAATAACAAATGTCAAAGTTGTGCCGATTTCAGGCGAAATGACGGATAATTTTAATCCGAAAACGAACACCGTTTCGTTATCACAGGGTGTTTACGGTGAGACAACAATTGCGGCGGCAGGAATCGCGGCACATGAGGTCGGGCATGCAATTCAGTATGCAAAAGGTTATATGCCGCTTAAATTACGCAATACAATTATACCTGTTTGCAATATAGGTTCAACGCTTTCGATGCCACTTATTTTGCTCGGCTTTTTATTCAGCTTTCAGGCACTTGTGTCTTTGGGGATTGCTTTTTTCGCGCTGGCAGTTCTTTTTCAGCTTATAACATTGCCTGTCGAATTTAACGCATCTCGCCGTGCAATGACCCTTTTAAAAAGTAATGGTATATTAAGTGAAAGTGAACTTCCTAAAGCAAAAAAAGTGCTATCTGCTGCGGCAATGACTTACGTTGCAGCACTTGCTGTTTCGGTGATGCAGCTTATTCGACTAATTGTACTTTTCGGGCGTGGAAGAAAGGAATAAATTATGGCAAAAGGTGCTAGAGATATTGCGCTGTCTGCGCTTCTTGCTTACAGAAAAAGCAAAGCGTGGGCAGACGGATACCTTAAAAACACACTAAAAAATATAGATTCCCGTGAGGCGGCGCTTGCGTCGCAGATTACATATGGTGTTTTGCAAAATGAAGCACTGCTGGATTTTTATATTTCTAAGTATTTAAGTGGCAAAATTACAAAGTTATCACCACAAATTTTAGAAATACTCAGAATCGGCGTGTATCAGCTCGCTTTTTTGGATAGAATTCCGCAACACGCGGCGGTAAATGAAGCGGTTAAAATGGCGCGTCGTACAAACGCAAAAGCATCAGGACTTGTTAATGCAGTGCTTCACAGAGTGTGTGAAAATGCAAATTCATTACCCGAGCCCGAGGGAGATACCGCGTATGTGCTTTCTATAAAATACAGTCATCCAAAGTGGTTGGTTGAAAAACTAATTAAAGCGTATGGCGATGAATGTGAGCTTATTTTAAAAGAAAACAACAAGGCGCCAACAATTTGTGCACGCGTTAACACGCTCGTTACCAATACAGAAAAACTTTTGATAAATCTTAAAGAGTCCGGTGTTAAAGCAGAAAAACACCCGTGGCTTTCTGATTGCATAACACTTTCCGATACAGGAGACTTATCGACATTAACTGCATTTAAAGACGGTCTTTTCCATATATGTGACCCGGCAAGTCAGCTTGCGGCAATTACTGTAGGTAAAGCTCAGCGTATACTTGATGTATGCGCAGCACCGGGCGGAAAAACCTTTGTGCTTGCGCAGGAAATGAGGAATAATGGCTATCTTCGCGCCTGCGATATACATGAGCATAGAGTTAAATTGATTGAAAAAGGTGCAGAGCGATTACATATAACGAACATTGAAACATCATTAAATGATGCGCGTGTTTTGCGAGAGAACGAGGTTGAGACATTTGATGCAGTGTTGTGCGATGTTCCGTGCTCCGGTATTGGCGTAATTCGGAAGAAACCTGAAATTCGTTTTAAGAAGGAAGATGAAATTGCTCGTCTTCCCGAGATTCAGCTTGACATATTAAAAACGGCATCAAAATATGTTAAATCGGGCGGTGTGCTGGTGTATTCAACATGCACGATTTTAAACGAGGAAAACGGGGACGTAATTTCTGCGTTTTTAAAAGAAAATGAACATTTTGTTTGTGAGAAAATTTCTCTTCCGTGCCCGAACGGTGAAAATGAGGGAAAGATAACACTGATGCCACATAAAAATGAAACTGATGGATTTTTTATTTGTAAGCTTAGGAGAAAATAATGGTCGACATTAAATCGTTGAATGAGGCGGAAATTGCCGAATTTTTAAAAGAATTAAATGAACCGCGATTCCGTGCAGGGCAGATCTTTTCGTGGCTGTCAAAGGGCGCCAGAAGCTTTGACGATATGACTAACTTATCAAAATCACTGCGTGAAAAGTTAGCTGAAAAATGCTACCTTTCAAATGCAGAAATTGTGCGGAAACAAGAATCGAAAATTGACGGGACAATTAAATATCTTTGGAAATTTCCTGACGGTAATTGTGTTGAATCCGTTTTTATGGAATATAAGCATGGCAATACGATTTGTATTTCAAGTCAGGTAGGGTGCCGTATGGGCTGTAAGTTCTGCGCATCAACAATCGGCGGCCTTGTTCGGAATTTAACGCCGGGCGAGATGTTAGACCAAGTTATAGCAGCACAGCTGGACACTAAAAAACGTGTGTCTAACATTGTTATGATGGGCACAGGTGAACCGCTTGACAACTATGATAATGTAATAAAATTTTTGCATCTTGTCGGAGATGAAAAAGGCCTTAATATAGGAATGCGCCATATATCGTTGTCAACTTGCGGAGTTTGTGATAAAATAAAAAAGTTAGCAGATGAAAATTTGCAAATAACGTTGTCTATATCCTTGCACGCACCGGATAATGCAACACGTTCTGGAATTATGCCAATCAATAATAAATTTTCGGTTGAGGAGCTTATTTCGACCTGTAAATATTATTTTGCTAAAACATCGCGGCGTATTTCGTTTGAATATACGATGATTGCAGGTGTCAGTGATACAAAGGAATGTGCGGAAAAACTTGCAAAACTTTTGTCGCGTTTCCCGTGTCACGTGAATTTAATTCCGTTAAATAAAGTTGAAGAGCGAAACCTTCTTCCGAGTAACAGAGAAACAATTGAAAAATTTACAAATAAACTCACGGCATCGGGGCTTACTGTTACGGTGAGACGAAGCTTGGGCGCAGATATCGATGCCGCGTGCGGACAGCTTCGCCGAAAAACTCAGAAAAATGAGGTGGTAGAATGAAAGCTTGGGGAACGACTAATGTAGGTCGTGTCAGAGAAAACAATGAAGATGCATTTAAAATTGAAATTTCACCCGATAAAAAGGCTGTGATTGCAGTTGTTTGTGACGGTATGGGTGGTGCGCGCGCAGGTCAAATTGCGAGCGAGATGGCAACGCTTTCTTTTACCGATTCAATTATAGAAAACGGGGGATTTAATTTAACCGGCAAGAAGCTTGAGGGCGTTATGAACGAAGCGGTAGCTTCTGCAAATGCCGAAATTTATAAGCTTTCACACACTGAAGAACGCTATGCCGGAATGGGCACAACCCTGGTTTCGGCTGTGTGCAGGAACAGTAAGGTTATGATTGCAAATGTCGGTGATTCGCGTGCATATTTTATAAATTCAGATGGTATTTCCCGTATAACGCGTGACCATTCTCTTGTTGAAGATATGGTAGAGCGCGGAACAATTACTGAACTTGAGGCACAGGTCCATCCGAATAAAAACGTTATCACTCGCGCAGTCGGAACAGAACGTGATATACGTACGGATTTTTATGCAAAAGAGCTGCATTGTGGTGAATTTATTTTACTATGCAGTGACGGACTCAGTAATCTTGTAAGTGAACAGGAAATGCTATATGAAATTTTGCTTGAAAACCAAGCTGAAAGCGCTTGTGACAGGCTTGTTGAAATTGCTAATTCTCGCGGTGGATATGACAATATAACCGCTGTTTTGATAACACGATAGGAGGTGGCGCAGGTGGATAAATATATTGGTAAAGTTCTTGATAACAGATATGAAATATTGCAGGTAATAGGCACGGGTGGAATGGCTGTTGTGTATAAAGCTATGTGCCATAGACTCAACCGACTTGTTGCAGTTAAAATATTAAAAGATGAATTTTCAAAAGATGAGGAATTCAGAAATCGTTTCCATGCAGAAAGTCAGGCAGTTGCAATGCTTTCTCATCAAAATATTGTTGCTGTGCATGATGTTTCGCGCTCGAACTCTGTTGAGTATATTGTAATGGAGCTTATTGATGGTATTACTTTAAAACAGTATATGGAACGCAAGGGCGCAATGACTTGGAAAGAGGCGCTGCACTTTGTTTGCCAGGTACTTAAAGCATTGGACCATGCACATAGTAAGGGTATAATTCACCGCGATATAAAGCCGCATAACATTATGGTATTGCGTGACGGAACGATTAAGGTAACTGATTTTGGTATTGCGCGATTTGCAGCTGAGCAGGGAACGCTTACAAATGAAGCGCTCGGTTCTGTGCACTATATTTCACCTGAGCAGGCGCGTGGTGGAAAGCTTGACTCACGCGCAGATATTTATTCTACAGGTGTGGTTTTATATGAAATGCTTACGGGAAGACTTCCGTTTGACGGGGACACTCCGGTTGCAATTGCAATTCAGCATATAAACTCAATGCCACTCTCTCCGCGAGACATTAATCCTGAAATTCCGGAAACACTTGAGAAAATTATAATGCGCGCAATGTGCGCTAATCGTGACGGTAGATACTCTTCAGCAGATGAAATGCTTAATGACTTGGAGGCATTTCGTAAAAATCCAAAGATAGTTATTAACTTTGAAGAATTGAAAATCAAAGAAGAGCCTGTGATTTCAAAACCTAAGAGGACTCCACCGCAGAAGATTGATGACGAGTGGGAAGACGATAAACCAAAAAATAAATTAGCAGCTTATATGCCTAAAATTGCAATAGCTGGTGTGGCACTTTTGTTTGTAATCGGATTGTGGACAATGCTTTCGGCAACACTAGGCTGGGGAAATAAAGACACAACCGTTCCTAATCTTTTAGGTTCCGATATTGAAAAGGTTCTCGCAAATAAGGAATATGAATCTTTTAGCATTAAAGAGGAAGCACGCGAATATTCAAGCGAGTATGAAGAGGGTAAAATTATTGCCCAGCGTCCGGAAGCGGGTAAATCAATCAAAAAGAATGGCGAAATCAAAGTTGTTGTCAGTCGTGGCACCAAGGTGCACACACTTCCGGCAGTTACGGGTATGACAGAAAAACAAGCACGAATTGAGCTTGAAACCCGTTTGGGTCTCTTTATAAAGGTGGAATATGAGGAATCTGAAGAGGTTATGGATGGCTATGTAATCGGCACTGAACCTGAAGCGGATACCGAAGTGCATGAGGGAGATACCATTGTTGTGTATGTAAGCAAGGAAAAAGAGGAAAAGGTTAAAGTTCCGGAGCTTATAGGCCTTTCAAAGGAGAATGCAGAAAAAGCAATTAAAGAGGCTAAGCTTAAAGTAGGCATTATCAAAACCGAGGATAGTGACAAGCGTGAAGGCGAAGTTATCGCGCAGAGTATTGAGGTGGATGCAGAGGTAGAGGAAGGCACTGAAATTGATATAACAATAAGCGTGAACAGCGATGTTCAGGAGCCACCAAAACAAGATGAACCTGCAAAGCAAGAACCGCCTAAGAAAGATGAGCCACCGAAGCAGGAAGATGAGCCTAAGCAAGAAACACCTGCGGTTAACGAGGTTAGCAAAACGATTCCTATTAAGCTTCCGGCGAGCCCGGAAACGATGACAGTTCGTGTTACTGTAAATGGAAAAGAGTCGTATAGCAAAACTCATAGTGCTAGTGAAGGAACAATTAACGTAACGATAAAAGGCAGCGGAACAGCGCAGGTTAAGGTCTATATCAATGACAATGTGCATCATGATATTACGGTGACATTTTAATGAAAGAAGTTTTAAAAGGAAGAATTATAAAGGGAATAGGCGGCTTTTATTATGTGGATATAGGAGACAAGACCATTGAATGTAGAGCACGCGGTAAATTCCGCAAAATGGGAATAAAGCCTATTGTTGGCGATTTGGTAGAGTTTACATTGCAGGATGAAAAGCATGGATATCTGCAAGAGATTTTGCCGCGCAAAAACGAGCTTATCCGTCCGCCTGTTTGTAATTTAGATGCACTTGTTATCGTTGTATCTTTAGCATCACCTGTGACCGATGTGTTTTTAATAGACCGAGTTTCTGCAATTGCAACGCTTATGAATATTGAGGTTATAATTGCAATCAATAAATGTGATGAAAATACCGGTGATGAGCTGTATGAAATTTATTCCAAAGCAGGCTTTAAAACACTTCGTGTAAGTGCGAAAACAGGCGATGGAATAGATGAACTTATATCAACGCTAAAGGGTAAATTTTCAGCGTTTACGGGGAATTCAGGTGTTGGAAAATCTACGATGTTGAACGCAATTGCACCTGATTTTGAACTTCAAACAGGTGAGCTTAATGAAAAAATAGGCAGAGGCAGACACACAACCCGACATGTTGAAATTTTCAGGATTGCGGACGATACTTATATTGCTGACACTCCCGGATTTTCGTCTTTTGATACCGAGAGGATGGAGCTCACAAATCCATCGGATTTAGAACGCGCCTTTCCGGAATTTGCAAAGTACATCGATAATTGTCAGTTTATAGGTTGCACTCATAATGGTGACCGCGGCTGTGCTGTTTGTGAAGCGGTGTCAAACGGTGAAATATCAAAGTCACGATTCGATAGTTACGTTCGTTTGTATGAAAGTCTAAAAGAAATTAAACCGTGGGAAAAGAAAGGATAACGAATGAAGAAAAGCTGTATAATAATTGGCGCAGCTCCATGCAAAACGCTTGAGTTTTTAGATAGCGATTTGCTTAAAAATGCATATATTATAGCGGCAGACGGCGGATATAAAACTGCGATGAAATTTGGATTATCCGTTGATGCCTTTGTCGGCGATTTGGATTCAAATGATATATCTCCAAATTGCGCTGATGTTCTCGTTCTGCCACGAGAAAAAGATTTTGGCGATGTGCATACAGCTGTCATTAAAGCACTCGATAAGGGATGCGATGATTTTTATCTTGTTGGCTGTTCAGGTGGCAGAGCTGACCACTATATTGCAAACATTTATCTTCTTGAAATGATGCATAAAAAAGGTGTAAGCGCTGTTTTAATTGACGAACACAACGAGATAAGATATATTAAAAACGAAAGTATAGTTATCAAAACTCCTAAAAAATATGTATCACTTCTTCCACTTAGTGAGAAAATTGAGGACATTACATTTGATGGGCTAAAATATCCGTTAAGTAACGCAACGCTATATCGAGATACACCTATTGGAATAAGCAATGAACTGATAGCGGATGAAGCAATTGTCAGTATCGGAAACGGTGAGGCACTTCTTATTTTCAGTGAGGATGAATAGATATGAACAAAATTAATAAAAAAAGCAAAATCTATTTTATTATAAATATATTTTTGAATATTTTGACCTCGGTTATAATCGGTTTTGTTGTAATATCGCTTTTTGGAGGATTTTTGAATTCATCTTATGCGTGGATTATATATGCGATAGTTGTTTTAATATATGTTGCGCTAATGTATAACAGCGCGTTTGGTGTAGGCGATAATGATGCCAATTGCAATACGGATAATGTGGCATTTAAAAGTGAAATATGCGCATCTGTTGCAATAATTCCAAGCACTATTTTGGCAGTATTGTGTTTTTTACTTGAACTCGGCGTTATAACAACAAGTCGTGACCCCGCAATCAGTGTTGTTGCGTATCGCGCATTACATATTTCGTTTAGAATTTTATTTGATTACTTTGAGTCATATCCGATTTTGTATTTTGTGCCATCGGCACTTACGTTTATTTTAAGCGTTGTCGGTTATAGATTTGGCTTAAAGCGCATAAGAATAAGCGATTATTTATATTATGCACGCGAAGATAAAGAATAAAAATAAACCACTTTGAAAACTCGTTTTCAAAGTGGTTTATCTATTATCTGAAATAGTAAAATAACTTGAATAATATTTGATTTTATGGTACAATTTAACGTAGAGGTGAATCTGAATGTTTATAACAAATGATGTGAAATATGTAGGCATAAATGACCGTGAAATTGACCTTTTCGAAGGTCAGTATATTGTGCCGAACGGTATTGCATATAATTCATATGCAGTAGTTGATGAGAAAATTGCAATTATGGACACGGTTGATGCGCGTTTTTGTGATGAGTGGTTTGGTAATATTGAAAAGGAACTTTGTGGCAGTAAGCCTGATTATCTCGTGGTTCTTCATATGGAGCCTGATCATTCGGCTAATATTTTAAATTTTACCAAGAAATATCCGAATGCTACAATTGTCTCTTCAGCTAAGTCGTTTTCTATGATGGGTCAGTTTTTTGGAAATGATTTTGCCGATAAGCAAATTGTTGTCAAAGAGGGTGATACCCTTGCATTAGGTAAACATACACTTACATTTGTATCAGCACCGATGGTACATTGGCCTGAGGTTATGGTTGCTTATGATAGCACTGATAAAATTTTGTTCTCGGCAGACGGCTTTGGTAAATTCGGAGCACTTGATACCGATGAAGATTGGGCTTGCGAAGCACGCCGCTATTACATTGGAATTGTTGGTAAATATGGTGCGCAGGTGCAGGCACTGCTTAAAAAGGCAAGTGCACTTGATATAGAAATTATTTGTCCTCTTCATGGTCCGATTTTAAATGAAAATCTCGGATATTATATTAATTTATATGATATTTGGTCAAGCTACCGTCCTGAGGAGGAGGGTATATGCATAGCATATACATCGGTTTACGGCAACACTGCAAAAGCTGTGTTAACTCTTGCGGATAAATTGCGCGAAAACGGCATTAAAGTTGCGGTAAATGACCTTGCGCGTTGCGATATGGCAGAAGCTGTTGAGGATGCATTCCGCTACAGCAAGCTCGTTCTTGCCACAACAACCTACAACAATGATATTTTCCCATTTATGCGTGAGTTTATAAATCACTTGACCGAGCGTAACTTCCAAAATCGTATGGTTGCCTTTATAGAAAACGGAACCTGGGCACCAACTGCCGCAAAGACAATGGGTGCTATGCTTGAAAAGTGCAAAAATATAAATTATACAGAAAATAATGTTAGAATTTTATCCGCGATAAATGACGAAAGTTTGGCACAACTTAGAAAGCTTGCAGAGGAACTAAGCAAATGAATATGGTAGTTTTAACTGCACTCGGTGTTGGCGGTGCAACGGTTATAGGTTCTGTATTAGGATTTGCTTTCAGAAAGATATCACATAAGTTTTCGGATATTGTTTTATCTTTTGCTGCTGGAGTTATGCTTGCAGCGGCGGTTTTGGGTCTTGTTCTACCATCACTTGAATATGGCGGAAAATATGGAATTATTGTCACTGTAGCCGGC
>JAZNOR010000084.1:0-4994 GCA_045589235.1 Eubacteriales bacterium | reverse complement strand
GGTAAGATCGTAGGCGTTCAGACCGGTACTACAGGCGACATCTACTGCACAGACGATTACGGTGAAGCTAATGTTAAGCGTTTTGACAACGGCGCACTCGCAGTTCAGGCTCTCATTAACGGTCAGGTTGATTGCGTTATCATTGATAACGAGCCGGCTAAGGCATTCGTTACTGCAAACGAAGGTCTCAAGATTCTCGACACCGAATATGCTGTTGAAGACTACGCTATCGCTATGAATAAGGAAGATACAGAGTTACTTGATAAGGTTAATGCAGCACTCGAGGAGCTCAAGGCTGATGGCAAGATTGACGAAATCGTTGCTAAGTACATCAAGGCTGAATAATTAAAAACGAAGTACATAAACAGTGAGGGTGGCTCCTGCCACCCTCTTGTTGTAGGAAAGAGGAAATAATGAATTTCATTACATTTGCAAAATGGCTTGAAACCGCACCTAACTGGATTCAGGGGCTTCCGCAGTGGATTTCTAAATTCATCTACCAGCTCTATCAAACCTTTATCGTTGAAGACCGCTGGAAGTTGTTTTTAGACGGTCTTGAAATGACCTTTATCGTCACCATTGGCGCACTCATTCTCGGTGTTATAATCGGTATGATTGTTGCTATCGTTCGTTCAAGTCACGATTTATCACGCGGCAAGCCGAACTTTATTTTAAGAATCTTAAACGGCATCTGTAAAATTTACATAACCGTGCTTCGCGGCACACCGCTTATGGTTCAGCTTCTTATTATGGGCTTTGTTGTTATGATTCCGAAAACGCCGTTTGACACAGTTATGTGCGGTATTATAACGCTCGGAATTAACTCGGGCGCATATGTTGCAGAAATTGCGCGCTCGGGTATTATGTCAATACCTGCAGGTCAGATGGAGGCAGGAAGAAGCCTTGGCCTTAACTACGTTCAGACGATGAGTAACATCATTCTCCCACAGGCATTTAAGAACATCCTCCCTGCCCTCGGTAACGAGCTTATCGCTCTTTTAAAAGAGACTTCACTTGTTACAACAATTGCGCTTACCGACGTTACAAAGGCGGCTCAGGTCGTTACAAGCCGCACCTATGATGCCTTTGTTCCGTACATAAGTCTTGCCATTATTTATCTCGTTTTAGTTATGGCACTCACTAAACTTTTAGGTATTTTGGAGAGGAGGTTGCGTGCAGGTGATAAGCGTTAATGATTTAAGAAAGTCATTTGGCGAAAATGATGTCCTCTGCGGTATCAATGAGGAAATCAAAAAAGGCGAAAAAGTTGTTATCATCGGCGCGTCAGGCTCCGGTAAATCAACATTTTTGCGTTGCTTAAACTTACTCGAGCAGCCGACGGGAGGTCATATTTTATTTGACGGAATTGATATTACCGACCCGAAAAACGACATAAACAAGCTCCGCCAGCGAATGGGAATGGTTTTCCAGCAGTTTAACCTCTTCCCTAACAAGACGGTTAAACAGAACATTATGCTCGCACCGGTAAAATTAAAGCTTATGTCAAAAGCAGAAGCGAGTGCTAAAGCTGATGCACTTTTAGAGCGTGTTGGGCTTCCCGATAAGGCAGATGCATATCCGGGCCAGCTCTCCGGCGGTCAGCAGCAGAGAATCGCAATAGCGCGAGCACTTGCAATGAACCCTGAGGTTATGCTCTTTGATGAGCCGACAAGTGCGCTCGACCCTGAGATGGTCGGTGAGGTACTTGAGATTATGCGCGAGCTTGCCGACGAGGGTATGACAATGGTCGTTGTAACCCACGAAATGGGCTTTGCGCGCGAGGTTGCAACGCGCGTACTCTTTATGGATGAGGGTGTTATCGCCGAACAAGGCACACCGGAAGAAATATTCGGCAATCCGCAAAACCCGCGCCTTAAAGCATTTTTAGGTAAGGTATTATAAAAGAAAAAGACCGCTTAAAGCGGTCTTTTTTTATTTCTTTTTAAGGCTTATTCTGTGCGCTGAGTAGATTTTATCGGTTATAATTTCAATTCCGTTATCAGAAATATCCTTACCCGACATAATACTCTCACCTGCTTCATAGCTAACATTCTCATCAACTACAGGGTAAACGCACGCGCTGTCCTGCATAATTTTATGGGTAAATAATACGATTTCAACGCGAGATAAATCCTCATTTGAAAATTGGAGTGTTGTTACCGTTTTCGTATCGGTAAGAATTCTGCAAGAAGCACCCATCCAGAACTCGCGGTCAGCTTTAAACTTTTCTATAAACTCTTTGAGTGAACCTAAAACCTCGTCGGTAACTTTATTTAAGTCAAAGCTAAGTCCAATCGGGCTTCCTGTAAGAACACCGAGTAAGAAGTCTAAATTAACACCACGCACATTCTCCCATGTTGCATCATCTGTTGCGATTATTTTATCAACATAGTCAAATGACTTATACTTCGGTGAGAACTGCTCTGCAGATCGAATTGTCGCCCAGCGTTCAATCCACTGCGGCGGAAGGCGGCGCACGGTATCTTTAAATACACGAAGCGATGTATACGGGCTCTGGTCATCGGTAAGCCAGAAGCTGTCGTAAAGAGCACCGTCTCGGAGAGACAGACGGTTTCCTCCCGATGCGCAGTTTTCGATATAAAGGTCGGGGTACTTCTCGCGAAGACGCGAAATATAGCTTCTATGCCCCTCAAAATATTTTATAAAGCCCGTTTGATACTCGTCATAGAAAAGGTCAGCATTGAAGTCAAACTTAATATACTTGGCGTCATATTTGTCAACAAGCTCGCAAGTTATATTAAATATATAATCAACCGCCTCGGGATTTGCAAAGTCGAGCAAATACGCAGTTCTGTCATTTTCAAGGAAGTATTCGGGATGCGCTTTATAAGCGTGACTGTCAACCATTCCTGTTTCAGGCTCAAGCCAGAAGCCGAATTTCATACCCTTTGCGCGAACTGCATCTGCAATTTCGCTCATTCTGCACTGGAAGCCGAGTGTTTCATTCTCCTGCCAGTCGCCGCGATGAGTCCACCAATTGTCCCCCTCGCCGTACCAGCCGGCATCAATTACGTAATACTCAACGCCGAGTTTCGCTGCCTTTTCAATCTGCTTTAGCGTATCATCATATGTAACGTGGAAGAATCTCGCAAGCCAGCTGTTGTAAACAACAGGCATCTCACGGCGCGGATAGCGCGCATTTATATAGCTATGGAGCTTATATGCGTCCATATCAAGCTTATTCTGTATATCATAATATAAAATTTCAGGAAGGGTTATTTCCTCACCCGGAGACAGCTTTAAATTGAGATTATCCGGAACGAGCCCGAGCTCAACCTCGATAATTGCAGCCTCACCGCCTGTGCAAAAACGGCTTACTCGCATCTGCCAAGTGGAAAATGCATTGATATGAAATGCAACGCCGCGACCTGCCTGCAAGCTCCAGAGGCACATAAACGGGTCGGCACTCTGCGTATTTCTAACACTGGTTGATCGCGACATAATACTTGTATTAAGCTCCTGCCATGCGCCCATACTCTCATTTAACCAGCCGCTGTACTGAGTGTATACTTCATACTCACCGCCGATTAGCGTAAATTTAGATGCGAGAGTGTTTAGTGTTATCTCTTCATTTGAAATATTTTTAACCGTATCAATTCGGCGAACAACACCGCTTTTATCCTTTGTAAGCGCGGTTTTCACTGAAATTACATCGTTTTTCGCCTCAAAGCCGTTCTCATTCTCGCAAACTTCACCCAAAAGTCTTCCAAAGGAGCCTTCAAGATTATAACGGCTGATTGCTGCATTTCCCCATTTATAAACATTCATAGCGCTAACCTCTCAATTCGTCTAAATACTCAAGACTTGAAAGACAAAGACTTAAGTATGCATCAAGCGTTCTGTTATCCGGATACCTAACCTCAAGCGTCATCGGGCCGCGATACCCGATTTCCTCAACTACCGGCATAATTTCTTCCCACTTCATTGAGCCGATTGTCGGAATTTCATGGTTATCCGATCTTCGGAAATTATTATGCACATGTGTACAGCAAAGTCGATTTCCTATGAGCTTAAGTGCTTTCACCTGATCAATTCCGGTAAGATGAGCATGGCCAAAATCCCAGCAGATTTTGCAATACGGGCTATTTACAGCATCAACTAAATCAACTAAGTCAAATGCGTTCCACACATAGAATTTTTCATACGGAATTCCCGGAAAAATTGCTAAATTTTCAACCGCAATTATAACGTCGTTTTCGATAGCTGTAGGAAGGTAGCTATTAATTGTTTTTAAATTATCCTGCAAAGAAACCTTCGGGTCAAAATCCGAAGTTACAGATGAGCGCGGATGCATAGCGGTAAATTTAGCGCCGAGCATTTTTGTTGCAATGATTCCTCGAAGCATTGATTTTTCCATAGCCTCGTCAAGAATTTCAGACGATATGCGCAGATCATAATACGGGAGATGTGTTTGAATACATTTAAGACCTGCCCTGTCAAGAAGTCCTTTTATGTAATTTACTCTCTCTTCCCATGTATCATCGGGGAAAATGTAATTTTCGCCAAAGCCGATTGCAACTTCCTTAAAACCGACGCGGGCAGCACTTTCGATAACGCCCTCAATACCCGGAAGATCTCTTATCTGTAATACATTAAACATAGAAAATCACCTCATATACAACTATAACACATTTATTATAGTATATTATAGCATAAATTTTATGTAATTTTGTTCTTATTTTATGTAATTTTGTTCTTAAATTCCATTTGGTTTATCAGTATGCATTATTTCCTCATTCCGGTAAATTGCATCTGCATTCTCAAAGAACAAATAGTCTGCCTAATGGCACAACTGAAACAAAAAGCCTTGAACCCAATGAGTTCAAGGCTTTTATCTTCATAGTATAATTTTTCAGAAGCAAACTTCTGCACCACAACAGAACTTTATGCATTTCTGCGTTTAAGAAACAAAAACCCTGCCATAAAATCTCTTCTTGCTAATCGTTATATAGCGCTGCTATCAACCTTTTTTC
>JAZNOR010000083.1:0-11327 GCA_045589235.1 Eubacteriales bacterium | reverse complement strand
CCCGTGCCGGGTTATTATTCTGGGCAGAGTGATGGTTTTGAAAACTCTCTTTCTTGTGATAAAATTGAAGAATTGACACCGACACGATTTAAAGAACTTAATGAAAGTATTGCGATTAGCTCGCAGAATTCCGGAACACTCGGCAAAATTATAAGTGAATTTTATTGGTATTATGCAGCTCTTTTAAGCAGTGAAGAGGCAGAACTTTTAAATGTTGGTAAAAATGTAACAATAAGCTTTGAGGGTGCTATGTATCCGCGTGTTAAGGCTCAGGTTGAATGGAAAAGTGCCGCGGAGGAGGGGAAGGTTTGTGTTGCTTTTCGCATTGATGAGCATATAGGCAACTTTACGCTTGCACGCAAACTTCCGGCCGATATAGTTATAAGCTCATATGAGGGGCTTAAAGTACCGAGAGAAGCTCTGCGTATGAACGAAGATGGTGTTCAAGGTGTGTACTGTCTTATCGACTCGCAGGTTAAATTTAAACCGGTTAAAACGATTTTTGAAAAAGACAGCTATTATATAGTTGAATATGACAGTTCAAACACAAAAAATCTCTTGCTCTACGATGAGATTGTAGTTGCAGCAAAAGAGCTTGAGCACAGAAAAATGGTCAAATAGCAAGAAAGTGGGTTTTAAAGTGACGGAAATTTTTGAGAACGTTAAAAAAGTGCGCGATAGAATCAACGAAGCTGCAGTCAGAAGCGGAAGAACAGCATCTGATATTACACTTGTTGCAGCAACCAAAATGAACGATGCAGAGCGTGTTCGTGCAGCGATTGAGGCAGGCATTGATGTAGCGGGAGAAAATCGTGTGCAGGAGCTTTTAGATAAATATGAACAGGGTGCGTACACAGGCAAACCATTGCATTTTATCGGAAATCTTCAAACGAATAAGGTTAAATACTTAATTGGTAAAGTTGAACTTATCCAATCTGTAAATTCTGTAAAACTGGCGCGTGAAATTGGAAGAATAGCAACACGTGAGGGAATTGTGCAAGATATTTTGATTGAGGTTAATATAGCAGGCGAGGAGAGTAAAAGCGGAATTTCACCTGAAAATTTATCTGAACTTCTGGAAGAGACATCTCAAATTTCGGGCGTTTCCGTTCGTGGACTTATGACAATACCGCCAATTTTGGACTCTAATAATAAAAATATTTCATATTTTACAAAAATGCGCGAACTATTTATTGACATTGGCGCAAAAAAATACGATAATATTAGTATGGACTTTTTGTCTATGGGTATGAGCGACGATTATTATGATGCTATTTTGTGTGGCGCAAATATGGTGCGCGTCGGTACGGGAATATTCGGTCGCAGAAATTATGTGTAAATAATTTTATGGAGGTATAAAGTTATGGGATTTATGGATGAGTTAAAAAAATGGGCACGTCTTGATGTCGAAGATGAAGACGATGATGATTTTGAGGACATAGTTACATCGAAGAAAGAATACGAAAAAGAAACTCCCATTATTGAAAAACGCAGCAATAAGGTAGTTAATATTCATACTACAACACAACTTCAGGTAGTTTTGGTAAAGCCAGAACGCTATGAAACTTCACCTGAGATTGCAGATCATCTTAAGGAACGCCGTACCGTGGTTTTAAACCTTGAATCTGCAAATAAAGAAACTGCACGCCGTGTGCTTGATTTCTTAAGTGGCGTTGCTTATGCTATGGACGGTCAGATTAAACGTGTTGCAAACAGCACATATATCATTACTCCGTATAATGTTGACCTTCAGGGCGATTTAATTGACGAGCTTGAAAATAACGGACTCTATATTTAATTAGGGAAGTGTTTTATTGCTTAGCATTATTATTTACAATATTCTGCACGCGATTATAAATTTATATGAGCTTTTACTCGTGTTGCGTGCGATTATTTCATGGTTTCCGCTCGGATTTGATAATCCGATTGTTTCGTTTCTCTATTCCGTGACGGAACCTGTTCTTGCGCCGGTGCGCAATCTGCTCTTTAAGATACCGGCACTTCAGAGTATTCCAATTGACTTTTCTATTCTGGTTGTGTTTATTTTACTGAGCTTACTTCGTAGTATAATATAAAAATTTTAATAGGGATGTGGAAGATATGCTTACACCGCAGGAAATTAAGGATATCCGCTTTGACAAAGTGATGTTTGGCGGCTATGATATGGTGGCAGTTGACGAAACGATGGCTGAAATTGCATCGGATTTTTCAAGTGTTGTCAAGGAAAATGCCGTGCTTAAGAACAAGCTTAAAATGCTTGCAAGCACAATTGAGGAGTATCGCAATGTCGACGAGGCAATGCGAAAAGCTCTTATTACCGCGCAAAACTTAGCTAACGATATGTTAAAGGATGCGCACGAAAAGGCAGATGAGCTTATCAAGAATGCAAGTGCACTTGCAAATGAAAAGGTTGCAGACCTTGCACAGAAGGTTCGCGAAGAAGAGGCTCGTCTTGCTAAGGCTAAAGCAGAAACTGCTGTCTTTATCGAAACTATGGATAAGGCGTATAAGCTTCAGGCAGAGAAGCTTGTTGCATTAAAGCCTGAGGTAAGTGCAGAGGAAGTTAAAACTGTTTCAAGCGATACGCTTTCTCTTGCAGCTGAAGAGATCAACAGATGTGTTGCAAGCGCAATTGAAAACATGAAAGAGTTTGAGGAACGCGCAAAGATTGATGCAGTTCCTGAAGTTGAAGCTGCACATGAAGAGCTAATAGCTCAGGAAAAGTTAAACGATGGTCTCGATATTGACTTATCTGTTTTCGATTCACCGGCTGAAAATAGCGATGATACCCGCGACTTAGGCCAGCTTGAATTTGACAGTGCGCCTGCAAAAAAAGAAGAGATCGAGCTTGACGACTTAAAATTTGGCAAGAACTACGATTTTGACGAAGAATAGTAAATAAACAAGGAGTTTATCAAAAATGTCTCAGGATTATAATTCAACAATTAATTTACCGAAAACTGAATTCCCGATGCGCGCAAGCCTTCCGAAGCGTGAGCCGGATATGCTCGCAGCATGGGAAAATGACAATCTTTATGAAAAGATTATGGAGAAAAATGAGGGCAGACCGCAGTTTATTCTTCACGATGGCCCTCCATTCTCAAATGGTAGTATCCATATGGGTACTGCAATGAACAAGTGTCTTAAGGACTTTATCGTTCGCTATAAGAATATGGCAGGCTTCTCGGCGCCATTCACTCCTGGCTGGGATAACCACGGTATGCCGATTGAATCTGCAATCATCAAGCAGAATAAATTAGACCGCAAGCATATGTCAATTCCGGAATTCCGTACTGCATGCACAAAGTTTGCTGAAAACTTTGTTGATGTTCAGCGAAATCAGTTCAAGCGCCTCGGTGCACTTGGCGATTGGAGCAATCCGTACCTCACAATGGACCCGAAGTTTGAAGCTGAAGAGGTTAAAATTTTCGGTGAAATGTATAAAAAAGGCTATATTTACAAGGGATTAAAGCCTGTTTACTGGTGTCCTAGAGATGAGACCGCTCTTGCTGAAGCTGAAATTGAATATAAGGACGTTCCGTGCACAACCGTATATGTAAAATTCAAGGTAAACGAAGACCTCGGAAAACTTTCAAATATCGACCTTGCAAATACTTATTTCGTTATTTGGACAACAACTATTTGGACTCTTCCGGGTAACCTTGCAATTGCACTAAATCCGGTTGAGGAGTATGTAATCGTAAAAGCGCCGAACGGCGAAAATTACATTATGGCAGAGGCTCTTTCCAAAAAAGTTATGGCAATAGGCGGATTTGATAGCTTTGAAGTAATTGATCACCATCCGGGTCAGTTCTTTGAAAATATGTTAGCTGACCATCCGTTCCTTCCGAAGACATCACGTCTTCTCCTTGCAGATTATGTAACTATGGAATCCGGTACAGGTTGTGTTCACACAGCTCCGGGCTTTGGTGCTGATGACTATCAGACCTGCCGCAGATACGGTATGGAAATGGTAGTTCCGGTTGATAATACCGGTCGTCACACCGATTATGCAGGAAAGTATGCAGGTATGACAACTGACGAGTCTAACCCTGTAATCCTTGCAGATATGAAGGAATCAGGTGTTCTTTTCGCATCTGAAAATATCGTTCATAGCTATCCGCATTGCTGGAGATGTAAGGGCGAGATTATCTTCCGTGCAACAGATCAGTGGTTCTGCTCTGTTGATGCATTCAAGGATGAAGCAGTTGCAGCTTGCGGTAAGGTACAGTGGTTCCCTGAGTGGGGTTATGATCGCATCGTATCAATGGTAAGAGAACGCGCAGACTGGTGTATTTCACGTCAGCGTCATTGGGGTCTTCCGATTCCGGTATTCTATTGTGAAGAATGTAAGAAGCCGATTTGTGACGATGCAACAATTGAAAAGATTTCAAAGATTTTTGGTGAAAAGGGTTCAAATGCTTGGTTTGAGCTTGATGTAGCTGAGCTTATGCCGGAAGGCTATGTTTGCCCGCATTGCGGAGGCACTCATTTCTTTAAGGAAACCGACACACTTGATGGTTGGTTCGACTCAGGTTCAACTCACATTGCTTCAATGGAGCTTGACTCACCGAAGTGTTGGCCGGCTGACCTTTATCTCGAAGGTGCAGACCAGTATCGTGGTTGGTTCCAGTCATCACTCCTCACAGCGGTTGCGCTCCGCGGAGAAGCTCCGTATCGTCAGGTTCTCACTCATGGATGGACTGTTGACGGCGAGGGTAAGGCAATGCACAAATCTCTCGGAAACGGTGTAGCTCCTGAGGAAATCATTGAAAAGTACGGCGCAGATGTTCTTCGTCTCTGGGCAGCATCTGCTGATTACCGCCAGGATATGAGATGCTCAGATGCAATCTTTAAGCAGTTGTCTGACACATATTTAAAAATCAGAAATACTTCAAGATATATCCTCGGTAACTTAAACGGCTTTGATCCGAATAACGCAGTTGCATTTAATGACCTCTGCGAGATGGATAAGTGGGCTCTTTCAAGACTTAATACTCTCATTAAGAAATGTCTTGAGGCGTATGATAAGTATGAGTTCTACACAGTTGTCCACTCAGTCCACAACTTCTGTGTTGTTGATATGTCAAACTTCTATCTTGATGTTATTAAAGACAGACTCTACTGTGACGGGACTGACAGTGCTTCACGCCGTGGCGCGCAGACTGTTATTTATAACATTCTCGATTCACTTGTTCGCATTCTTTGCCCGATTCTTGCTTTCACAAGTGATGAAATCTGGAAGGCAATGCCGCACGCGAGTGGTGCTCGTCTTGAGAATGCAATGCTCAACGATATGCCGAAGGTTGATGAGAATGTATTAAATGCAGAGCTTGAGCAGAAGTGGGAAAAGATTCAGGCACTTCGCGATGATGTTAACCGTGCACTTGAGGCAGCTCGTGCAGCTCACGAGATTGGTAAATCACTCGAAGCTAAGGTTACACTTTACGCAGAGGGTGAGGATTTAGCACTCATTCGTGAAATCAGCGAGTCTTTAGCATCACTCTTTATCGTTTCAAAGGTTGAAGTTTCAGAGGGTAGCGGCGATGGCGTTAAGGGCGAAAACTTTGCAAACTTAAGCATCGCAATTGCTAAAGCAAGCGGTACTAAGTGCCCGCGCTGCTGGATCTTCTCAGAAAATGCAGGCGAAAATCCGGAACATCCGGAGCTTTGCCCGCGCTGCAGTGCAGTTGTTTCAAATATGTAATTTTATAAATTGGGGCAGGGCGTTTGCTCTGCCTCATTTTAGTGCAAAAGGAGAGTTTTAAGTGCTCGCATTTATTGCATTTTTTGCTATTATAATTGCTGATCAAGCTATGAAATTCTGGACGGTGTCAAATTTAACCCTTCACGAACTAGGACCTAGTATAATTCCGCATATTTTAGGTTTTTACCGCACTACAAACACAGGTGGCGGCTGGTCAATAATGGAGGGAAATGTGTTTTTTCTGGTCGTTGTGCCGATTTGTGTTTGTGCTTTTATTGCGTATTTTCTGCTTACTAAAAAAGCAAAGCATCCGTGCCTTAAGTGGAGTCTTGTTATGATACTCGGTGGTGCAGTCGGTAATCTGATTGACAGAATTTTGAACGATATGCATGTGATTGATATGTTCAATTTCCTGTTTATGAATTTTCCGATTTTTAATGTGGCGGATGTTTTTATAAGTGTTGGCGCAGTGCTGCTTTGTGTTTACTATCTTTTTATTGATAAGGATGATAAGAGTGCAGGAAAAACTGAAGATTCCAAATGAAAACAAAGGTGACAGAATAGATGCATATCTGGCTACAGTGCTCGGACTTTCGCGCTCTGCAATTGTTAATATGCTTGAAAAAGAAGAAATTCTTGTAAATGATAAAACCGTTCGCAAGAACTATAAGCTTCTCGGCAATGAGGAAATAACCGTTTTTGAACGCGAAATAGAAGAAATTGAGGCAAAGCCTCAAAATATTCCGCTTAATATCTGTTACGAGGATGAAGATTTACTCGTTGTCAATAAAGCTGTGGGAATGGTTGTTCATCCTGCGGCAGGAAACCCCGATGGAACACTTGTGAATGCACTTCTTTACCATTGCGGTGACTCGCTTTCGGGAATTAACGGCGTTCATCGTCCGGGAATTGTACATCGTCTAGATAAAGATACAAGCGGTCTTATGGTCGTTGCTAAAAATGATGCATCACACACATCGCTTGCAGAACAAATTAAAGAACACAGCGCATTCCGCACGTATCACGCGGTAATTCACGGTCATTTAAAAGAAAGTGAAGGAGTAGTAAATGCACCGATTGGACGGCATAAAACCGACCGCAAAAAAATGGCAGTAACCTATGAAAATTCAAGAGAGGCGATAACACATTATCGTGTAATTGAAGAATTTTCAGGATTTTCGCACATAGAATGTAAGCTTGAAACAGGCAGAACTCATCAAATCAGAGTACATATGTCGCATTTAGGTCATCCGATAGTAGGAGATTCTGTATATGGTAAGGGCAGAAATACTATGGGGCTAAATAATCAATGCCTTCATTCAAAATGCATTGAATTTACGCACCCAAGAACAGGTGAAAGGCTTAAGTTTGAAAGTGAGCTTCCTGAATATTTTATAAAATTATTGGAAAAAATTAAAGGCAACTGAAGCATCAGTTGCCTTTTTCTGTTAAAACTTATACGCAGCCCATCTGCCAAGAACTTTTTTGTTGCAAATCAGAGCGGCAACAAAAAGCATGCACAGAAACGGGAGAATTATTGGTACAATCAAGTGCTTCGGTAAAAGTCCTGCTGCAATAATTAAAACACTGAGAAGTGTTAAAATTATTCTGACGTAAAGCAAATAGTGTTTCTTTTTATCAGTGCTAAGCTCTGCATCTAATTTTTTACTTACTAAAAGTTGCGGAAATGGGAAAGAAAAAAGAACAAGCAGAAGAAAAAGTGTACCGTAAACAAACCAAACAACTATTCTAATCATTATAATCACCCAAAATTCCAACATAACCTGTTTCGTTAATAATTCTTTGACCTTCGTCTGATAAAATCCAGTTAAGCAATTTATCAACATTTTCATTTTTGCGTTCTGCATAACTAACTGCATAAATCGGTGTAACAACAGGATAAGTTCCGTTTCGTATGTTCTCGGCAGTCGGAGAAACTCCGTCTATCGAGAGCATTTTTATATCCGGATTCTTTATAATTCCTTCAACATAGTATCTGAATGAAAAACCGATTGAATTTGATTTACTCTTATAATTTGAAACTCTTTCAATTATGCCAACCATAAGGTCATTCACAAGGTCTTTGGGAGCTTCCATAATAGGCGTATCGCCCATAAAGCGTTCAAGCATACTCTGGCTTCCGCTGCCTTCGTTTCGCTGAAATGCGGCAATTTCTTCGTTTTTACCGCCAAGCTCTTTCCAGTTTGTTATTTTACCGGAATAAATATCTCGAACCTGGTCTGAAGTTAGGTTTTCAATTGGATTATCCTTATGAACGAAGAAAACAAAAGCCTCTGTTCCGATTGGTGTGTATTCAAAAGTTGTGTTGTGATAGTTTGCATATTCGATTTGTTCTTTAGACGGATATACGCCAATGAAGATATCGGTGTCCTTCTGTGCTAAAAGTTCGTATCCGATGGATGTGTTGTTATACTGAAAAACTCCATCGCTTGATATATCGGTATTTTCAGGATATGTAGCATTAACAAACGCGGAATAAACGGGGAATAGTGCTGCTGCACCGTCAATTTTAGGAGGATTGTCAGTGAAATTTAATTTTTCACTTCTGAATTTCACTATTTTTGAATCTTTATCAAATGGGAGATATTCTGAAATGTTTATATTTGGCGAGGTATTTATTGTGATACTTTCATTATATTTTGTAATTCCAAAGTTTATCGCAAGTGCAATGGCATAGAGAAGAACTGCCAAAAGCCAAATTATAACCACAAGCTTTCGCTTAGGTATCCAGATAATTGGAAAAAGCAAAGCCGGAAGTATAAGCATTGCAATAAAACTGAGTACAGGATGATAGCCTGCAGCTGAAAGCATAAGCATTGCAATAAATCCAAAATAAATACTTGCATAAATTGCTATAATTGAAACTAAAATTTTGAAAATAATAGTGCCGAAATTTTTAGCAGTCATATAAATCCCTCCTTATCTAAAGAATATCATCATAGTTTTTGAAAGTCAATAGTTCTATTTCGGACTTGCTGTACATAGATTTTTAGTAAACAAAAGGCAGGGGGAAATTAAAATGACAGATACATACCTTGTAACGCGATATGGACAGGCGGTGCAATTTTTACCACCGCGTTTTCGTACAAAAGCAATGGAAATAGATGATGAAATTAAATGCAAAGCACGTGAATTTCGTTTGCGTGTCGGAGAGCAAATGACAGTTCTCACAGCGGAGCAAGAAATAAATATACCATATGACAGTGTGGTTCGTCACGAAGATTTGGACACAGTTTTGGACATTGCAACGGGAGGCTCGGTTCATAGCTCGGCGGAAAGCATAAAGGCGGGTTTTTTAACCGTTCCGGGAGGACATAGAATTGGAATTTGCGGAACCGGGGTTTACCACGCGGGTGAGGTTAGCTTTATAAAAAATATATCCTCGGTTACGTTGCGAATAGCAAAAGAATTTAATGGCATATCAAATGAAATATATGATGAAATAATGCAAAATGGTGAATTTGAAAATACAATAATCATTTCTCCGCCGGGATGTGGTAAAACAACCATGCTTCGCGATTTAATACGTAACCTATCAGATGGCGAGCGAGCTTATCGTATATCGATAGCGGATGAACGTTCAGAAATTGCGGCTAAATATCACGCAATACCGCAGTTTTATACCGGTCATCACACGGATATAATGGAAGCGCTTCCGAAGGCAGATGCTATGATGCTTATGTTGCGCTCAATGTCTCCTGAAATAATAGCGGTTGATGAAATTACCGCAGAAGAAGATATCCACGCTATGGAATGTGTAACAAATTGCGGAGTCTCGCTTCTTGCAACAGCACATGGATACGATGCGGAGTGTCTTTTTGCCAGACCTCTATATAAGAGACTATATGAGCTTGACATTTTCCGCTATGCTGTTGTGCTGGGGATTAACAACGGAGAGTATACGTGGTATGTTGAGGAGCTTTGATTATGCTTGTGAAAACATTGGGATCAATAATTATAATAGCAGGTGCAACACTTTTTGGAGTGTCGCAAAAAGCGCGGCTGACGTGTCGGAAAGAAACGTTATCCATGTTTATTTCAGCATTTGAAATTATGCATTCTGAAATCTCTTGTATGTGCACATCAACAGAAGAATTAATAAAAAGACTTTGTAATGTAACAAGTGGGAGAGTTTTAAAGTTTTTCATAAGTCTTAGCGTTTTGCAAAAAGAAAGAAACGATTTGCCTTTTGCTCTTATCTGGAACAGAAATGTTAAAGAAAGTGACTACTTAGAGCTTTCTGTGCAGGAGATGCAAACACTGTCTGAACTTGGTAATTCGCTCGGAAGATATAATGCGGAAGAAACACTAAGCGCTATATTATATACAAAAAGAAGATTTGAAGGATATTTAAAATGCGCCGATGATGCGTGTGTAAAGTTAGGTAAGCTATACGGTAATTTAAGTATTATTTCAGGCATTGCACTCGTTATAATTCTGATATAGAGGATTTGATAAAATGCAGGTAGATTTAATTTTTAAAGTTGCGGCAATAGGGATCCTGGTGTCAGTATTAAATCAATTGCTGATACGCTCAGGACGAGAAGAACAAGCAATGCTTACAACACTTGCAGGCCTTATAGTTGTTCTTATGATTGTAATTGATGAAATAAGCGCATTATTTGACCTTATTAAGTCAACCTTTGGCTTTTGAGTATGGAACTTTTAATTAAATGTATAGCATTTGCTATTATAACTGCGCTTGTTGTAACGTTAATTAAACGCTATGCTCCGGAAATTTCACTTGCAGTTATACTAATTGCTTGCGGACTTGTTTTTGCACTTTCGAGCGAGGCTTTAAAAACAGCACTTTCTTTTATAAAAACACTTGCGGAAATTGCAGGAGTTAATGAAGCTTTACTAACACCGGTTTTAAAGGTGAGTGCGGTGGCTTTTCTTGCACGAATCGGAAGTGATGTGTGCAA
Source organism: Eubacteriales bacterium (assembly GCA_045589235.1). Lineage (GTDB taxonomy): Bacteria > Bacillota > Clostridia > Oscillospirales > JAAYXM01 > RGIG7332. The sequence continues at coordinate 674 of JAZNOR010000083.1, read as the reverse complement.
AGAAAGTGGTATTTCAAGTGTTGCGACTTTAATTGAGCTATGTGCGGCGGCTGTTGCGATTGTGCTGTCTATTCCGCTTATTGAAACGGTTATTGAACTTATAGTTAGGATGTGAAAAGGTGAAAAAGCTGATTTTAAGCTTTTTTATTGTAATTATATTTGTTTTAAATGCGAGTGCAAATGATGTGTTTGAACGACAAAAAAATGCGCTTGAATTGGACAAACTTGAGCGAGCAGGGGTTAACATTGAAATAACTCAGGATATATCTTTAGAGAGCGGACTTAAAACCTTGTTAAATCGTATAAAAGAAGAGTTTTCTGGTGTGTTTGATGCATCATTAAAAACAATCGGTGTTATATTTGCGATTGCGGTGTTGTCAACGCTTTTAACAGGTGTTTCAGATGCAGGGTTAAAATCAATCCCCAATTATGTGACAACGGTAGCGGCGATTGCTATTTTTGCATCAGTTGCCGGAAAGATAGATTCGTTTATAAATATCGGAACGCAAACGGTTGATGAAATGGATGCCTTTTCAAAAATACTTATGCCAACACTTAGTGCAGCGGTTGCAGTAACAGGTTCACCGCTGGGCGCAACAGCGAGATACAGCGCAAGTCTTATTTTTTCTAATTTTATTATTAGTCTCATAAAAAAACTTTTGCTGCCTATGGTG
>JAZNOR010000082.1:0-17984 GCA_045589235.1 Eubacteriales bacterium | reverse complement strand
GATTTATTGTGCAATATAATGTATAATATAACTAAGTATAAATAAAATTGGTGGAATGTATGATTTATTTTGATAATGCTGCTACAACACAGGTTAAAGATAGCGCAATAGAGGCTGCGGTTTCTTTGATGAAAGATGGATTTGGGAACCCTTCTTCTTTGCATGCACTCGGGATTGAGGCAGAAAAAAACATTAAAGTCGCGCGAGAGATTATTGCTGAGAAAATAAGCGCAGATAAAAGCGAAATAGTTTTCACCTCTGGTGGCACAGAAAGTAACAATACTGCGATTTTTGGCGTTGCCGAATGGCGCGGAAAACGAGGGAAGCATATAATTACAAGTGAAGTTGAGCACGCGTGCGTGCTTGAATCAATGAAAAAATTGGCTGAACAAGGGTTTGAAATTACATATCTTAAACATAACGAATTAACACCCGACGGGGTTTTGGCAGCACTTCGCGAGGACACGATTTTGGTTTCGATTATGACGGTTAACAATGAAATCGGCGCAGTTTATCCGATAGCTGACATTGCGCGCGCAGTAAAGAGAGTTAACAAAGATGTTATCGTTCATACCGATGCAGTGCAGGGTTTTCTGAAAGTACCTATAAATTTGCGAAAAAGCGAAATTGATTTGCTTACAATTTCCGGTCATAAGGTACACGCACCGAAGGGAATCGGCGCGCTTTATATCAGAAAAGGTGTAAGAATTAAAGCGCGTAATATCGGTGGCGGTCAGGAAAGAGGCATGCGCTCGGGTACGGAAAATGTGCCCGGAATTGCGGCATTTGGTGCGGCAGTGCGTGATGCAAAGCCATTTGGAGACACGATTTGCTATCTTAAGGATAAGCTTAAAGCTTGTGATAAGGTTAAAATATTATTTGAGCCGCAAGCTCCGCATATATTATCAATTGCGGCACTTAATTTTCCAAGTGAAGTTGCAATGCGAAAACTTGAAGAGAGAGAAATTTATGTTTCATCGGGTTCGGCATGCAGTAAAGGAAAGCGTAGTCACGTGCTTGAGTCGCTGGGAGTTGATTCAAAGCTTATTGACAGTGCGATAAGAATAAGTATAAATGAGAACACAACAAATACGGATGTTGATGAATTTGTCCGTGCAGTTAATGATTTGTTATAGAATTAAGGAGAAGTTAAAGTTGAGAGAAATATTGCTTTTAAAACTTGGTGAAATTGTATTAAAAGGTCTTAACAGGGGACACTTTGAAAAGAGACTTATGAAGAATATTGCGTGGCGTATTCGTAAGCTCGGTGAATTTAAAATTTATTGCCTTCAGTCAACAATTTATGTTGAACCGAAGGTGGACGGCGTTGATATGGAGGCGGTTGAGGATGCGGTGTGCCGCATTTTCGGAATAGTTTCTGTTTGCCGCGCGGCTGAATGCGAAAAGGATATGGACGTTATTCTTAAAACAGCCGTTGAATTTTTGGATGAAAAGCTCCGCTATGCAAAAACCTTCAAGGTTGATGCAAAGCGTGCGGATAAAACATTCCCGCTTAAATCGCCTGAAATTGCAATGCAAATCGGCGGCGCTCTGCACGATGAATATCCGCAGCTTTCAGTTGATGTTAAGAATCCCGAGGTTTTGGTTAAGGTAGAAGTGCGAGACCGCCACGCGTATGTTCACGCAAATCCACGTGCAGGTGCAGGCGGTATGCCTGTTGGCGCAAACGGACGTGCGGCGCTTCTACTATCAGGCGGAATTGACAGCCCTGTTGCAGGGTATATGATTGCAAAACGTGGTGTATCTCTTATGGGAATTCACTTCTTCTCATATCCGTATACCTCCGAGCGCGCAAAGCAGAAAGTAATCGACCTTGCTGAGAAACTAACTGCATACAATGGCGCAATGCACGTTGCAATGGTTCCGTTTACCAAAATTCAAGAGGAAATTCGTGCTAAATGTGATGAAGATCTATTCACACTTATTATGCGCAGATTTATGATGAGAATTTCTGAGAAAATTGCAAAGAATAACGATTGCAAGGCACTCATTACAGGGGAAAGCTTAGGTCAGGTTGCAAGTCAGACGATGGAGGCGCTTGGCGTTACCGCATCTATGTGCAAACTTCCTGTCCTTCGTCCTGTAATAGGTATGGACAAAGAGGAAATTGTTGTTATTTCAAGAAAAATAGATACGTTTGAAACTTCAATTTTACCATACGAAGATTGTTGTACAGTATTTACGCCGAAGCATCCGAAAACAAAGCCACGTCTTTATGACATTGAGGCGGCAGAGAAAAATTTAGATGTCGATGCATTAGTAGATGAAGCGGTTGCAAATACTGAATTTATGCAAATTTAAAAGGGTGGCGTTTTATTTTGAATTACAGCGCAGAAATTATAGCGGTAGGAACAGAACTTCTGCTCGGAAATATTGCAAATACCGATGCACAGATGATATCACAGGCACTATCCGAGCTTGGCATAAACGTGTATTACCACTCGGTTGTGGGTGATAATCCCGAGCGTTTAACATGTGCGGTTGAACTTGCAAAGAGCCGTGCGGATATTATTATAACAACGGGAGGGCTCGGTCCTACTTTTGATGATTTAACAAAGCAAACTCTTGCAAAATGCTTTGGTAAAGAGCTTGTTTTAAACGAAGACGAGCTTAATAAAATCCGCGCATTTTTTGAAAAACGCGGATCCGTAATGACACCGAATAACGAGCAGCAGGCATATTTACCTGAGGGCTGTACGGTGCTTGATAACCCGTGGGGAACAGCGCCCGGCTGTGCATTTGAGGCTGAGGGAAAACATATTATTATGCTCCCCGGACCTCCACGTGAGTGCAGACCGATGATGTACGAGCGCGCAGTGCCGTATCTTAAAAAATTATCTGATGCGTGCATCGTGTCACACGAGATTAAAATTTTCGGAATGGGCGAATCAAGCGTTGAAGACAAAATCCGCCATATTGCAGAGAAAATGGAAAACCCAACACTTGCACCGTATGCAAAAGACGGTCAGGTTCTTTTGCGCGTTACCGGCAGGGCGGAAACCGAAGAAGCGGCTGATGAATTAACAAAGCCTGTGATCCGCGAGGTTTGCGATATTTTAGGTGATGTTGTATATGGAATAGATGTTGCATCGCTTGAAGAGGCTGTTGTTAATTCACTTCGCGAAAGAAAGATGACTCTTGCAACGGCTGAATCGTGCACAGGAGGTCTTATTTCAAAAGTAATTACCGATATTCCAGGTTCATCTGACGTATTTCTTGGCGGAGTTTGCGTTTACAGCAATGAAGCTAAAGAAAATTTACTTGGCGTATCAAGTGAGCTTCTGCATGATTTTGGTGCGGTAAGCCGCGAATGCGCAATTACTCTTGCCAGAAACGTCGCTCAGCTTTTCGGAACGGATATCGGAATCGGCGTTACCGGAATTGCAGGACCAGACGGCGGCAGTGATGAAAAACCGGTAGGCACGGTTTATGTCGCAGTAAGTGCAGGAAAAATGGTGTGGTGCACGAAAATTACACCGCAGCGCGACCGCGCACTTAACAGAAATATGGCAACACTCAAGGCACTTGATATGGTGCGAAGATATCTCAGGAGATAGTTATGGCGATTTTTGACTGCATTTATAACTCGGAGGTGCTCTGCACAAGGACTGCGTTTCGCGCGGTAATCCCCGAGGACGTTGATATTGAAACAGCCCCCATTTTTTATTTGCTCCACGGGCTTGACGGCACGTATCTTTCTTGGTTTGACAATACAGATTTAGAGCCACTTGCTGAAAAATACGGCGTTGTTATAATATCGCCCGATGCAAAGAATAGTTTTTATACGGATACGCGTGAATATAAATACTACACGCAGATTGCTTATGAACTTCCGCGTCACGCAGAGCGATATTTTAATTTAAAAGGTGAACGACATATTGCAGGAGTATCTATGGGTGGGCACGGTGCATATAAAATTGCGCTCAAAAACCCGGATATGTATAAAACAGTGGCAAGTTTTTCCGGCGTTCTTGATTTATCCGAACATGTAAATGACGCAATTGATGCGCGAAAAACCATTTGTATGAACTTTGTTTTTGGAGAAGGGGCAGACCTTACAGGCACGGATAATGATTTATTTAGCCTAATAAATTCATATTCAGGTAATTTGCGTTTTTATCAGTTTTGCGGAACAGAGGATTTTCTCTATACAACAAACAGAAGATTTCGTTACCTTGCAAGAGAAAAACACCTCGACCTTACATATTTAGAGGATGCAGGCGATCACACCTGGCCTGTTTGGGCGAAACAGATTCAGCACTATATTCCCTGGGCGATTGGGGCACAATTTTAGAAACGGTGATGCAAAATGAAATTTACTGAAAAAACGCTTGACGGCGAGTATATATACAAGGGCAAAATTTTAAACCTGCGCGTTGACAGGGTTGAACTTTGCGACGGACGAATTACAAAACGTGAGCTTTGTGAGCATCCGGGCGGCGTTGCAATACTCCCGCTTCTTGATAGCGGAGATGTTGTTTGTGTGCGTCAGCACAGATATCCGTATCACACCGAGCTTTTGGAAATTCCGGCAGGTAAGCTTGAATACGGTGAAGACCCTCTTACATGTGGAATACGCGAGTTGGAAGAAGAAACGGGTTATAATGCATCCGAGTTTCTTTCACTTGGGCACGCGTATCCGTCGCCGGGATATATAAATGAAGTGTTGCATTTGTATCTTGCGCGGGGGCTTAGTGCAGGTAACTCTCACCCTGATGAGGGCGAGCATCTTGAAATTTTAAAAATTCCGTTTGAAAAGCTCTATGAAATGGCAATGAATGATGAAATTCACGATGCTAAAACAGTGATAGCAATACTTAAAACAAAAGAAATTTTGGCAAGAGGGGTGTAGTACTGTGGAGAAAACAATTCTTATAATTGATGACGAAAAGGCGATTGTTGACATTTTAACCTTTAATTTACAACGCGAAGGGTATCGTGTCGTTTCAGCACTTGACGGCGAGGAGGGTGTTGAGGTTGCAACACGCGAAAATCCTGATCTGATTCTTCTGGATTTGATGCTCCCGAAGATGGATGGCTTTGAGGTTTGCAAGTATATAAGACGCTCAATGACAACCCCGATTATTATGCTCACCGCGCGTGAAGAAGAGGTTGATAAAATTTTGGGTCTTGAGCTCGGTGCAGATGACTATATGACAAAGCCCTATTCAATGCGTGAGCTTCTCGCGCGCGTTAAGGCAAATATCCGTCGCCGCGAGATTGACATTACAGAGGATGAACGCGTAAAGACAAGTGAAACGAATATGAAGTTTGGCGATTTGGTTATTGACTTAAACAGCGTTGCTGTAACAAAAAAAGGCAATTTTGTTGAGCTTACTCCGCGCGAATTTGAGCTTTTAAAATTCCTTGCAACAAATAAAAACTGCGTTTATTCACGTGAAGAACTTATGGAAAAGGTTTGGAATTACGAATACTTTGGTGATTTACGCACGGTTGACGTTACCGTGCCCCGCCTTCGTGAGAAGATTGAGGATAACCCGGCAGAACCTGTGTATATTATGACAAGACGCGGCGCGGGTTATATGTTTAAAGCATGAGTAGGGGTATAAAAAAACAGCTTGGAGTTAAATTCCGAAGCTTACATATGAAGCTGGTGCTCATACTCATAGTGCTCATAGTTTCGGTAATGGCAGTTGTTGGCACATTCTTGTTTAACCGCGTAAGTGTTTATTATTACAATGACTTTACCGAGCAGATGAACTCAGTTTTTAATACGGGTATGTTTACAATGCTTAAGGAAGAAGCTGTGGGCGAAAACGGTGCCGCACAGCTTAAAAGTGCGCTTAATGCATATTCAACTGCACTTGGTATAAACAGTTCGCGAAACTTCTATATTTTAGACGGAAAAAACGGTAAATTCCTCGCCGGTACAAGTGATGATGAACTTGAGAAAACAAGTGCAATTATTTCAGCACTTGCCGGTAAAATCGGTCAGGAAAAAAGCACGCTCAAGTCGTATATGGACCGCGCAGTTCCGATAATTGCAGACGACGAGGTTTTGTATATAATTTATGTTAAAGATACGAAACAGGAAATTCAGAGACTTACAAACTCGCTCTTTACAATTATTTTACAGGCCATATTAGTTGGTCTTATAATCGCAATTTTACTCAGTCTTCTTTTGTCTAAAAACATAACAATTCCGATTGAGAACTTAACTGCTGGTGCGAAGCGAATGAGTCAGGGTGATTTTAAAGAAAAGCTTGATGTGCACTCAGATGACGAAATCGGTACTTTAACTGAAACTTTTAATACTATGGCACAAACACTTAAGGAAACACTTGAAACGGTCGAAAGCGAGAAAAATAAGCTGAATGCGCTCTTCTTGCATATGAAGGACGGCGTTGTTGCATTTTCAAGCGATGGAAAAATCATTCAGATTAACCCTGCTGCAAGTGATATGCTGCGCATCTCTGCTGATGAGGAGAACACTTTTGAAGACGTTTTCTTTGATACCGAAATTGCATTTGAGAATGTTCTTTCGGCGGGTAGTCAAAAACCACTCAGCATTGAATATCCGATAGCCGGCAGAACACTCAGAGTCTTTTTTGCTTCCTTCGATTCTGATGAACGTGGTGCTCTCGCGGTTATTCACGATATTACAGAGCAGTTTAAGCTTGAAACATCGCGCCGTGAATTCGTTGCTAATGTATCACATGAACTTCGAACACCGCTTACAAATGTTAAGAGCTATGCAGAAACACTTCTTGATATGTGTGAGCCTGAGGATGAGATGAAAAAGCAGTTTTACGGTGTAATTATAAATGAAACGGACAGAATGACGAGAATTGTTAAAGATCTTCTTATTCTTTCGCGCCTTGACTATGCGAAGATGGATTGGAAACTCTCAAAATTTTCACTTAAAGAAAGCATTGAAAATGTGGTGCGCGCGATGGAAATTGATGCTAAAAACCACAAGCACTCTTTAACGCTTAACGTGCCTGATACGCTTCCACAGTTAAATGGTGACAAGGGCAGAATTGAACAGGTTTTTGTTAATATCATTTCAAACGCAATTAAGTATACGCCGGATGGTGGTAAAATTGCAGTTGAAGTTAAAAACAGCGGCGATAAGGTTGAAATTTCGGTTTCAGACACGGGTCTCGGTATTCCAAAGGAAGATTTAGAGAGAATTTTTGTCCGCTTCTACCGCGTGGACAAGGCACGATCACGTGAGCGTGGCGGCACGGGTCTGGGCCTTGCAATTACAAAGGAAATAGTCGAATATCACGGCGGAACAATACATGTTGAAAGCGAGCTTTCTGTTGGTACAACAGTATATATCTGCTTTAAGGTTGACAGTGAGGTGCCGGATGAAAACTAAGGAGCGAATTAAAACACTTCTTTTGACCGTGCTTTTTGTCGGTGCTGTTTTTTTAACATATTCCATTTGGTTTTATGATGTCTCGCCGAGTCAAAGCTTTATGTGGAATGAGGACTATAACGAGCTTTCAAGTGTTATGATAGAAGAGGGTCATGCAGCAGTTATTCCGTTTGCAATAAGCTATCGCAAAAACGATTTGCGATTTGGCGCAGCGTATCACTACGGAAGTGTTAATGGACTGTATGAAAAAATAACACATACTCTGCGTTATGTGTTTAATTCTGCCTCATCCATGTCAGCTTGTGGTCAGGATAAGTGGTATGCCGCGCTTTTGCAAAACGGAATCCTTGTTGATTACGAGGGTGATGTTCCGCTTTGCGCGATTGCGGATTCGATAAATGCAGAAAATAGTGATAAGTATATACAGAGTGCACGTTATGTTTTATTGTCGCCAGATGGATTGTATGTGAAAAATTCGCGCACAGGTGCTTGCTATGTTGCGAGGCACGAGCTTACGGAGAACGATATCCGGTCACTTATTGATTCTATGAATGCCGCAAAGTGCACGCTTGCTCTTGAATCGGGCAACAGCAAAGTGAAGCCTGAAACGTTGATTTTCGACGGGAAAATATCAACGTTTACGTTAAACGGCAGCAATGCGGTTGAAAATTTTGATGAAGCACAAATGATAGCCCTTTTAAAGGTTTTCGGTATGAACTATAATACTTGCGGTAAACATACAGAAAAAGACGGCACACGTGTTTATATAGAAGATCTGAACGTTTTAAAGATTTTCACAGATGGCTATGTTGAATACACCGGTGAATACAAGGAAAACGACGCCTCTGCAGGCTTGATTATTTCTGATATAGCACTCACTTTTGCCGAAACGGTAAAAGAGGCTAATGAAATCGTTACCAGACTTTCACATTTTGCGGGCGGTGACGGAAAAATGTATATCAGAAATGTTGCGCAAGAGGGCAATCGGTGGACGTTCAATTACGGTTGGAGCTTTGGTGGTGTTCCTGTGGACAGGCAGGAAACGGGCTCTTGCGCAGATGTGATTATAGATGCAAACCATGTTACGCACATAGGCTTTTATATGCGCAAATATGAAAGCGGCGGAAGTATAGTGTATCCGATTCCGCAAAAGCTGGCGATAGCTTCTATCACAAACGGAAAAGAATTTGATTTCAGCTTGAGATATACTGACGGTGGCGTATCCGGAATTGAAACAAAGTGGTATACGAAAATTAAGTAAAGGCAGGTGTTTTAAATGGAATGGCCGCGTGTTAAAAACATTTTAATAGTGCTGCTTGCGATAGTAAATGTTTTTCTTTTCGCTGTGTATATTACATCAACGATAAAAGATGCGCGCAACGTTGAGGAAACCATTCAAAACACCGTTGAAGTTTTAAATAAACGTGGATTTATGATTGAAACAAATCAAATTCCACGAAAAGGAAGTGTACTTTACCCGATATCTGCTGAACGCAACCGCGATAATGAAGAAAAAATCGCAAAGCAGTTTATTGGTAAGTGTGAGTATAGCGAAATAAGTGGCGTAACAGCTGTATATAAATCCGAAATGGGTGAGGCGCGCTTTAAGTCTGACGGAAGCTTTGAAATAATGGTGAAAAGCATACCACAGCAAGCTGATGCAAAGGAGCTTGCACATTTAATTGCAAAGCGTATGAACATCACGATATCAGATGAAATTCAAACATCTGATGAGTATGGTAACATTCACATAGTTGCAATGCAAACATATCTCGGAATCCCGGTGTATAACTGCAAAATAAACATAGTTGTTATGAGCGACAACAGCGCTAAAATCCACGGAAGAAGACTTGGGAGTAAAAGTGATGTTCTGCGCGGCAATCCACCACAGGATATAACGGGCGTACTAGTTAATTTAATTGAAATTTTAAATAATAACGGTATATATTCAGGAAAAATTAATGCTATTTCCGGAGGATTTAATATAAGCTCAGGAGCAGGTAATGCGCATAATGAAATTTTGTATGCCGTTCCTATTTGGAAAATAACAGTTGACGGCAGAGATACCTATATAAATGCGATGAATGGAAAAGCAATGAATATAGAATAAAAAATAATTGATTTTTAACTTGAAGAGTGTTATACTAAAATATATATTTATTGGAGGTGCGGGAGCTTGACTAAGTATATTATCGAGGGCGGTCGTCCGCTTCACGGTGAGATAAATATCAGCGGTGCAAAAAACGCAGCAGTTGCAATCCTTCCGGCGACTATCTTAGTCGAAGGCGTTTGTCGCATTGAAAATATTCCCGCTATCTCAGATGTTACGCTTATGCTTGACATTTTAAGAGAGCTCGGCGCGGATGTTAAGCTTATAAATTCGTCTTGCGTTGAAATTAACTGCACAAAACTTCGAACTCATAAGGCGCCGTATGATATGGTAAGAACAATTCGTGCATCGTATTATCTTATCGGCTCATTACTTGGCAGATTTGGCAAAGCTCAGGTTGCTTTACCCGGAGGCTGCTATTTTGGCGTTCGCCCGATTGACCAGCATATCAAAGGCTTTTGCGCACTCGGCGCAGATGTTGAAATTCAAAACGGATTCGTTGTTGCAGAAAGCAGTGCGCGACTTAAAGGCACATCGGTTTATCTTGACGTTGTATCGGTCGGCGCAACAATGAATATTATGATTGCGGCATGCCTTGCTGAAGGTATGACGGTGATTGAAAACGCCGCAAAGGAGCCGCATATAGTTGACCTTGCAAACTTCCTAAATTCGATGGGCGCAGATATTTCCGGTGCCGGTACTGATGTGATTAAAATCCGCGGTGTTGAAAAAATGGCAGGCGGCACTTATGCAATTATCCCCGACCAGATTGAAGCGGGAACATATATGGTTGCAGCGGCGGCAACAGGCGGCGATTTACTGATTAAAAACGTAATTCCGAAGCATCTTGAGTGCATAACGGCAAAGCTTGTTGAAATGGGCGTTGAAGTCAGCGAGTTTGATGATTCTGTTTTTGTTAAAAGAACAGGTTCTCTTAAAAAGACTAATATTAAAACTCTTCCGTATCCGGGTTTTCCAACAGATATGCAACCGCAGGTTGCAGTGCTGTTAAGCCTTGCTGATGGTATGAGCGTTATTACCGAAAGCGTGTGGGACAATCGTTTCCGCTATGTTGAAGAGTTAAAGCGTATGGGTGCAAACATTCAGGTCGATGGTAAAGTTGCCATGATTGAAGGTTGCAGTCATTTAAACGGTGCGCCTGTTAAGGCGTGTGATTTGCGCGCAGGTGCGGCTATGGTTATCGCAGGCCTTGCGGCAAATGGAATAACCGAGATTGAGGATATAAATTATATAGAGCGTGGATATGAAGATATAGTTGCAAAGCTTCGCAAGGTCGGCGCCAAAATTGCTCGTGTCGAAGTCCCTGACGGGCCGGCGATTCAAAAAGCACAATAAAGAAAACAAAGGGCGCAGAATTTCTGCGCTTTTTTAAATGGAGTATAAATATGAAATTTTGCACGCTTGCAAGCGGGTCAGACGGGAACTGCGCAGTTTTATCATTTGAAGATAATCATATACTTATTGATATAGGAATTTCAAACAGAGCAATTTGTACCGGGCTTCAAAGCATTGGTATATCACACGAGAAAATATCAGCGGTGTTTATCACCCATGAGCATGGTGACCATATACGAGGTCTTGAGGTGTGGGCGAAAAATCATAAGAATTGCGTGTATTTTGCTGCACCTGAGACCGCGAAAAGTTTAAATTCAAGCTATCCGCAAATTGAAATCGTTACAATAGATGCAAAAACGGAATTTAAAGGTTTTGAAGTGACCCCGATTTTTACATCGCACGATACTGCGGACAGCGTTGCATATCTGTTTGAATTTGACGGTTTTAGAATTATGACAGTTACAGACTTAGGCTTTGTATCCGAAGAACTTCTTGGAAATATGTGTGGTCTTGACTTGCTTCTCATTGAAACAAATTACGATAAAAATATGTTGAAATACGGAAGATATCCGCAGGTGCTGAAGAATAGAATTTCGAGTGAGCACGGGCATTTATCAAACAACGACGGTGCCGAAGCTGCTGTTTATGCAGCGCGTCACGGGTGCAAGTGTATCATTCTCGGGCATTTAAGCGCAGAAAATAACACACCGAAGTGCGCGTATGAAACGGTGCACAGACATTTACTTGAAGCAGGAATAATTCCGGGTGTTGATGTGAATTTGAATGTCGCACCGCGTGGCGAAGTTGGCGAAGCGATTGAACTGATCAAGGAGACGTTATGATAGGAATTCAAGTTATTTGTCTGGGGAAGCTCAAAGAAAAATATTATATTTCCGCTTGCGAGGAATATTTAAAGCGCCTGAGTGCGTATGCTAAAGTGGAGATAATTGAGCTATCTGAGAGTGCCGATACAAATGAAATTTTAAAAAAAGTTAAAAACGGCGCGTACTTAATTCCGCTTTGCATTGAGGGGGAAATGCTCTCAAGTGAGAAGCTTGCAGAGCGAGTAGCGGATGTTTCAAACCGTGGCGTATCAAAGCTTTGCTTTTTCATCGGTGGCTCTGACGGACTTCCAAATGAAGTTAAGACTAAAGCAGATTTAAAGCTTTCAATGTCGAGAATGACATTTCCGCATCATTTTGCGCGTGTTATGCTGCTTGAACAGATTTATCGCGCATTTCAGATAAATGAGGGCGGAAAATACCACAAATAGGGGGATCTTTTATGTATATCGAGGAATACAAAAAATGGCTTGCGTCTGATAAAATTTCCGATGCTGAGCGAGAGGAATTATTGGCAATTGAAAATGACGAAAAGGAAATAGAAAGCAGATTCTTTGCACCACTGTCATTTGGTACTGCCGGACTTCGCGGCGTGCTCGGTGCAGGAATTAACAGAATGAATGTTCACACCGTACGTCAGGCAACGCAGGGGCTTGCATCGCTTATTTGCGGACTTGGTAAAAAAGAAATGGAACGTGGCGTTGCAATTGCATATGACTGTCGCATCTGCAGCGATGTTTTTGCGCGTGAGGCAGCAAAGGTGCTTGCAGGAAATGGAATAAAGGTTTATATTTTTGACGAACTCCGCCCGACTCCTGAGCTGTCTTTTGCGATTTTAACCATCGGTTGCATTGCAGGAATTAACATAACGGCAAGCCATAATCCAAAGGAATATAACGGTTATAAGGCATATTGGGAAGACGGTGCTCAGCTTCCGCCAAAGCACGCGAGCGTTGTTGCAGAAGCTATTGCCAACACCGACATATTTAACGGAATTAAAGAAATGGATTTTGACAAGGGCGTCAAAAAAGGCATAATCACAATTATCGGCGAAGAGGTTGATGAATCATTTTTATTCCACGCGCTTGAAATGTCGATAAACCGTGAAGCGGTAGAAAAGGTTGCAGACGATTTTAAAATTGTATACACACCGTTCCACGGTGCAGGTCATCGTTTAGTGCCCGAGGTTTTAAAGCGACTTGGACTTAAGAACATAATTTGTGTTCCTGAGCAGATGGTGCTTGATGGAAATTTCCCAACTGTTAAGAGCCCGAATCCTGAAAATAAAGAAGGCTTTACGCGCGCAATTGAGCTTGCGAGGGAAAATAATGTTGATTTAATAATCGGAACAGACCCGGATGCAGACCGCGTTGGCGTTGTTGTGCGTGCAGGGGATGATTATGTTACAATTTCAGGCAATCAGATGGGAATTTTGCTTCTGGATTATATAATCACAGCTAAAAAAGAAACGAACACAATGCCCCAAAAGCCGTGCGCACTTAAGACGATTGTTACAACTGAGATGATACGCCGAATTTGCGAATATAATAATGTAGCGATGTATGAAACGTTTACCGGCTTTAAGTTCTTGGCTGAGAAAATCAATGCGCTTGCAAAAGACGGTTATGAATACTTGCTTGCTTTTGAAGAATCCTATGGCTACTTGGTCGGCGATTATGCAAGAGATAAGGACGCGGTAACAGCATCAATGCTTATTGCTGAAATGGCGGCGTACTATGCAGGCAAGAATATGACACTTTATGATGCGATAAATGCGCTTTATGAAAAATACGGCTACTATGCAGAAACTACAATAAATGTAGTTATGCCGGGCGTTTCGGGTCTTCGTGATATGCAGAAGCTCATGGAGAATTTGCGAAATCAGCCGCCGTGTGAGATTGCGGGCGTTAAAGTGAAAGCTGTGCGCGATTATTTAAGCGGTGAAATTAAAAATTTACAGGACAATTCAACAAAAACTATGGAACTTTCCGGCTCAAATGTGTTATACTTTGATTTGGAGGACGGCACAAGCTTTATCGTAAGACCAAGCGGTACCGAGCCGAAGATTAAAATATATGTTTTAACAAATGGTGAGAGTAAAGAAGACTGCGATGAAAAAATTGCGAGCTATTCTTCTTTTGCGGGTGAGATTGCGAAAATATAAGGGAGATGTTTAAAATGAAAATTGCACTTACAAATGGTGTTGTTATCACACCGAATGAGAAAATCCGTGGAGGACTCATTATCGAAGACGGTTTTATTGCAAAAGTGTTCGAGGGCGAATTAGCCGATAAGGTTGATGAAGTATACGATGTTGCGGGTGAGTATATCACCCCGGGCTTTATCGACTTACATACACACGGTGCTGCAAACTTTGATTATACAGACGGCACACTTGAGGCATATGTCGAGGCATCCCGTATGCATTTAAGACACGGCACTACTGCACTTATGCCGACGCTTACAACTTGCGACCCGAAGAGCTTACACGCAGGTCTTGAGGTTTACACCGAGGCTGAAAAGCAGGAGAATATGCCAAACTTCATCGGCGCGCATCTTGAAGGTCCGTATTTTTCACCGGCACAGGCAGGTGCGCAGGACCCTGAGTTTATCAGAAATCCGAATAAAGATGAGTACATTCCGCTTCTCGATAAGTTCCCGCACATTCGCCGTTGGTCGGTAGCTGCAGAGCTTCCGGGAGCACTTGAGATGGGCGTTGAGCTAAGTAAACGAGGCGTCGTTGCATCAGTTGGTCATTCCGATGCACTTTATGAGGATATGAGAAAGGCGGCAGACCACGGCTATACACTTCTCACTCATTTCTATTCGGGTATGAGTGGCGTTCGCCGCATTAACGCATACCGCCATTCGGGTGCAATTGAAAGCGGATATTTAATTGACGACTTCGCAGTTGAAATTATCGCAGACGGTCATCACCTGCCGGAGAGCTTATTAAAGCTCATTTACAAGAGCAAGGGCAGCTCACAGATTTGTCTTGTAACCGACTCTGTTCGCGGCGCAGGTATGCCGGAGGGTACAATTTCAAAAATCAGCGGTCTTGAGTTTATTATCGAGGGCGGCGTTGCTAAGCTGCTCGACAGAAGCGCATTTGCAGGAAGTGTTACAACTGCAAACAACTTAATCAGAACTATGGTTGAGATTGCAGAGGTTCCGATTTGTGATGCGGTTAAGATGTTAACTCTCACACCTGCTCGCGTTGCAGGCGTTGCAGATCGTATGGGAAGCTTAGTTCCGGGCAAGGTCGCAAACATCGCAGTATTCGATAGGGACTTCGAGGTATCCCACGTATTCGTCGACGGAAAGCTCGAATTCAAAGCATAGTAATTAAAGATATAGGCTTGTATGCAGTGCATACAAGCCTTTTTGTTTTTGGTTAATATATACGAAATATAAATTTTATGCTTGATTGCAGGTATTAGCAGAAGATAGAAAAATAATTTACAAAAAACAGTTGATAATAGCCAACTTATATGTTAAACTTGTTATTACAAGCGAAACGAACATATGTTTTTAAAAGGAGGTGAGAAATATGAATAACAAAAACTATTGGGAAAAAACACGGTATATTCCTAAGACATCTTTTGATAGCTACCTTGCAAAGGATAAGAAAAAAGATTATAATCAAAATAGCGTAGTAAATAACCCAACTACATATTCCGCTTTTACAAAAAGTTATCAAAAGAATAAAAATGCTTTTGATAATGATGCGGTTGCAAATTCTGCGCTCGATTATCTTTATTCTTCCAATAACCGAGGTAAAACACAGAGCTTTTTGGAGAACAACGGATTTCCGTCTTATGAAGACCGCGAGTACAATAAGGAATATTACGGTGTGCAGGAAGAAAACAATCGTATGCGAGATTTGTTGAAAACAAAAACAAACAGCATATTAAATCCCAAATTACCGGATAAAACAGACCGATTGTTTTTAAGCGGATTTTTAGGCGACGAAGAGGAAGAGCAAAATTACCAAAACGAAATAGCAAATGTAAATCGTGCAAGAGAAGAATTACAAAATGCTTTTCGCGGTTCAATATTTGAGAGCGCATTGAATGGCAATTTTACTCCGACAATACAGAAAATCAACTCTACTCCCCAAATATCACACGCCATACTTCGCGATCTTGATGCTAAAAACAAAGTTAAACCAATTGGCACATACGATCCGAATAAGGAACCGGTTATAACACAGTATTCAAATAATAAAGAACCGACAATGTGGTTTGAAAATGGTGAATATGCTGCTGCACAGCAGAAGACCACAGATAAAGAGTACAATAAAAAGGTTGCCGAAAATGCTGAAATGAACGGCAAATCCGTATGGAAAACTCGTAAGGCATCTGATGTTATTGTCGAAAACGCTGAATTTATAAAATCTGCTGCAAAAAGACACGGAGTTAATCCAGCTATTCTTGCTGCGTGCATTTATACCGAACAAGCTAACAACGTAACAATTACCGAAGATCTTGAGGATTATGTTCAAAAGGAGTTGGGAATGTCTTGCTCGGTAGGTGTATCGCAAGTTAGAACTTCAACTGCTAAACGAATTGAAGAAGAAGGATACATGCCAAAAACCTATGATAGCGAAACTCGAAATAACGCTTTCCAAAATCCTTTTACGGGCAAATCTATATATTCATCAGATACTTATAGCCGCGATGAAGAGATTTATTACAAGCTAAAAGATCCTGAAACAAATATAAATTATGCTGCAGCATGTTTAGCTATGCTTCAAGATCGTTGGCGAGAAGAATATCCGATAATTGCAGGCGACAGTGCAATTTTAGCTACTTTATACAATAACGATGAAGATGGAAAGAAAATGCCGCATCCAAATCCCAAACCATCACCCTTTGGCGATTTTGCAAAGGCCAATTATTCATATATGCAATATTTGTTAGGCATAGAATAGGAGTTGACTTAATATGAAATTTTTCTTGAAGTTTATAGCTGTCATACTTGTGATTATTTTCATAGTGTGGGGTATTCCGATGATAAAGTGCGAATACCTTACTGCAAAGCATGGTCATGAGTTTGACTTTAATGAGCCTTCGGAAGAAAACTGCTTAATTCCCAAAACGCAATCCTTTAAAGTTATGTCATACAGTGAAGAGATGGCGGAAGTCTATTGTATAGGTGAAAATTATTCGGTAGGTAATGTGTTAATCTTCAAGAAAGAAGACGGTAAGTGGGTATATGACAGATGGGGAGAATGTGTTTGGACTGCTATGGGTGGCAATGCTGATAATGACATATGGCCATACTTCTGGCACAATACAAAATATGCACGTGTATACAGAACAGAAATAAACCACGATGAAAGCTTTTTCATGAATTTCTGGGTTGAAGATGAAAAAGCATACATAGAGTGTTACCTGACAATAGAAAGCAAGATGGATTACGACGTTTCTATCGAAGGGCATTTTCCATTGGATGAAGGAAAACTTTTAAAAGACAGAAGCATCTATGCCTATGATAAAGAAACGGGAAATGACAAATTTAAGCTTGTGCGCGGTACTAATAAATTTACAGTTGTTTTCATTGGTGAATATGGTGGTATATTTCAAAAAGCCGACAGACTCCTGCCTGGTATAACTATACGTCCGTATACAGAATAATCTAAATACTTCGTTTCGCTTGTGATTTTATCCACCCGCAGTTAGTTTAACTGTGGGTGGATTTTTAAAAACCTAAGCATTATGCGGTTTTGACGCATATTGTGGATATGGGTGGCAGCGGTCTCTCTCCGCCAAGAAATAACGGATCCCCTTTAGGGTGTCCGTTATTTTTTTGTAATAGTTGATGGGATTCTCTTTCCCACAAAGCAGGCTTTGTGGGAGCCCGTTTTTCAAGTAACAAGTAATAATTAAAAATGAAGAAGTTAAGGAGTGCCGAATGGTGCTCTTTTTTGTTTTTAATTTAGAAATATAAAGCACAAACGTAGGAGCGAGCAGTGCTCGTCCGTTTTTCGGGCGATTGATAATCGCCCCTACAAAAAAATATGTTTTGCAAAGGATAAGAAAAAAGAGTATAATCAAAATAACCCAACTACATATTCCGCTTTTACAAAAAGCTATCAAAAGAATAAAAATGCTTTTGATAATGATGCGGTTGCAAATTCTGCTCTTGATTATCTTTATTCTTCCAATAACCGAGGTAAAACACAGAGCTTTTGGAAAACAACGGATTCCCATCTTACGAAGACCGCGAGTACAATAAGGAATATTACGGTGTGCAGGAAGAAAATAATCGTATGCGAGATTTGTTAAAATCCAAAACAAACAGCATA
>JAZNOR010000081.1:0-31681 GCA_045589235.1 Eubacteriales bacterium | reverse complement strand
GCACCTGCTACGATTGACAATGACATTTCATCAACAAATTACAGTATTGGTTATGATACCGCTTGTAATACAGCGCTTGATGCGGTCGATAAGCTTCGCGATACAATGCAGTCGCACGAGCGTTGTTCGGTAGTTGAGGTTATGGGTCGTCAGGCTGGACACTTGGCTCTTTATGTAGGTATCGCGTGCGGCGCTACTGCAGTACTCGTTCCTGAAAAGGAAATGAACTTTGAACAGGATATTGTTGAAAAAATCCGTCAGGGACGAATCAATAAGCGCTCGCATTTTATTATAATTGTTGCTGAAGGTGTCGGTAATGCTATTGAAGTCAGTCGCCGAATTCAGGAGGAGACGGGAATCGATTCTCGCGTTACGATTTTAGGTCATATTCAGCGCGGTGGCAGCCCGACTGCGCGTGACCGCGTTATGGCTAGCCGAATGGGCGCTTATGCGGTTGAAACTCTGCTTGCAGGTAAGTCGAATCGAGTTGTTTGTTCACAGAATAGCGTTATTTGTGACTATGATATTACCGAGGCTCTTGATATGCACAAGGATATCAGCGAGCAGATGTACGCAATTTCAAAAATTATGGCAGTTTAAACTAAGAAAAGTGTTGACAAATCAGCGCGCTTAGAGTATAATAATTGAGCGCGCTGAAATTATGCTGTTATAGCTCAGAAGGTAGAGCGCATCCTTGGTAAGGATGAGGTCACCGGTTCAACTCCGGTTAACAGCTCCATAAGAAAACCTCGTAACTGCAATGGTTACGAGGTTTTTGTTATTTTTACTATAGTGTATCGCGTATAATTATAAGAAAAATGATTTTGCATAAGTTTTCTTATTGACCTTGAAGTTAATATTTGATATTATATAATAAGAAAAATATCGAATTATGGGGGTATATGAATGGGACAGTACGGAAGCACCTCACTTCAGGAGCGAATTGCGCGCAGAAGAAAGCGTGACAGAGCTAAAAAAATTAAAATATTTGCAGTTGTGCTTGTTGTTATTCTGGCGATTGTGGCAGGAGTATTCTGGTTTGTAAATCGCGATAACGATGTTGCATCTGATGTGGATAATGAAATCGTTGTTGATAATACCGAGCAGGAGACGGACGCGGTTGAGCAAGCTCAACAGGAAGAAAAAGATGAAGAGAAACCTCTGCAAGAACCTGTTGATGAGCCGAAAGAAGCAGGTGAAGAGACTTCTAATACAGAAAAAGAAGTCGGTATTGAGGGAATGCTTAAAAACGGTAGCGAAGAGCTTGTTGTTTTCTTGTCATCGCGTGCAGCGGCTATGATTAAAAATGGTCAAAACACGCTTGAGAACACGGCGAACAGCGGTGAAGTTGACCCGAGTAAGCCAATGATTGCACTCACGTTTGACGATGGTCCGCACGCGAAGAATACAATGCGAATTCTGGATGCACTTGAAAAAGTTGGCGGTCGAGCAACGTTCTTTGTGCTTGGCGAGCTTATTGACGGGAAATCGGATGTTTTAAAGCGCGCATCAGATATGGGATGTGAGATAGGGAATCACTCTTTTGACCACAGTAATTTTACGAAGATAAGCGCAGATAAAATGAAAGAACAGCTTAGCAAAACAAGTAATCTTGTAAAAGCGGCAACAGGCAAGGGCACAACGCTCACACGAATTCCGTATGGTTCTGTTAACGACACAATTCGCAGTGTTGTTGGCACGCCAATGATTGGTTGGTCACTTGATACTCGCGATTGGGAAAGCAGAAATGCAGATAAAGTCGTAGATAAAGTGCTTAAGGATGTCAAAGATGGTGACATTATTATTATGCATGATATTTATTCGTCTACGGCGGATGCAGTTGAGCGTATAATTCCGGAGCTTAGAAAAAAAGGATATCAACTTGTAACGGTAAGCGAGCTTATGGAAGCACGCGGAATTAAAATGGTAAATGGTAGAGTGTTTAACGTAGGTATTAAAAAGAATTAAAAAAATAAAAAAATATTTAAAAAAACTATAGACAAATGTAAAAATATATGATACACTATGTCTAGTGAGTTTGGGTTATTATCGTAATAGCGAATCGCATATATTAGATTTTACATTTATTTTAAATACTTTTTAACGTTTTTTATTAATAGAACAAGTACTTTTGCTCGGTAGGAGGTTAGATGAAATGAACTTTTATGAAGAACCAAAGTTTAGAATACTTAAAATGTATGAGGATATCATTGCAACCTCTACTGTAGAAGATGAAGATGGTTTGGTTGATAATGGAAGTGGCGATGGTGACGGTTCTGGTTGGGGATCGTGGGCTACTAGTGTATAAAATTAAATTTAAAGTCTTTCTCTTTAAGAGAAAGGCTTTTTTCTTGCATAAAAAACGATAGACGCGAGGGCCTATAGAGGTTAAATGAAGAGCGGAGAAAAATAATATATGTCTCTTGAATCTATTGTCCGAGGATGTCAAAGAATATAAACGAAAAAAATAAACATGCGTGTCAAAAAATAACGATTAGGACTATGTCTAAAATAAAAATATAAGTTTATATTAACAAACGCCGTCTAAGTGCGCATAATATAGTAGAAGTTAATAATGTGTTAGGTGAAGGTTGCAGGAAATAAAGCTTTAAGCTTTTCCGAAGGAGTAACGCTCTCAGGTACACAGACTGCAAACGGATAACATTCTGGAGAATCCTGATTAACAGGTGCCGAAGGTGCAAAGCGTAAAAAAACGCTAATCTCTCAGGCAAAAGGACAGAATTTTAAAAGGCTTATTTTATGCTGTTTCCTTTTGCATTGCATTTTCGCAATGCTTTTTTTATTTAAGGGAAGAGGATTTTTTATGGAAAGCAAAAGAACACTAAAAAAGAATCTTGGCGTTATGTCTGCAATGTCAATCGTTGTAGGCTGCGTAATCGGTGCGGGCGTATTCTTTAAGCCGTATGCGATATACCAGGCAACGGGCGGCGCACCGGGTATGGGTATGCTTGCGTGGATTATCGGCGGTTTTGCGAGTATTTTCGCAGCACTCACGGTTGCAGAGCTTGCTATTTTAATACCGCGCACTGGCGGTATGGTAGCTTATCTTACAGACGTTTATAATGAAAAGGTAGGCTTTTTGGCAGGTTGGATGCAAACGCTTATCTTCTATCCTGCGTTTTTGGCAAGCTATGGCGTTACGGTAGGTAACGAGCTTGCGGCTTACGTTGGAAGTCAGTACGCGCTTCCGATTGCGATGGCATCAATTGTAATTTTAGTTGCGTTCAACGTTTTAGGTTCAAAAGCGGCATCCCGATTCCAAATTGTGTTTACAATATGCAAGCTTGTTCCGCTGTTTTTACTTATGATTTTCGGCTTTATATTGGGAGAGGGCGGAAACCCTGTTGTTACACCACTCGTTGCGGAAGACAAGCAGGCAGGTGCTGTTTTAGGTTCAACACTTTTAGCTGTTTTATTCGCCTTTGAAGGATGGACGAATGTCGGCGCAATAGCAGGCGAAATGAAAAATCCGGGTCGCGATTTGCCACGTGCAATCGTTGGCGGTGTTTCGATTATTATGCTTGTGTATATCATAATCAATATTGCCTATATCCACGTGCTTCCTGCAAGTGAGCTTATGAATATATCATCCCCGGCTGCTGCCGTTGCGGTAAAGGTTTTCGGCAATTTCGGCGGTACTTTAATTAAAATCGGTATCATTATTTCGGTTATCGGGGCAGCAAACGGATTCTTAATGTCAGGCTCACGCGTATGCTATCAGTTAGCTGAGCAGAGAACACTTCCGTTCAGCAAAACATTAAGTAAAATCAATTCAAAATACGTTCCTGCAAACTCAATTATTTTAATAGGCTTCTTGGGCTGCTTTTTCTGTATCGGCGGAACGTTTGATATGCTCACAAATCTTGCGGTCTTCTCATGCTGGATATTCTATACACTCACGTTTATGGCAGTTATGACGTGGAGAAAGAAGCATCCTGAAATCGAGAGAAAATACAAAGTGCCGCTTTATCCGGTTATTCCGATTCTTGCAATTATAAGCGGTGTCTATGTTGTGTTAAGTCAGATTTTCTGGTCAGGTGCTGAGGCAACACAATTATCAATCGGCAGTATTGCAGCTACCCTTATCGGACTTCCTGTTTATTTCCTCGTTAAAAAATATTATAAATCAAAGGAGAATTAAAGTTTGAGGACGTTAGTCTATTAAAAATAAACTATTTACATTTAAATTAACTTGTGATAGAATATTAATGTCATTATATGACAAAATTTTTAAATTTTTGGAGGGTGTATTTTTATGAAAAGAGCAATTGCTTTAATTTTAGGTGTGGTTTTAATGCTTTCACTTGTCGGCTGTTTTGATACCGCAAAGCAGGATGCTATTTTGAAGTATGTAAACGAGGATTTAGCTTCTATCTTGGAATTGGAAACTAAATTCATCGAAAGCTATGAAAGTGTTTCGGGCGAAAATTACACAGATGATGCAACTATGTATACAGAGCTTGTAAACAACACCTCAATTTACGCAAGAGATTTAAGCAATGCTGTAACAAACCTTGCAGATAGCATCACAGATGCTGACTTGCTCGCAATTCACAAGCTTTATATGGAAGCAACCACAAAGAATTCCGCTGCTATTACAACTATGATTTCCGCTTTGGAAAATGCGGACTATGCGCAGGTTTCTACAGCTAATGAATTGTTAGGAGAGGCAAGCTCATTATTAGTTGACTACAGAACCAAGCTCACAGCTCTTGCTGAAGAAAACGGTGTAACATTTGAAGAATAATTAATACATAAAGCCTTTCCATTTGGAGAGGCTTTCCTTTTGGAGGGATTACTATGACAATCAAGCAAAACAAAACACAGACGGTTATATTCGCAGTACTTTGCTTAGGGATGGTATTAGCTTGTGTTTACGGTGCGGTTGCCGATTTGCATGACAGCGCAAGTCTTTATCGTGTGTTACTCAGGTTCCACATTACATATACGCAATTTAAGATAATCAGTGTTGTAGGCATTATTTTCTTCGGCTTCACTCAGGTTTATTTAATTAAAGAAATCTTTTCGAAGAAGCTTATTATTGAAATTTGCGATGAGTATTTTTATGACAATTCATCTGCCTCATCGTTTGGTAAAATCGCGTGGTCGGATATGGAAAGAGCGTATATGAGTGGTCCGTTTCTCAATATTAAGCTAAAAAACCCGGATGCGTATCTCGAAAAAAAGAAAGGGCTTGCTAAGAAAATGCTTCAGGCAAATTCAGGAATGGGCTTTGGTGATGTTTGCATCAGCACGATTAGATTTAAGAAAAACGCTCAGCAATTCCTAATCGAATTTAATAAAAGAATGGTAATAGAAAGCGTATAAAATTAAAACCCCGCATATGCGGGGTTTGTTTCATTGTTTAAAAATATGTGGTATAATAATTAAAAGCTTAA
Organism: Eubacteriales bacterium; assembly: GCA_045589235.1. Lineage (GTDB taxonomy): Bacteria > Bacillota > Clostridia > Oscillospirales > JAAYXM01 > RGIG7332. The sequence continues at coordinate 26,261 of JAZNOR010000081.1, read as the reverse complement.
ATCATTAAGGAGAGGCTATGAAGTTATATTACGCCCCGCTTGAGGGAATAACGACATATACATACAGAAATGCACATGCTGAAATGTTTGGTATGTGCGATAAATATTATGCGCCGTTTATCGTGCCGACCGAGAATGAGAGAATAAGTTTAAGAACCTTGCGTGATATAGTGCCTGGTAACAACCGCGCAGAGGTGGTTCCACAGATTCTCTGTAACTGCGGCAAGGCACTTAATAAATTTACGCAAAAGCTGTCTCCGCTGGGATATGACGAGCTTAACCTAAACTTCGGATGCCCTGCAGCAACGGTTGTGGGTAAGAGAAGAGGCTCGGGCGCACTCCGCGATACCGAGAGCTTAGACGCGCTTTTAGATAGTATATTTTCAAATACTGAATTTAAAATTTCAGTAAAAACGCGAGTCGGTTATTTCAGTCATGACGAGTTTCCTAAAATACTTGAGGTGTATAATAAATACCCGATTTCTCTGCTGATTGTTCATCCCAGGGTGCGCGAGGAGCTTTACAAAGGTTGCCCCAATATGGCGAGCTTTGATATGGCATATGAAAGCTCAAATGCAAAGCTATGTTATAACGGCGATATAAAAAGCGTTTTCGATTATGAAAAAATCACAAACCGATACAGCGGGCTTGACAGCGTTATGATTGGAAGAGGAGCTGTGGCAAATCCGGCAATTTTCAGGGAAATAAAAGGCGGTGCGCGACTTAAAACACGGGAACTCATAGCGTTTTCAAAGCTTCTTGAGGAGCGATATACCGCGATTTTTGACTCAAGTGTTCACGTACTCCACAAGCTAAAGGAAGTGTGGATGTATGCGCTTCTAAACTTCCCGGAGGAGAGGAAAATTGCAAAAGCGGTAAAGAAGGCGGCTAGACTTTGCGACCTCAACAGTGCGATAAACTGCCTTCCTGAAATAAAACGATAACGAATAGAGGAGATATGCAAATGACATATATTGAGTTTTTTGACAATGTTTCAACTCGAAATATCAGCGTGTGCCTTACTTGCGTTCCAGAGAGAGTTATATATATCGGAAGTAACGGTGTGCAAATGGCAAAACACATAGAGAACTACAAAAAGGTGTTTTTAAAAAGGGGATTTGATATCGAATTCAAATATAAAACCGTTTCGAAAAGCAATTTGAAAAGCGCAGTGAAACTACTTGGCGAAATCGTTGAAACTTATAACGACTGTGTTTTTGATATTACAGGTGGCGAGGAGATATTAAACCTTGCACTTGGTGTTGTTTATGCAAATCATCCTGAACGGAATATTCGCATATGTAAATTTGATCCAACAAAAAACATTATCTCAAATTGCGATGAAGACGGCGCTGCGATTTGCTTAAATCCGCCAAAGCTTACGGTTGAGGAAAATATAAGAATCCACGGCGGCGACATTGTCTATGGTTACGTTTATGAAAGTAAGACATATAAATGGGATTTAACGCCTGATTTTATCGCTGATGTGAAAGCAATTTGGGATATTTGTAAAGAGGATGTCAAGGCGTGGAATACAACTGTAGACGCTATTATAGCAATGAACAGTGTCGGACAAGAAGATGGACTCACAACGGTTGTTGGTAAAGATGTGGTGAGCAAGCATCTTGCCAAGTATAAATCAAAAAATGAAATATTGCGTTATGTTATTAACTGTCTGGTTGAAAAAAATGTCATAAGTGTTTTTGATGACAATGATGATGAAATAATAACGATTTCATATAAAAATGAGCAGATTAAGAAGGTGTTTTCACGCGCAGGCAATGCGCTTGAGCTAAAAATTTACATAACAGCAAAGCAACTTCGTGATGAAAACGGAGAGGCAGTTTATAACGATGCGCTAAACGGTGTTCTTATAGACTGGGACGGGGAGTTTCACGACGAAAAGATTGAGGATAAATATGACATCGAAAATGAAATAGATGTCCTTCTGATGCATAATGTAGTTCCGGTGTTTGTTTCTTGCAAAGCAGGCAAAGTTCAGTCAGACGAGCTGTATAAACTGAATACGGTTGCGGAGCGTTTTGGTGGCCCGTATGCTAAAAAAATACTGGTAACAACCTTGCTTGAAAAGATGGGAGAGTCAGGAGAATATATAAAACAAAGAGCCGAGGATATGGGAATCATTATAATAGACGGCGTTCAGGGTCTTGAAGATGCAGACCTTGAGGATGAAATTAAAAAGATGTGGTGCTATACCGCATTAAAACGAAAAAAACCTTGAACTAATTCAAAATTAGTTCAAGGTTTTTAATTTTAAGTAAATTATTCAGCCTTGCGTGTGTAAACCAATGGGTAGAGCGAGGAAATTGCTTCGGAATAAACATCCTCATATCCTTCGCCCTTATTTAATGTGAGCGTATTATCATTAAGCTCATAAGCTTCAAAGCCGGCAGAATCAAGCCCCTCTTCGGTATCTGCAGTGTAGAGCTTACCGTCTGACGCCTTAAAGAAGCCTTTTTTAGAGAAGTTTTGAACGATTTTTGCAACAGCCTCTTCGTTATATTCTTTCTCCAATATATTGCGTATTCCGTCAATAATTTCTGAAATCGAACTATTATCAATATCTTTATCTGCTGCCATCATCGTGAAAAGTTCGCTTACGCCACTGACAAGCTGGTCAATAAACGACTTTATCATAGCAGTTACACTGTCGCTATCGGCGGAAATCTCATAACTTCCGTCATCATTAAAGGTTATACGTGATGTGATTTTAAGGTCCTTAACTTCAAGTGTTGAAAAAATCTCGTCACCGGTCTCGCCGAGAGAATCCTTAATACCGTCCATCATAAAAGCGGTGAGGTCAACTTCAGACTCCCATGTACCCGTGAGCTTGTCACCGAAGAGCGAGCAGCCACTAAAGAGAGTTGCGAGCATACTGATTAAAAGAATAATTGACAATGTTTTTTTCATAATTCATTCCTCCTGTTTTTTATTTTATCATATAATATTTAAATAAACAAGAGTTAAATTCCTATTAAAAAGGCGAGTGCTAGTATTATAAGGCGCTCATCATCTTCTGCATCAAATAAAAGAAAAGCCAGAATCAGAAGCGTTATAAAGCTGTTATCACCGCCGAATTTGGAAAATAGTGAACTTAAGCCACCGGTGGGCTTTGCTTCTTCTTTTTTTTCTTCATTTTCCGAAACATCAACATACATCTTTGAAAACGGGCTGTTCTCATCGTAGAAATTGCTATACATTCAACTCGCCTCCAAAGCCACTTTTGAGAGCCTTTGAAATAACGCGACTGAGTCGCATTATCTGCATCGCCTTATCTATATGTGCATCTTCGCCGCTACGCATATACGGACGCAAGGCATCAAGAAGATGAAAGCGGCGGTCGTCCGTTGAGTTGTATTCGCTTATCACCGTGCCGACCGCCTGAAGCACCTTCGGGTCTATGTTACCAAGCGACGAGAGTGGATTTGCTTCTGCTTCATTCTTTTCGCCCATAAAGCTCTGCGCAAGCGAGAGAACCTTTTCCATCGCATCGGGAGAATTTAAAATTTCTTGCATTTTATCCATTGTTTTTCCCCTCAATTGCAGATATTACGCTTGAAATAAGCTCGGCGCCGCCTGGTGTGGAGGCAAGAGTGGTGAGCAGTTTTTTTGCAGCGGTTGTATCTCCTGCCTTTGCATCCATTACAGCTTTTTTTGCGAGAATACCGTCGCCTAAAACCGAGCTTAACAGCTTTTTGTTTTCTTCGGCTGATAAAACACCTTTGACGGCATTTAAATTATCAGATGATTTTCCTTGCATAAAAGAGTTTAATATTTTATCAAAATCGCTTGCCATAAACTAAAAACCTCCCATATATATCTGATATCAGTTTATGCAAGATAAAGGAGATTTGTTACTGTATGTCGATGTACTCGGCAAAGGCGAAGCCGGTTATATCCTCATACTCCACCGTGTACCATCCGTCTGCAGCACCTTCTATATCAAGCTGTGTGCCGCGCGGAACAGTGAGAAGAATTGGAGCTTGAAGATTCGGGCGTTCGCGTATATTTAAATTTGATGCATTAACGATGCCAACTCTGTCGTCCTCGGGTGTTACAAACGGAACGTCAAAGAAGTCTGCAAGGGAGAGCGAAATGTTTCGCGCAATGTCGCGCAGATTGTTTTTAATCCACGTTGCGTCAGCTACGTTGTCGTGATATGCAACTTCAAAAAGCACAGATGGTGCACGTGTGCGCGATACTTCACCTAGTGTTGTTGTCTCGCGCGTGGAAACGAGTGACGGGTCGGGATATATCATTTTAAAGTTGTTTGCAATAATTTCTGCGGCGCGCTGACCCTCAACACTTGTAGGATAATAAAAGGCGATAGCACCACGCACCTGCCCCTCAGCTCCGGGTCCTGCCGCGTTTGAATGGATTGCAAGGTGAAGGTCATAATTTCCTGCATTCGATTCGCGAATTGAAGATGCGGCTGTCATATCGGGCGTGTTGCGCTCGTATGTAATTCCGCTTGCACGAAGATAAGGAATCATATAATCAACAATTAAATTTGCATATTCCTCCTCGGTGCCGCCGTTTACATATTCGTTGAATTCCTGTGTGCTCGGACTTAAATATACACTTGGCATAAAATGCCTCCTTTATTTAAATTGCAGTATATTATATGATTCGGGCATAAAAAAATGACCGCAACGAAGACTTGATTTTCGAAATCTGGCTTTCAAGGGGCGCTTGTCGATATATTGACAAGGAAGTTAAAATGCAATAAAATGAATATAAAGAGAGGAGAGATCACTTATGAAAAAAACGCTAATTTTATTTCTGTTAATATTAGCATTGCTTGCAAGTATTGCACCAATGAGCTTTGCTAAAGATGACACGCGCACGTTCGATAATTTTACAAAAGTCAATGAATACAAAAATGGTCAGTTTTCTGACGTTGCAAGCTCTGCGTGGTATGCGGGCGGGGTCAAGACGGCATTTGAGTATAACCTTGTAAAGGGCAGCTCGGCAAGTAAGTTTAATCCGACAGGTAATATGACTATTGCAGAGGCTGTCGCTTTGGCGGCGCGAATTCACAGTATTTATAACACGGGAAGCGCAGAATTTGTACAAGGTAATCCGTGGTATCAGGTTTATATGGATTATGCTTTAGAAAATAATATTATCAGAGATGAATTCACTAACAATAATGCAGCGATAACTCGCGGTGTTTTTGTGTCAATTTTGGCGAATGCTCTGCCGAAAGGTGAATTTGATGCCATAAATTATATTTACAAAATTCCGGATGTTAACGAAACCAGCCCGTATTACAATGTGATATATCTCTTATATAATGCCGGAGTTTTAACCGGCAGCGACAAGTACGGCACATTTAATGCGAGCAGTAACATTCAGCGCAGTGAGGTTGCAACGATTGCCGTTCGTATGGTTAACAAGAGTGAGCGCAAGACCTTCCGTCCGGAACATGCCATGCCGGAAGAGGTTGTAATCAGCGGAAGTACCACCATTCAGGCAGGTGCAATTACAATTCTAAAGGCGAAGATTAAGCCGGAATCGGCACATCAGAGTGTAACATGGGTATCGGGAAATACAGGTGTTGCAACGGTTGATGCAAACGGAAATGTCACAGGTATCAGGGAAGGTCAGGCGCATATTTCAGCTATCTCCGCGGGTAATGTAAAGGCAACGGTTTTAGTAACAGTTACATCGAGACCTGCGCCACAATCTATCACACTTTCCGGCAAATCAAGCATTTCTGTTGGTGAAACAACGGAGTGGAGTTCATCCGTTACACCGGCATCGGCAGATCAGCGCATTACGTGGACATCAGAAAATTCAAGCATTGCGACGGTTGATGCAAACGGAAATATTACCGGCATCAAGGAAGGTCAGGTAAATATCACAGCAACAGCTACAAATGGTGTTAAGAAAATGATTTCGATATCAGTTGTTGACTATTCATACCTTGCGGCAACTGATTTTGCTGCAATAAAGCGTCAATATCCATCTGCAACACCAATTGGAGGATATGTGCAGGCATATACAAATTTTAAGGGCGAGAAGATGATACTTGTGTATATGCAGTATAAAGACCAAGGAATTACTTCTGTAAGCATACTTCACAATCTCACATCCGGACGAATAATTGAAGAGCCAGCAGATTACTACGGAAAATTGGCAGATAAATATAAAGGCAATCAAAAGAAAGAGTACAGTAATTTGCAAAATGAGTTTTTGGCAGCAGAAGAAAAAATAATCAGCGCATACGATAATGTTGTGAATACTGGAATAAACAACGGAAGTGGAAGCTATGTCTCTGCAGACAAGATGGAATAAATAAGTAGAACCGCAAATGGAGACTTTATGTTTTTTCGTAAATAGTGCATTAAAAAATCGGTAATACGTCAGTATTACCGATTTTTTATTCTTTAATTAAAAGTAATTATTTTAAAATGTTATGCTTTTCAAATATTTTAATGAGAACCAGTCCTAAAATCAAGCCTGCAACGCCCTGCACGGCATTAGGGATTATATTCACAGCCGACGGTACAAAGCCGTAAAGGAAACCTTCAAACACAAAATAGCCAAGCACCATGAAAATTTCTGCAATTATACCGCCTGTAATGCGAGATTTGCGGACGAAGCACATGATGAGCGCCATAACGCCTTTTATCGCAAATGTAGCGGGGGCATACACAACGTAGCCTGAAAAAACATCTGCGAGCGCCGAGCCGATACCTGCCGATAAAAAGCCATAAAGCGGAGATAACGTAGAGCCGATGAGCAGAACTACGCAGTCGCCGAGATTTAAGTAGCCTTTAAGCGGTGATGGTATTTTAATAAGCATCGTTGCAACACAGGTGAGTGCCGCAAGCAATGCCGCAGTAACTATTTTTTTTGTTTTTGTATTCATTTGAAAAGCCCCTTTACAAATTTATGTAGTTATTATAAAATATAACTGAATATATCTCAATTACCAAAAAAGGAGTTTTTGATATAACCAGATGAAGTATTCAATTGATTTTAATTCGAAGGAAAGTGCATATATGCAGCTTTATAAAAAGCTGCGGAAAGATATAACTGATTTTGTTTATAAATATGGAGATAAGCTGCCGTCGAAGCGGCTTCTTGCCGATGAAACTATGACGAGTGTTATAACCGTTGAGCATGCGTATGGAATCCTTTGCGACGAGGGTTATGTTGAGGCGAGGGAACGAAGCGGATATTATGTCGCGTATCGAGAAAATAACTTCGTTCCGATTGCGGAAAACGAGCAGAAAAGCACTGTGGTACACAAACATTATCACAATGATGAAATGCTTTCGTTTTCTATATTTGCAAAAACGATGCGAAATGTAATTTCAAAATACGGTGAAGAGCTTCTGATTAAATCGCCAAATTCAGGGTGCTTTGAATTAAGAAACGCCATTTCCGAATACCTCGCAAGAGGAAAAGGGATAAATGTAACACCTGATAGAATTGTAATCGGCTCGGGCGCTGAGTATTTATACGGGCTTATAGTGCAGTTTTTGGGCAGAGATAAAGTGTATGCGATAGAAAGCCCGTCTTATGGGAAAATTTATTCCGCATATATTACAAACGGTGCGGAGTGCGATTTGCTTAAATTGGGAAGTGACGGAATTTTAACCTCAGAGCTTAACCGAACGAAAGCGAACGTCTTGCATATAACTCCGTTTCGAAGCTTCCCGAGCGGAGTAACGGCAAGTGTTTCGAAAAGACATGAGTACATACAGTGGGCGAAGGCAAACGGCGGCGTCATTATCGAAGATGATTTCGCCTCGGAATTTACCGTTTCAATGAAAAATGAAGACACCGTGTTTTCGCTTGAGCCGATAAAAAGCGTTATTTATATGAACACATTCACGAAAACAATCGCACCATCGATGAGAATCGGATATATGGTTCTTCCGAAGGAGCTTAAAGAGGAGTTTTTTAAAAAACTCGGTTTTTATTCCTGCACAGTGCCGCTGTTTGAACAGCTTGTGCTGGCAGAATTTATAAATAACGGTGATTTTGAACGCCATATAAACAGAGTGCGAAGAAAACAACGCCAGGTGATGAAAGACAGCAAGAGCTAACTCTTGCTGTCTTTTTTTTTATAAAATGTCAATGTGTTCGCCTCGAAGTGCTTTGTTCATACTGCGCACAGCGCAGAATTTGCCGCACATTGAACAGCTTTCTTCAAATTCCGGGCTTCTGCTGTCACGAATGGCTTTCGCAGTTTCAGGGTCTAGAGATAGCTCCCATTGTCTATCCCAATCGAAATTGCGGCGTGCATCCGCCATCGCATCGTCAGCATCACGAGCACATGGAATTTTCTTTGCAATATCGGCGGCGTGCGCTGCAATTTTTGATGCCATAATGCCTTGCTTAACATCCTCAAGATTGGGCAGAGCCAGATGCTCAGCAGGAGTTACGTAGCAGAGAAAGGAGGCGCCGGCTGCCGCTGCAACAGCGCCGCCGATTGCCGAGGTAATATGGTCATAGCCCGGTGCAATATCCGTTACAATTGGGCCGAGAACGTAAAACGGCGCGCCCATACAAATCGTCTGCTGCAGCTTCATATTCGCTTCAATCTGATCAAGCGGCATATGACCGGGGCCTTCAACCATAACCTGAACATCTTTATCCCACGCGCGGCGGCAAAGCTCGCCTAGTCGCACGAGTTCGTCAATTTGGCAGATATCACTTGCATCGTGAAGGCAGCCCGGGCGGCACGCATCGCCAAGTGATACCGTAACGTCATACTCGCGGCAGATATCTAAAATTTCATCAAAATATTCATAAAACGGGTTTTCTTCACCCGTCATACTCATCCAGGCAAAAACGAGCGAGCCACCGCGGGAAACGATGTTCATTTTGCGACCGCCACTTTTAATTTGCTCAATAGTTCTTCGGGTAATTCCGCAATGCAGGGTTACAAAGTCAACACCGTCTTCGGCGTGCAGGCGAACAACATCAATAAAATCGCGCGCAGTTAGCTCTCCAAGGTCGCGCTTATAGTGAATAACGCTGTCGTAAACGGGAACGGTTCCAATCATTGCAGGACATTCGGAAACTAGCTTTCTGCGAAAAGGCTGAGTGTCGCCGTGTGAGGATAAATCCATAATCGCATCAGCGCCCATATTGACTGCTGCGAGCACCTTTTCCATTTCGATATTGTAATCCTTGCAATCGCGCGAGACGCCGAGATTTACGTTAATTTTGGTTTTAAGCATACTGCCAACACCAGAGGATTTTATGCAGGTGTGTAATTTATTTGCGCATATTGCAACCTTGCCTTCGGCAACAAGAGCGCGAATTTCCTCAGGTGTGCGGTGCTCATCTTTTGCAACAGCGAGCATTTCGGGGGTAATAATTCCGCGCTTTGCGGCGTCCATCTGTGTTGCGTAATTTCTCATAATTTCTGCTCCTTTCATAATAAAACGGATAGCCCTGATTTGGACTATCCGTTAAAAGCAGAAAATTATGACTTCCTACGGCGGCATTATCCGCATCAGGTAAAGGGTCGAAGTTTTATACTTCCTCTCAGCCCGACATATCGAGCTCCCCTGTATTTATTAAGTTAAAAATATTATATACCTTGTTTTTTTATAATGCAAGACCTATTTGCGATATTTTCTGCAGAAGAAGCAATCGGGATTCTTGCAAAGGGTAGCGAGCGGATCATCCTTAAACACCTTCATCGCAATATCAAACATTTCTTTAATGTCTATGCGGCAAAGGGTGGTGTTACCAAACGGCACCTCGTGAATTTTAAGCCCGTATTTAAACGCCTTTTCGTAAAATTCATTGTCAAAGCCGTTATAGAAATTGCGATGGCCGGGCAGATGCGTGTCGATATGACCGAGGCGGAGAACGCCGTTTTCATCAATATAATTAAACGCAAGACCTGCCACAAACGGCGCGTTTGTGATTTCTTCAATGTAGTGCAAGAAGGTGTTTGAGCCGTGGCATTCACCTATGAATACAATGCTTCCGCCCGTTTCCAAAACCTTGTGAAGCGGAGAGGTAACGCCCGTCGGTGAATCGAAAAATCCGTGGCCCGAGGTTAAGAATTCAGCATCCTTGCCGATTGCAACCCATTCATGTGTCGGATGATTTGAACGGTGTGAATCGGGCTCTTTGAGCATAGACTTCGGAAGTGAACCCGTCCAGATGCTCTTATCGCGATACTCGCCGTTTTCGCGTCTGTCATACGGGCGCGAGCCGTAATACTTGATAATATCGCCGGGGAAGGTGACGTAGCATCTTGCAAAAGCAGGAGCAAGGAAGGTGCCCTCTTCACCAACAACGTCTCGCAGTGCGCGCGTTACGGCTTTAACGGTGTTTTTCATATATCCGATTGACGAAAGCTTTGAATGAACTAAAACGGTGTCGCCCGTTTTAACACCGAGTTTTCTTAACGCTGCGGCTAAATCGTCTGCAGTTAATGGCTTCTTTTCTGCCATATCGAGATAGCCCGCGTCAGAAAGCATTGTTAGGGTGTCTATGTATTTCTTGATGTCAGAATCTTCAAAAATAATACCGCGGTCGTATTCAACGATGTTTATAAGCTCGCGGAGGGTAGCTTTACCGTCAATTCGTGAATAGATATCTGAAATTTTATTATATAAAATTGTGCCCGGCATCTGGCGGCGCTTGTTATACGGAAGCTTAACCAAATCGTGCGGGAAGCCTCTGCCTTTTCGTGTGAAGATAAAGTTATCTGCATAATTGTACCATTTATTATCAACATCACAGAAATTAGCAGAGCTTTCTGGGCTTTTAATTTCGGAAATAACCTTTGTAATGTCGTCTTCGTTGCCCCAAAGTGATAAGTTTTTAATCTTTTCGCACTCGCGATTATATAAAAACTCAAGACGCGCTTTTTCATCTGTGCCGCTGCGAACATCACACTTTGCGGCAGCTTCAAGAGTTTTGTTAGCGCGCGAAACCGCAAAGGGGAGAAGCTCTCGCACTTCATCGGAAGTAAGCGTTGCCATAGCGTAAACCCAGGAGAAGTGATAGGATAAATGCATCTTTGTAACGCCGAGATCAAACATCTCTTCCTTCTGAGTTGAGTTGTGGTGGAAGCCCTTGTTTTCGCAGTATAACCAAACGACATTTGCGCCGATTGAGCTGTCGCTTAAGAAGCAATCGTCGCCCAACTGATGGTCGTATTCCGTCACAACCATTTCGGGATATTCTTCTCTAAATTGTTTATCAACCGCGCGAAGGATAATATTTCCCGCAAAGCCGGGGTAATCGGGCGCTTCATATGAACGGAACTTTTTAGGCATTCTTTCGCCAAAGGTTGAAACCGTGCCGTCTGTATTTATTGCGCCGATAACGCGACTTGATAAGTCGCCGCCGAAATGCTCAGAAACTGCGGCAAAGCCATACATTTCAGATGCGAAAACAACGCGCACGCTGTATTTAAGGCGCGAGCCACTGTCACGAAGCGCCTTAAGTATACCAATTGAGCCGATAACGCCGTTTGCATTATCATCAATAAGCGGCTCGTAAAGGTGGCTTACAATCCAGATTTCGCGCTCGTCCTCACCGGGGAGAAAACCGGTTACGGCAGGGAGAGTGCTCTCGTATCTTCTCGCGTCAGACTCGATTTTAACCTTAACCATTGTTCTGTCACAAGCAGCGCGCAGGTAATAACCCGTGCGCGGAGTGATCTGAAAACCGATAAAATCGCGGTCCTCCGCCTGGATGTGCCAGGAATTATTCTTGGTTGCGGCGTTTATCCATGCAACCGAGTCGGGGTTCGTGTTCGGGTCCTCAAGAAAATCTGAAACCCAGCCGATTGCACCGCGGTCGAGTATTTCGCGCATTACTTCTTTGCGTGGGCGATTTGCCTGATTTAAAAGAACGAGCGCGCCTGAAACATCTTCGCCCGCCTTCATCTGATTTTCCGTTCTGATAATCGTTGTTATACCCTCGGGCGGAGTTGAAACCGAGCCTTTAACCGCCATTAACGGCTCAAGGTCATAGTCTGAAATAACGGGGTCTGAAATGCCGGGGACATTGGTTAAAAGCGTAAGCCTCATTTTAGAAACATCCCAGCCAATCGGCATACATTTATCCTGATAGGTCGTTTTACCGTCTGCAGGAAATTCCAGATATTCAGCGGCAAAGCCCTCGGCTTTTAAAAGGTCATAAACATATTTTGCCGCCCTTTCATAAGCGGGAAAAGTCTGCTTACGTTCAATTCTATATAAATTTAAAATATGCTCATATAGCCATTTATCATCAATTGAGCATAAAAAAGGTTTAATAAAATTTCGCATAATAAAACAACTCCTTTGGCAGATACACGAATTATAACAGAAAAACCTCCGCAAGACAAGCGACTTGCGTAAGTTTGATTAAATAGACTTATTTAATGCACAAATATGCAAAATAAACGCCATAGCAGATGAGCATTATAACGCCGTGCGCGCGAGTGAGCTTTTTTTCTTTCGCGCAGCAGATGAAAAGTAAAACCGCAGCAAGACCCGATACCGCGGTATCAATGAGAAGCTCGGGTGCGAAGTTAATCGGAATAATGAGTGAAGAAAGACCTAAAATGAAAAGAATATTGAAAATGTTACTTCCCACGATGTTACCGATTGCGATGTCAGCATTGCCTTTGCGAGCTGCGGAAACCGAGGTGAAGAGCTCGGGGAGGGAAGTGCCGAGTGCTACGATTGTGAGGCCGATGAAGCGCTCGCTGATGCCGATTAGTCTTGCAATTGTTGTAGCGCCGTCAACGGCAAAGCGACTGCCCAAAATGATAAGCGCAAGGCCGATAAGTGTGAAAAGAATTGCTTTCGGAACGGTTAAAATGGCGCAAAACTCTTCGCAGTTTTCAACGGGATTTTTCTTCGCGTGAATGAAAAGATATGTGAGATAAGAAATAAATAAAACAAGAAGAATAACAGCTGAAATCCAGTTGAGCTTTTTAAATAAGCCCATTACTAATAAAACAGCTGAAATGAAAACGGTAAACGGAATATCAATCCATACCACGGTTTTCTTAACTGCGAGAGTTGTGATAACCGAGGAAATTCCTAGAATAATTAAAATATTGAGCATATTGCTTCCAACCACGTTTGCAATTGATATATCGGCAGAGCCTGCAAATGCTGCGGAAATACTAACCGCCGCCTCAGGAGCAGAAGTTCCCATAGCAACGATTGTGAGACCGATAACAATCTGCGGAATACCGAGGCGCGCAGCAAGGGAAGCTGCACCGTCAACAAACCAATCGGAGCCTTTAACTAGAAACACAAAGCCGACAACCAAAAGAACCAAAGCAATTAGAAATTCCATTTTTTTGTCTCCTTAATTTTTGATATTGAAATAATTATACACAGAAAAAATACAAAATTCAACAATAAAAGCTTCTGAAAATCAGAAGCTTTTAATATTACTTATTGTTTATTTTTTTGCGCAGAGCTTCCATACGTAAATCCAAATCTGCAGAAAGCTCTGCACATTTGTATAGCTCATCTGCCATTTCGTCTGTAAATTCAACGTCTTTTTTATAGCGAAGCTGATGCTCAAGAGATGCCCAGAAATCCATCGCAATCGTGCGAAGCTGAATTTCAACCTTCATCATCTTCTTTTCTTTTGAAAGAAAAATGGGAATAGCAACGATTATGTGCAAACTGCGATAGCCGTTGGGCTTCGGATTTGCAATATAGTCCTTTTTTTCAATCAACTTAACATCATCCTGCTTTAAAAGCGCCTCTGCCAAAGTATAAACATCCTCAGGAGAGTTGCACACAACGCGCACACCTGCAATGTCGTTTATATTCTCCTCAATCGTTTCGAGCGAAAAGGAAAGACCTTTCCTGCGTAGCTTGTCCTTTAAGCTGTGCGGGGATTTAAGACGCGTTTTAATTGAATTTATCGGGTTGCGGTTATATTCAAGTGAATATTCCTCATTAAGAACATTAAACTTAGTTTCAATCTCCATCATAGCGCATTTATAATATGTCATAAGCTTTATATATGGCCGCGCAAATTCATAAGCAGACGCCTCGAACGCATCTTCTATCTGCTGCCTGAAGGCTGTTCCGATAAGCTTAAGTTCTTGCATTTTTATCATCTCCTTTGTTCTGATTTTATTATAGCGTTTTTTGTCGACAAAGTCAAAGAACAAATTGTTAATAAAGTCGTGTTTGACCATTGACTGACTGTTTTTTCTAATGATATAATGAAAACGCACAGAGGTGATTTTTATGCAGTGGTTTAATCCGCAAAGCGAGCCGTTTAAAATTTACGGTTTCCCGTTTTATGAAAAAGAGATGACTTACCGTCGCCTGCCACTCGGGTTAGATGAGTTTTTGCCCGAGGCAAGCTATCGTTTAGCAGACGAAACATCGGGCGGTCAGATAAGATTCAGAGCTAAGTTTAAAGCCCTAACCCTGCAGGTTAGCGTTAACGCAAAGCCGGGTATGTACGCCCACGTCAGTGCGCCGCACACAACGGGTACAACAAAGCAAAGCTTTGATTTATATGTATCGAAAGATGGAAAAGATTACATATTCTGTGACGTGTCTAAAAATATGAGCAAGAATCCGCGTTTTTACGAGCGAAAGCTGCTCGATTTCGAGGAAGCGCAGGAGTTTGATGTGCTTTTAAATTTCCCTACATATGGCGGAGTTGATAAAGTTCTTATAGGTTTAGATGATGAGGCGCAGGTAATGCCGCCACTTCATAAATTTAAGGATGACAGAAAGATTGCCTTTTACGGTGGCTCGATTCAGCAAGGCTCGAATGCAGGAAGAGCCGGCACAACTATGGCGAATATTATCGGGCGCTGGTTAAACCGCGAGGTTTATAACTTTGGCTTTAACTCAAGCGCGAAGGCTGAACCCGAAATTGCAGACGTTATTGCGGATGCAAAAAACGTTGCGGCACTCGTTATAAGCACAGAGGGCAACTGCCCGGACAGTGAGTGGCTTGACACTAAGCTTCGCGAGTTTATTAAAATCTACCGTGCAAAGAACCCGACTTGTGAAATCGTTATAATGCCGTTTTTAGTAAGCGGGCGCGACACGGTTATCCCAAATGTTTACGAGCGCAGACTGCGCGACCGTGAGATACAGAAAAAGATAGTATCTGATTTTAAAAATTCAGGTGATGAGCATATTCATCTCTTTATTCAGGACGATTTCTTGCCAAAAGATGCTTGGCACGAGGTGACGATTGACGGACTTCATTTAAACGAGCTCGGTTTCTATTATGCATCAAAGGGACTTTATGAGTTTTTAACACAACTTGGATTATAAGGAGAGATAAAAATGCAGTGGTTTAATCCGCAAAGTGAACCTTTTAAAATATACGGTTTCCCGTTTTATGAAAAGGAGAAGGTTTATCGCCGTCTTCCACTCTCCGCAACTAACCTGCCGGAGGCGGTCTATAGTCTTGCCGATGAAACGGCAGGCGGTCAGATTCGCTTCCATGCGAAGTTTAAAAATTTAACTCTCCAGGTAAGTCGCAAGGCACAACCCGGAATTTTTGACCATATCAGTGCTCCGCACATGGCAGATACCATGCGCCACAGCTTTGATTTATACGTTTCAAAAGACGGTAAGGATTACGTTTATTGCGACGTTTCCAAAAATATGTCAAAGGACCCGAATTTCTACACTCGCAAGCTCCTTGATTTTGAAGAAGCGCAGGAGTTTGATGTGCTCCTCAATTTCCCGTGCTACGGCGGAATTGATAAAGTTCTTATAGGTTTAGATGATGATGCGGAAGTTTCAGCGCCGCTTCATAAATTCAAAGATGATAAAAAGGTTTTAATTTACGGAACCTCCGTTCAGCAGGGCGGATGCGCAGCTCGCCCGGGTATGGCGCGCTCGAACATTCTCTCTCGCTGGTTAAACCGAGAGTTCTATAACTTAGGCTTTTCATCAAGCGGTAAGGCAGAACCGGAGGTTGCAGAGGTTGTTGCTTCAATTCCAGATGTGTGCACGCTTATTATGAGCATTGAGGGTAACTGCCCTGACAGTGAATGGCTCGATTCCCACCTTCGCGAATTTATTAAAATATACCGCGCAAAGAATCCGAATACTCCGATTATAGTAATTCCGTTTAATATAACGGGTATGGATGTAGTTGACCCGGCTAAGGGAAGACGTAAGGCGTGTGACCTTGAAATTCAGAAGAAGATAGTTGAGGAAAATAAGGCTGCCGGCGATAAGAACATCTATCTTTTCGAGCAGGCAGGATGCTTTGAAAAAGAATTTGCAGGAGTAAGCGTTTGGCACGAAACAACAGTTGACGGACTGCACTACAACGAGCTTGGCTTCTATTGGATGTCAAAAGCACTTTATGGTTTCTTAAAGGAACTCGGATTATAAGAAATAGCAGGTGGATAACACCTGCTATTTTTTTACACTTAATAAAAGGGCGGCGAGCTCTTCTGAGAACGGGCGGATTGCAGTGAGAGCTTCTTCGAGCGTATTTGCGGCAGAGCCGACTTCAACTAGAAGAGACCCCGTTGTTACGTGCATATTGAATCGTTCGGTGCGTAAATTTATCGGGCGCATAAGACTGGGATACTTGTTTGCAATCTGGCATTGCAGTTTAACGCCAAATTTTAAATTCTCCTGCCAATTAGGGTGGGGAAGCCCGCTTTCTCCCGTGCTCATTACTAGCATAAGCTGAGACGCCGGCTTTCCGTTTACCGTAGATACGGTTTTGTAACGTGTTCCGTCATTTGCTACGATTGAATCACGGTGTATGTCTAAAATAACTTTAATTCCGGGATTTTTCTTCATGTGTGCGGAAATCGCATCAAGTGTTCGGGTGTATGAGCCGCTATAGGTCGGCGAATCATATATGTTTCGGTCGTGTATTACCGAAATTCCTTTTTGCTTTAAAATGCTCTCTATTTCATCGCCTACTCGCACTACGTTGTAGCGCGTATCCGTTGTGCGTTCAACATCATCTGGCGTGTAAACAAATTTGCCCTCAGGATGGTATGCTTCGCTGCCATGTGTATGTACAATTAGAACGTGCGGACCTTTGCCTTTAAGCTCAAACGGCATATCGGATTTTAAATACCAATTTAAGTCAATTTTCTTTGAAGAGTCGTTCTTCAAATATATTTTTCCTAAATTTACATAACCGCTTGGACTTGTCGGATTAACAGATAAGCTTTTTATCGGTGTTCCTTCGATAACTTTAGGTTTGAAAACCCATGTGGTGTAGTCGATCGGAACCTCTTTTTCCGTTTCAGTGGTGTAAAGCTCTGTGTTTATCGCGGCTTTTGCAAAACCTGCGTTGTTTGCAACAGAATAAAGCCCGTCCTCAATTCGGGTAAATGAGAGTAATTTTATAACGATTGCAAAAAATATGCAAAGTATAGTAAGCTTAAAAATGTTTTTTCTGCGAATAACAAAAGTGCGACTTTTAAATTTCATTTTTGCACCTCCATACAAAGAGTATATTACAAGGTGCGCAAAAAAATGCCGTCTATAAGACGGCATTTTTTATTCAGGTTTAAATAATGTTCCAACACTTTTGCCGGAAACTACATCGTATAAAACAGAGGGGTCATCGCCATTTGTTATTACCATCGGAATTCCGGCTTTCATCGTGATTTCAGCGGCGTGGAGCTTCGTAATCATTCCACCCGTGCCAAGACTTGTTCCCGCACCGCCGGCGCTCTCTTTTATTTCATCGGTAACGTTGGTGACAAGCGGGATGATTTTGGCATTACTGTCCTTGTGCGGGTCGCAGTCATAAAGACCGTCGATATCGCTTAAAATAACGAGTAAGTCAGAATGACTAAGTACCGCAACTTCTGCAGACAGAGTATCGTTATCGCCGAATAAAATTTCCTCAACGCCCGTCGAGTCGTTTTCATTAACAACAGGAATTGCACCCGTTTCAATAAGCGCATCAAATGTGTCGATAATTTTTTCGTGCCTTTTTGGCTGTTCAACATCGTCACGCGTGATGAGAATCTGACCGACTACCTGACCGTAGTCTAAGAAAAATTTATCATATATATGCATAAGCTCGCATTGGCCGACAGCTGCCGCTGCCTGCTTGTATTTAAGCTCATTCGGGCGCGTTGTCATACCAATCTTTGACATTCCGACACCGATGGCACCCGAAGTTACCAAAATCACCTCGAGCCCTGAGTTTTTAATATCGGATAAAGTGCGAACGAGCAGCTCAATATGGCGCAAATTCAAAAGCCCTGTCTGATGGGTGAGGGAAGAGGTTCCCACTTTAACGACTATTCTATGTAATGAACGTGGATTTAACACGGTTTCATCGCCTTCCTTTTTTATTGTTCAAATAATTTTAGCACAATAAAATAAATATTGCAAGAAAAATGAATATGGGATTTTTTATATCAGTTTTGTCCATCTTTTTCAGTATAGTACATTTACTGAAAAAATAAACTGCGCTATAATTAAACTGGAACTTTAAAAAGTTTATTAATTTGTATTTTAGGAGAATGATTATGTACGAGTACACATATCTTGATGAAAAACCATATGACCGTTCCACCTGGAAGAAAATTAAAACGACGAGAAGATATCTTCATCCGCCGCGTGCCGAGCGTCTTTTCACGCTTTGGCCTGAGGGTAAAATTATTTTCGGCGATGAGATTGACGGTTCTGATGTTGTTGATAAAAAGCAGGGTTATGAATATTACCATACTTTAATTAGCTGCGGAATGTGGCTTCTCTATGGACGTGAGCGCAAGCAGTTTGACTTTAAGACGGTTAAATATTTAATTACTGAAGATGGCGCACCTATTCACGGAGTTGAACACAAGGTGGGCGACCTTACAGTTACCGAAGAAGCGTTCTGCGATACTGCGCGCCGTGCTACCTGCTTTGCAAAGGTAACGCTTAAAAATACGGGAAGTGAAAAGCTCTCCGACAAGGTTAGTATGGTGCTTCGCACAGGTCTTGAAGGAGGCAAGGATACAGAACTTGTTGCCGGCGGTTGCGACGGATACCGCAGCTACAATCCGCAAATTGAGAAGTGGTACGAATGGTTCCCGTCAACCTGGCACGAGGAAAACGGCGCGTACACCGATGGCGATAGAACTCTTCGTGTTTCAGGTGATGTTGCGCCTGTTTGGGACGATGAAAACGGAGCGATTGATTTTAATTACACACTCAAACCGAACGAGAGTGCAACACTTTTATTTATGCTAAACCGCGGTGAAAAAACAGAAATTAACTATGATGCAGAGCTCATCACTACAAAAAAATTCTGGGCGGCAGAGCTTTCGAGAATAAACAGGCTTCCGAAGAAAATTGCCGATGATGCGGGCAAGATGAAAATGATTCGTCACTTCGTAGCTCAGCTTTTGCAGTGCTTTACATATCCGGTCGGCAAGGATTATCTTTTATGGCGACAGGGCGGTCTTCAGCGCATAATTTGGCCGAGCGAGGCTGATGTCTGCTTTGAGGCGCTCTCTCAGATTGGCGATTTCTACGAATATACTCAAGATATACTTGACACCTATTTTAATGTTATGCAAAACGATGAGGGCGAAATTATTAACATCGGTATTTATTGGGCAAACATTACAGGCGGCGTGCTTTTCTCGCTTGCAAAACACTGCGAAAATTATGGCGATGCGGGAAGAAAAACTTTTGACACATATCGCGATGCAGCTATGCGTGCATTCGATTGGATAAAGCGCACTCGTCGCTCTACAATCGGAAATGCTGAGCTTGCCGAGGGTCTTTTCCCGCCACTTCGCAACAGCGATTGGGAGCAGGTTATTCAGGAGTGGTCAAGCGATTCGTTTAATATTCATCACTTAAAGCCGTTTGTTGAGCTTTTAGAACGCTATAACGACCCGCGCGCATCTGAGGTTCGCGAGGAATATGAGGAATATATTATTGCTATGAGAAAGTATATGAAGCCGATTCTGGAGATGGCTGAGGATGAGTTGTATATTCCGAAGATTCCGTTTGGTGACGATAAACGCTATGTTGTCGATGAGCTTATGCCGCTTTTGGCTTACGCAGAGCATGTGCGCTCAGGCGTAATTGATAACGTCGAGGATTTAAAGCGTATGCACAATTGGGCGATTAAGGCAAATCGTTATAACGGAGGTCTCACGGGCCGTATGATTTCCGGCTCATCGCGTCATTGCTGGTATCTGTCGTTTTGCGACTTGCGCTGGTTCCAGTCGTGGGAGAAATTCGGCGAGATTGACAGAATGAAGGAAATCTATGAGGATCAGCTTCGCTGGGGCGTAACCGATGAGTACTATATGGTCGAGCGATATGACGAGACCGATCCGTACTTCCTGCCGTGGAGTCCGAACGCGAGCGCAATGGCGAGAGTTATTATTATGATGCTCAGCCTTTTTAAAGACTGATAAAAAAGAGGTGGAATTTCCACCTCTTTTTATTATGAATAAACTATAATAAATAATTGACTTTTAAAGCTAATTACAGTATAATTTAATACTATAATTGGCATAAAATAAAGGAGATAAATTAAAAATGAAATTAGGCATAGTAGGTTTACCGAATGTCGGTAAGAGCACGCTTTTTAACGCGATTACAAATGCAGGTGCGGAGAGCGCAAACTACCCGTTCTGCACGATTGACCCTAATGTGGGCGTTGTTACGGTTCCAGATGAGCGTCTTGACGTGCTTGCGGAAATGTATAATCCGAAGAAGGTAACGCCGGCAATCGTTGAGTTCGTTGACATTGCAGGCTTGGTTCGCGGTGCATCAAAGGGCGAAGGTCTCGGAAATAAGTTCTTATCACACATCCGTGAGGTAGATGCAATCGTTCACGTTGTAAGATGCTTTGAAGATACTAATATTATTCACGTTGAGGGCTCGGTTGACCCGCTTCGCGATATCGAAACGATTTCACTCGAGCTTATTTTATCCGATATCGAAATGTTAGATCGCAGAATCGAGAAGCCTAAAAAGCTTGCAAAGGGCGACAAGAAGTATAACGTTGAGGTCGAGTTGCTTGAGCGACTTCACGTTCATTTTGACGAGGGCAAGAGCGCGCGTACATTTGATGCTACAGATGACGAGTGGGCTATAATCAATGATATTGACCTTCTTTCAACAAAGCCTGTTATCTATGCGGCGAATATGTCTGAAGAGGATTTTACTTCGGGTATTGACTCAAATGTTTATTACAATAAAGTTCGTGAATTTGCAGAGAGCGAGGGAGCGCAGGCGCTTCCGATTTGTGCAAAGCTTGAGCAGGATATTCTAGAGCTTGAAGAGGACGAAAAGGCGCTCTTTTTAGAAGAACTTGGTCTCGAAAAATCAGGTCTTGACAGACTGATTCAGGTTTGTTATTCGCTTTTAGGCTTAATTTCATACTTAACCGCAGGCGAGCCTGAAGTCAGAGCGTGGACGATTACGCGCGGCACTCGTGCACCTCAAGCTGCAGGTAAAATCCACAGTGACTTTGAGCGCGGCTTTATCAGAGCTGAGGTCATTCATTTCGACGACCTTGTTGCCTGCAAAACTATGGTTGCCGCTAAGGAAAAAGGCCTGGTACGCAGCGAAGGTAAGGAATACGTCGTTCGCGACGGCGATATCATTCTCTTCCGTTTTAACGTATAAAATTTCCTGAATAATAGCGTGACACCTCGGTGATAATAGTAGCGGAGGTGTTCACCGGATATGAAAAATCAAAACGCCTTTTTAAGGCAGATTTCTAAGAACGGATTATACATAATCCTGTTCCTTTGCGTGCTGGCAGTTGGAATTTCGGGTTATGTGATGTATCGCGTTCAGGAGGAAGAAATTCCGCTTGCCGATGAGGTAATGCAGGTTGAAGAGCCGTATGTTTCGGAATATGAACCTATCGTACTTCCCGAAGATACGGAACCTATCGAAGAAATAGTTAAAAAAGAAGAGCCACCGGCTGAAATTCCGGTCGCAAACTTGAAACCCCAATATGTTACCGCGGTTGCGGGGGAAGTGGTAAATGCCTTTACCGGCGATGAAATGGTAAAGAGTAAAACCTTCGGCGATTGGCGCACACACGCGGGAATTGATATTTCCGCAAAAGTTGGTAGCGAAGTTTACGCGATTTCAGACGGCACGGTAAGCGATGTTTACGAGGATGCCCTTATGGGTCACACGGTGGTTATCGAGCATAAGGAAAAAGTGGTAAGCCGCTATTGCAACTTAGCGCCGGAAATTACCGTGAAAAAAGGCGATAAGATAAGCCTGGGAACTGTTATTGGAAACGTTGGTAACAGTGCGGCAGGTGAATGTATGGAGGTTGAACATCTCCACCTTGAAGTCACGCGTGACGGGGCTCAAATTGACCCGATGAGTTTAGTTGAATAAGAAAAAAAGCCTTGGTTTTAAACCAAGGCTTTTTTTTCTATATAACAACAACGGGTTTGATTAAGTCGGCGGGTTTTTCTTTCATAAGAAGAAGCGCATCTTCCAAATGCTCAAAACCGTTAAAGCAGTGGGTAAGGAGTCGTGAGGTATCAAGACGGTGATTTGAAAGAAGAGCTGCGAGCTTTTCCATTCTGCGTCTGCCACCCGGCATAAGGCCACCTGCAATAGTTTTATGTCCCATTCCGCAACCCCATTCAATTCGCGGAATACGAACATAATCACCGCTTCCGAGATAGTTTACGTTGCCAATAATTCCACCCGGTTTAAGCATTTTCACCGCGTCGATAAAGGTATCGTTATCGCCGCCTGCAATTATTACTTTGTCAACGCCTTTGTTGTGGGTAAGTTCCATAATCTGGTCGAGGAGCGCGCCGTTTTTGTAGTTTACAATTTCGGTCGCACCGTAATATTTTGCCGCCTCAATACAATTCGGACGTGAACCAACTGCGTAAATTTTACCTGCACCACGGAGCGCTGCACCTGCAACCGACATAAGTCCTACAGGACCTATTCCGATTACACAAACTGAATCGCCATACTGCACATCGCAAAGCTCAGCACCGTGGAGTCCTGTTGGTACCATATCACTTAACATTACCGCGTGAGAGGGATTAACCCCTTCAGGCAAAATTGCGAGGTTGGCATCAGCCTCGTTTACGTGGAAATATTCTGAGAAAACACCGTCTTTGAAATTTGAAAACTTCCAGCCGGACAGCATACCGCCCGAGTGCATTGAGAAACCGCCCTGTGCCTCAACCTTACCCCAGTCCGGCGTGATGGCAGGGACAATGACCTTATCGCCTACCTTGATGTCGCGAACTAAACTTCCGACCTCGACTACTTCACCAACCGCTTCGTGACCTAAAATCATATTTGTTCGCTCTCCAAGAGCACCCTCGAAAACCGTATGGATATCGGAAGTGCAGGGAGAAATCGCAATCGGAGAAACGATTGCGTCAAGCTCGCCACATTTAGGGCGGTCTTTCTCGATCCAACCTGTCTTGCCGATTCCAAGCATCGCATAGCCCTTCATATTATCATTCCTTTCGGGTATATTGTCTTCCTATTATTTACAATTTATTATTGAATAATACATATTTGTGTGCTATTATTATTTAGAAGGAGGTGAGGCAGTGAAGAAAATTTTGGGCAATCCGATTATTGTTGTTTTATTTCTTATAGTGTTTCCACCGCTGGGTATTTTCTTTATGCATTACTTCACAGATTGGCCAAACGGTTGGAAAATGGTGCTCTCTGTAATTTTCTGTGCAATCTTTATTATTGCAATAATTCAGGCGATAAATGAAGAGGCGGCATATCTTGCAAAGCAGAGTATGGCGGCGATTACATATAAAATTTAGGCTCGAATTTTCGAGCCTTTTTGTTTTGCAAAGGGGTTGCAAAAGTCGTTTAATAATGTTAAAATGTTAGAAACGAACATTTTAGGGTGGTAGTATGAACATAAGACAAGAAAAAATAAATGAATATATTCAGCAGAAAAGCAAGGTGAGTCTCGCAGAGCTTAAAAAATTAGTGCCCGGTGTTTCAGAAATGACGATTCGCCGTGACCTTGAAACGCTTGAGCGTGAGGGAAGCATTATCCGCGTTCACGGCGGAGCGAAATCACTTAAATCAATTAGTGGTCTCGTTGAGGATGTGTTCTCCAAGCGAAGTGCCATTAACACCGAGCAGAAGCGCATTATCGGCGAAAAGGCGGCAAAGCTCATTTCGCAGGGCAGCTCGATTTATTTGGATGCGGGCAGTACTATTGTTGAGCTTGTTAAGCGAATAGAAGACGTTCCGCTTCTCATTACCACAAACGGTATCAATATTGCGCTGGATTTATTGCATTTAAAGCAGGCAACCATAAATGTTCTCGGCGGCGAGGTTAATCACAACAACATTTCTCTTGCAGGACCGCAGGCGCAGAGTGCAATTGAAAAGTTAAACATTGACACGGCGTTTCTCGCAGTTACCGCATTTTCACCCGAGGCAGGCTTTACCTGCGGTAATATTCACGATGCGGCGCTTAAGGGTGCTGTGGTCCGAAAAGCAAGAAAATGCATTATGCTTATGGACAGCACAAAGCTTGGAAACGCAATGCCTCACACCTTTGCGAGCGTCGATGAAGTTGATGCAATCGTGAGCGACGGAAAGCTACCCGATGAGATAAGAAAATATCTCACCGAAAAGGGTATTGAGATTTTATAATAATTTAATAAAAAAAGAATTGACAATCGAAGGAATAAAAGGTAAAATAAATGTGTATGGTTGAAACTAACATTTTTTGTTAGAAGCAATCATTTGACAGATTTTGTTAAAAAATAATTCTATATAAGGAGGCAAAACTAATGGCAACACCGGTAATTATGCCGAGACAAGGCCAGTCCGTTGAGAGTTGTATCATCGCGGAATGGAAGAAGAAAAAAGGCGACGAGGTCGCTATCGGTGACGTACTTTTCTCATACGAGACCGATAAGGCAAGCTTTGAAGAAACCGCAAAAGTCGGCGGTACAATGCTTGAAGTGTTTTTTGAAGAGGGTGACGATGTTCCGTGCCTTACCAATGTTTGCGTAATTGGTGCACCCGGTGAGGATGCATCTGAGTTTAACCCGAACGGTGCAGCTCCTGCAGCAGCACCGGCAGAAGCTCCTGCTCCTGCTCCGGCTGCAACACCGGCTCCGGCTGCTCCTGCAGCTCCGGTTGCAAAGAAGGGAACTTCAAATGCAACTCCGGTAATCATGCCGAGACAGGGTCAGTCAGTTGAGAGCTGTATCATCGGCGAATGGAAGAAGAAGGTTGGCGATGAGGTCGCTATCGGTGACGTACTTTTCTCATACGAGACCGATAAGGCAAGCTTTGAGGAAACCGCAAAGGTTGGCGGTACGCTTCTTGCTATCTTCTTTGAAGAGGGCGACGATGTTCCGTGCCTTACAAATGTATGTGCAATCGGTGCACCGGGTGATGATGCATCTGAGTTTGTCCCGAACGGCGCAACTGAGGCACCTGCTGCTGAGGCAACACCTGTTGCAGCTCCTGTTGCAGCTCCCGTTGCAGCACCTGTTGCAGCTCCGGTTGCAACAAAGTCAGCTGATGGCAAGCTTGCTATCTCTCCGCGTGCTAAGCACTTGGCAGAGCGTTCATGCGCTGATTTAAGCCAGGCTGTTCCGACAGGTCCGAAGGGCAGAATTATCGAGCGCGATATTGAAAAGTTAATCGCTGAAGGCAAAACTACTACATATGCTGCACAGGGTGCTTCTACTGCAAACGGCGGCACAGGTATCGGCGGAAGAGTCAGCACTGCTGACCTCAATGCTCCGGCTGCAGCTGCTCCAGAGGCTGCTCCGGCTGCTGCTCCAGTTGCTGCTGAAGCTGATTTTGAAGAGATCAAGCTCTCCAATATCCGTAAGGTTATTGCAAAGTCAATGCATGCATCTCTCTCAAATATGGCTCAGCTCACTCTCAATACAAGCTTCGATGCTACAGCAATTATGGCATACCGCAAGGTTTTAAAGAATCAGGGCGAAGCAATGGGAATGGAGAAGGTTACTCTCAACGATATGATTCTCTTTGCTGTATCACGTGTTATCTTAAACCACAAGGATTTAAATTCACACTTCCTTGATGACAAGATGGTTCGCTTTAACAACGTCCACCTCGGTGTTGCTACAGATACAGAGCGTGGACTTATGGTTCCGACCGTATTTAATGCTAACAAGATGTCTCTTAAAGAGATTTCTGCTACAACTAAGGACGTTTGCGGAATGTGCCGTACCGGCTCATGCAGCCCGGACCTCTTAAAGGGTGGTACATTTACAGTTACTAACCTCGGTAGCCTCGGTATCGAGAGCTTTACTCCGGTTATCAACCCGCCGCAGACTG